>JAEELG010000077.1 GCA_016288775.1 Bacteroidales bacterium | reverse complement strand
GGCGAATTGAGCAGGTGCTCCAGGCACCACTGTGCGCCCAGTTCTTCGAAGGCCTTTTGGCCGTACGGCACGGCGCGCGAGTCGCACCAGATGATGGCGGGGCGCAGCACCTTGCCGTCCCTGTCGATGCACACCAGGCCGTGCATCTGGTAGGAGATGCCTATGGCCTTGATGTCCCCGGGCTTGCAGCCGGAGCGTTGCAGGACGGCGGCAGTTGCCTGTTTCAGGTAGCTCCACCAGGATTCGGGGTCCTGTTCGGCCCATCCTGGCCTGGGGGAGCTAATGGGTGCCTCCTGCGGCGGAAAGAAGGCGCTGGCGGCGCATTTTCCCGTCGCGGCCTCCACCAGCGAGGCCTTTACGGACGAACTGCCGATATCGTAACCGAGCAAGTACATGGTTCTGTGTTTAGTGTCAGTTTTATGTCGCCGGGCTCGCCGGTGCTTTGTATGAGCACCTGGGCCAGCCCGTTGAATGTGTCTATGGTAAATGTGCGCGCGTCGGGGTCTTCCGGGCGTTCGCGCTTGCGGAAGGCAGGGTCTCCGTTGCCGCAACCCAGGATGCGTGCCGGACCTTCCACGCCGATGTTCACCTGCAGGCATGCGGTAGGGACGAAACGACCCTTCGCATCCTGCACGGAGACGCTGACAACTGCCAGGTCGCGGCCGTCGGCCTTGATTACGCTGCGGTCCGCTTCAGCTTTGAGCGAGGCATGTGCGCCGGCGGTCCAGACAGTCTTTTCCAGTACCTTGCGTCCATTCCTGTATCCTACGGCGCGCACGCGGCCGGGCTTGTACACAGCTGTCCACTCCAGATGGCCGTTGCGTGGCATCTTTTTGCGGCCCAGGCTGCGTCCGTTGACCCACAGGGCCACCTCGTCGCAGTTGCTGTAGGCCCACACCGATACCTCCTCGCCTTCGTGACCCTCGAGGTTCCAGTGGGGAAGTATGTGCAGCACGGGCTCACTGGTCCACCACGACTGCAGGAAGAAGGCTTCGTCCTTGGGGAAGCCGCAGTAGTCCAGTATGCCGAACTCGGAGCCGGTGGCTGGATACTCCAGCGGATTGGGTTCGCCGCGGTAGTCGAAGCCCGTCCAGTAGAACATGCCGGCAAGCCAGGGGCGCGCGTCGTAGAACTGCAGGCCCCGCTCAATACAGTTGTAAAGGCTGTCGGGGCCCTGCGGGGCGCGGTTGATTGCCGCCATGCGGCCGTTCTCACGGTCGTCAAAATATACGCCGCGGGTACCGCATCCGGAGGTCTCCTCCGTGCCCACCGCAACACGTTCCGGATAGTCGGCGCGATGCCTGTCAACCGGATTCTGGAGTATGTAGTTGTATCCGGCCACGTCGGTCCCCTTGACGATTTCGGGGCCGCTGCTGGTTGCCACCACCACGGGCCGCGTGGGGTCGATGCCGTGGCAGAATTCAGTCATGGTGCGGGCTATGCGCTCGCCCTTCTCGTTCCACTCGATGCCCCATTCCTCGTTGCCTATGCCCCACATGATGATGCAGGGATGGTGCCTGTCGCGCTCTATCATCTTGCGCAGTGGCTCGAGCTGTGCCTCGTTGGTACCCATCAGGCGCGTCTCTTCCAGCACGTACATGCCCAGGCTGTCGCAGATGTCCAGCAGGGCGGGGGAGACGGGATTGTGCGAGGTGCGTATGGCGTTGAATCCGTATTTCTTCAGCTGTTTGATGCGCCATACCCAGAGGGCATCCGGGATTGCGGCGCCCACGCCGGCGGCATCCTGATGGATGTTGGCGCCGTGGATGCGTATGGGCTTGCCGTCCACGAGTATGCCCCGGTCGGGGTCGGTCTCGATCTTAGGCAGATGCATCTGCGGCCTTACGGGGGCTTCGCCGATGGTGAGCCAGACATGCCTGTAGATGCCGGCGCCCTCGTAGAACCAGCCTTCCTCGAATGTTGCGTCAGCGCGCACCGTCACCACGTTGTCGCCGCCGTAATTCAGATACTCGGCGATATTGTAAGATGCAGTAGTATAGCCGCTCTTCTCGCCTCCCAGCCAGAATCCGTTGACCCAGATGTCGGAGTCCCGGAAAATGCCGTCGAAGCGCAGCGAAACGGGTTGTCCCTGTGCTTCAGCGGGCACCGTAAAGTGCTTGCGGTACCAGCCCACGCTGGTTTCCGGCCAGCGCCAGCCCACGGTCTTGTATCCGTGGCTGTGGCTGGCTTCGCGGTCGAACGGCAGGTCCACCACCCAGTCGTGCGGCAGCTGCACCGGCTTCCAGGCGCTGTCGTCGAATCCCGGGGCATAGGGGCCCGTATTATGTATCGAAGCGGCTTTGGTGAAATAGGTAAAGTATTCCGTGCCGCGGCCGAAGTCCTTCTCCGGCGACGCCGCATTCCCCAATGCAAACACCCACCCGTCGTCAAACAGCACTTCCTGTCCTTTAATTGGAAGAACTGTAAGAAGCAGTGTTGTAAGTATGATATACAATTTCACCATGATAATCAATTGATTCGCCGTTGGCGTCGGGGTTGAACGGGAAGGGATGGGACGGATCGGCGACGACGATGCGGAAGTGCAGACGCTCCGGCATTCCTGAATAGGAACCGGAACGTGAGCCGAATGTAAGGGTGCGGGTGGCGTCGTCCCAATGGATGGGGATACAGCACCTGTCGCCCTTCTCGTAGGCATAGGTAAGGCCGTCGTCATCGTACAGCGTGAAGTCTCCGTCGGCTCCGGCATAAACAATCAGCAAAAGGTCGGAAGCAGGTTTCTCGTCACTCCACTCCATTTCCGGACCGATTGGAATGATGCTGCCGGCACGCACGTACAGAGGCATGCGGGAGTACGGCGCCGGCACGCTCATCCGCCGCCCTCCTTCGATACTGGCGCCGCTGTAGAAGTCATACCACGTTCCTTCGGGGAAATACACCTCCCGGCTGCGGGCCTTGTATTCATACACCGGGCAGGCCATGAACGCAGGCCCCAGCATCCACTGGTCGGAGAGATCGCGCACTTCAGCGTCGTCGGGCCAGTCCATGGGCAGGCCGCGCATGATGGTGTAGTCGTCGAAGTTCACTGCGCCCGCAAGCGAGTACAGATATGGCATCAGGCGGTAGCGCAGCCGCATGTACCAGAGTATGCTTTCGTAGGTCTCGGATCCCTCCGGGGCGATGTTCCAGAGTTCGCGGCGAGGCCACTGCCCGTGCGTGCGGAACAGGGGAACGAAGGTGCCGAACTGGTGCCAGCGCGTCTGCAGCTCGCGCCACTCGTCGGCGTTGGCGGCATCGTAGAACTTGCTCATCACCGAAAAACCGCCTATGTCCATCCCCCAGAACGGTATGCCGCTCATCGAGTAGTTCAGGCCGGCCGCCATCTGTATGCGCATGTCGGTCCAGGAGGTGCCGATATCGCCGCTCCAAGATGCTGTGCTGTATCGCTGAAGGCCCGCGAATCCGTTGCGGGTGAGCAGGAACACGCGCTTGTCTGGGTCGACGCTGCGCTGCCCCTCATAGATTGCCTGCGCGTTCACGAGCGCATATGCGTTGAGATATTCGGTGGAGGAACCGAGCGCGTTGGGCGTCAGGAGCCACTTCATGTAGTCAAGAGGCAGGCAGTCGCGCAGGTTGGGCTCGCTGGCGTCCATCCACCAGGCGTCTATTTTGCGCCCGAAGCGGCTGTAGAGGCTTTCGTCCATCTGCCGCCAGAACATCTTGCGTCCGCCGGGGGCGTATGCGTCGTAGAAACTCTGCAGATGCCCCAGCCAGTCGCGCAGCGAATCCTGCTCGGCGTGAGTGTAAGCGAATCCTGCGTTGCGCAGCTCTCTGTAATGCTCCGTGTTGGTGTAGAATTTTGGCCACACGCTGATCATGAACCGGCCGTGCATGGCATGCACGCTGTCGATCATGCCTTCGGGGTCTGGATATCGCCCGGGATCGAATTCGTGGCTGCCCCACTGGTCGTCGGTCCAGTACTGCCAGTCCTGGACTATGTTGTCTACGGGGATATGGCGCCGACGCAACTCCGCCAGCGTTTCAACCAGGTCTTGCTGCGTGCTGTATCGCTCGCGGCTCTGCCAGAAGCCAAGGGCCCAGCGTGGCATCACCTGCGCCTTGCCTGTGAGTTTGCGGTAGCCGCGGATAACGCCGTCGTAGTCGTCGCCCACCATGAAATAATAATCCGCCTGCGGCTCGAATTCGCTCCAGAAGGTGAGCCGCGATTCTTCCTCCGGTGACTCCAGAGGCGCCACACGCAGGCCTATGTACGACACGTCGCCATCGGGCTCCCAGTCGATGTGGAGGGGCGTGGGAACACCTGCCTCGAGGTGCACGGTGAACTTGTAACTGTTGGGGTTCCATGCCGGACGCCAGCGGCGGCTCATCACTTCCTGTCCGCCCACCGAGGTGCTCTGGAAGCCGGCGTAATACTGGATAAAGTGGTAGTCTCCGGTTTCGTGCGCGGTAATCGTGCCGTCGTAACTCACATGCGCCCCGCTCAGTTTGATGTCGGGCAGATTCCTTATCGCCCACTCGTTCTCATAGAACAGGCTGTCTTCCTGCTGCACCAGCGGGGTGCCTTCCGCAGGAGAGTAGGTGCCTGTGAGATGTAAATCGAAGACTTGTCCCAGCTGCCGGTACGGCTCGGCTGATCCCCAGCGGCTGAGGGAATATGCGTCGAACAGAATGCCGTAGCCCTTGTTGGACACGACTACCGGCACGCTGATCTTGGTATTGTACTGATAGAGCTCCTCGCGGCGGCCCTTGTGGTCGAATTCGCCCGCCTGGTGCTGCCCGAGGCCGTAAAACGCCTCGTCATCGGCTGAGGCATAGCTTACGGTTGTGCTCCATGCCTGCTTTCCGTCGGCCTCGGCGGGAGTGAACCCAGTGCGCCCTTCGAGCGCCAGGGGAGTGCCGTCGGAGCGGTAGAACTGTATGCAGCCGTTGGCCTTGTAAACCTCCACCGAAAGCGCGCTCGTAGCCAGCCTCACCTTGCCCATGGCGTCGGAGACCTCGAAATCGGTGCATCCTTCCTGCGGCAGCACCACCAGGCTCCTGCGGTCCCGGAATCTGCCGTCGGGCGATACGCTCACGCGCACTATCTCCGGCGAAACCACCTGCAGCCGCACCCGGCCCGCACCGGTCTTGACGCGCACCTCGCTGCTGTGACAGCCGGTGACAGCAATCATCAGCAGAAGCAGACCCGCGGCAGCTCGAAATGCAACTCTCATAATCAGTAATCCCAGTTGTCGGAGCGGAAGGGGGGAACGGGGATGCCGGAGGACTTGGCGAGGTTGGCGCCCATCCAGTTGTTCCATCCGTAGCGGACGGAGACCGGATGCGGCACCTCGGGACAGCGCACGAGTATGGTGTTGCCGTCCCAGTCGACTTCAGCCTCCGCATTGAAAAACTCCCTGTCTTCGCCAGCCAGCTGGAAGCCGACTATGTTGCGGGCGCTGATGCTCATGAGGTCGGACCAGACGTCGGTAAGGCGCACCTTAACCAGCCCGTCGTCGCAGAATTCGAAACTCTGAGGCAGCGGGGCCTCGATGTTGAGCCCCGGATTCATGCCGTAGACGTTTTGCAGGGCGCGCATCACCATCATGTCAGCCACCTCTTTCTTCTGTGCTGGGTGGACGGTGGTCTTGTTACCGAGCGTTTCTGTGCACACGTACCATGCGAGCGGAATCTCGCTTGCCGTAAGCATTTGGTTCTCAACGAAGAATGGCCTCCAGCGGCCGTCTGCCTTCCCGTGCTCGAAGGGTGCGATAAGAGTGTAGATGAACGGCAGCTCGCGGCCCCATTCCCTGCGCCACAATGCCACCATGCTGTTCTGAAGCTTGTTGTAGCAGTGGGGCTGGTCCATGTTGGAGCAGCCCTGATACCACAGTATTCCCTTTACGGCGTATCCGACGATTGGGGAGACGCGTCCGTTCCATATGAGCTCAGGCGTCTCCGGCCAGCGGTAGGGCTTCTCTTCAATCGCATGCAGGTTGTTCATCTCTTCCTGGGTGAGCCCTGCCGAATTGATGGCATCCCGCGTCATCCACGGCTCGATGCGGCTGCCCCCCCAGGCGTTGACGATGATACCTACAGGCACTCCGAGGGAGCGGGTGAGGCGCCTGGCGAAAAAGTATCCAATTGCGGAGGTCTTGGCCACCACGCCGGGGGAGGAGAGCTCCCACACGGCGTCTACGTCGGCCACAGGCTCCGTTTTCTTGTCTGTCCTGATGTCGAATACGCGCACCGCAGATGCTGTCTCCGGCGCTGCCATGATGGCCTCCGTGGCTCCTTCGACTTCCTGGAAGCCGAAGCCGCGTATGGGCATTTCCATGTTGGACTGTCCGCTGCAAAGCCACACTTCGCCGAGCACTATGTCGCTTATCCTTACGGTCTCCCTGCCGGATTTGAAAACGATCTCGTGACACAGTCCGTCGGCCTTGGGGGTGTCCAGAATCACCTTCCAACTTCCGTCGGCCTGAACTTTGGCCTTGACGGCCTTCTTGTTCCAGGATGCTTTCACGCTTATTTCGCTTCCCGGCGTGCCCCAGCCCCAGACAGGAGTCTGCGTGTCCTGCTGAAGTACGGCATGGTCGGAAAAAATGTGCGAGAGAGTTATTGTCAGGATAAGCAGTATGGTTTTCATAAGTTGCCGGATATTAGTTTGTTGAGTGTTTCTACGGTGAGACCTGTGCGAAGGCCGTCCGGGGCGGTGTTCAGGCAGTAGTCGACGAGCCTGTCCACGGTGCTTGTGGCCACGTGCATGCGGGTGTCGGAAGATGCGTAATAGATGAAGACCCTGCCGTCGGGATCGGCTATCCAGCCGTTGGCGAAGAGCACGTTGGCAACGTCGCCCACGTACTCCGGGCCCTCGGGCGCCATGAAGAATCCGGCGGGTTCCGCTATCACGCGTGTCGGATCGTCAAGCGCCGTCATGTACATATAGAGAACGTAACGCAGGCCCGATGCGCATCCCCGTACGCCGTGTGCGAGGTGCAGCCAGCCCTTCGGCGTCTTGATGGGGTGCGGGCCTTCGCCGTTCTTGACTTCCTTGACGGTGTGATAGAAGCGGCCGTTGATGATCTTCTCGTCCCTGACGACCGCATGCTCCATGCTGTCCACCAGCGCCCAGCCTATACCTCCGCCCTTGCCTGCATCGATAAAACCGTCCTGCGGGCGTGTGTAGAGGGCATATTTGCCGTTTACGAACTCGGGATGCAGCACCACGTTGCGCTGCTGGCAGGCCGCCTCGATGTCGGGCAGGCGCTCCCAGTTCACCAGGTCTTTCGTGCGCGCCACTCCGGCAGATGCGGTTGCGGCGGAGAGGTTGCCCTCGGCGCCGTGGTCCTTGCGCTCCACGCAGAAGATGCCGTAGATCCATCCGTCCTCGTGGGCGGTGAGGCGCATGTCGTACACGTTGGTGGCGGGCTCGCCCCACTCCGGCATGGTTATGGGCCGCGGCCAGAAAGTGAAGTTGTCCACTCCGTTGGGGCTCTCGGCCACCGCGAAGAAGGACTTGCGGTCGGCGGCCTCCACCCGTACCACCAGCACGTATCTGCCGTTCCACTTTATGGCTCCGGAGTTGAGGGTGGCATGGATGCCGAAGCGCTCCATCAGATAGGGATTGCGCTCGCGGTTGAAGTCATAACGCCACTCCAGCGGCGCATGCTCTGCCGTCAGGACGGGATTCTCCCAGCGTTCGAATATGCCGTTGCCCTCTACCGGGACGTTCTTTTTCTCAATCAGGCTTCGGTGGCTCTGCTTCAGCCATGCCAGCCGTTCGTCGTAGGTCATAATACAACTATTTGTTCCAGTTCACTGAATTCCTTGAAGTCGGCCGCGCCTTCGAATCCCTCCCAGGGTGCGAAGAAATGGCCGGGCTTGTCGTGGGCGTTGCGCCACGTCAGCACATAGCTTATCGGGTAATCCTTGATTGCAGGGTAGAGGCTCTGTGTCCACCATGTATAGTCCGAGAGACCCTCCATGCCGGTTTCGCTGAGGCAGATGGGTTTGCGGTGTTCGGATCCTGTCGTGGCGAGCCAGCCCAGGGCCCCCATGGCCTCGGCGAGGAAGCCTTCGCGCGCCTCTTCTATGCTGCGGTTGCCCAGGTACTCATAACTGTCCACTCCCAGCAGGTCCACAAGGTCGTCGCCGGGATAGCGCTCCATGTATTCCTCCGGCCTGCAGTTGCCGTTGGGGGAGTAGCACCACACTATGTTGCGTATGCCGCGTTCCTTCTCAAAGTAGGCCCTCGTAAGGCGGAAGAGGTCGCGGTATTGGGCCGCCGTGCAAAGCCTGCCGCCCCACCAGAACCAGCTGCCCACGTTCTCATGCCAGGGGCGGAAGATGACGGCGGCATCGGGGCCCAGCGAGCGGATGAAATCGGCCGCACGTCCCAACCAGAGCGTGAATTCGTCATGCTTGTCTCCTCCGGGGAGAATGGACTTGACCACCTGGTCGGAGCTGATGTCCCAGGAATCGCCGCCCGTGAGGGGATTGCGCGGATGCCACGAGAATGTGACCATGCCGCCGCGCTCCAGATGCAGCAGCGCCGCCTTGCGGATAAGGCCGAACGGGACTCCGTCGAGGTTGGCCTCGTCGCCCAGTTCTATGCCTCCCAGGTCGAAGCCGACAAGGGCGGGATAATGCCCGCAAACGTCCTTAATATCGGAACGCTCGAGGGGGTCGTTCTCCCAGTCGGTAACCAGCCAGGAGTGGCCGTAGGCGAGGTCGTCCTGATGGCCGTAGGCTATCTGCCCTTTTTCGGCGTAGCCCATCAGCCTTTGCATCAGCTGCTCCTTGGCGGCATCCATTCTTTTGTTGTCTCCGGAATTGCATGCGGTGAGAATCACCAGCAGAAGGGGAATGAACCGTTTCATCAGAATTTGGGGGCTGAGTTGTAAACGTAGTCTAGAGTATATCCTTCGTCTTCGGTGAACCAGGCTTTCTTAAGCACGTTCAGCACCGCCTTGCTGTTGCCGATGGCTTTGCCGGTACCGTGGTTGATGTAGCCGTGCTTCTCCTTGCCGTCTCCTTCCGCGCCGTTGTCCCAGAGGAAGCAGGGCAGGTGATAGGTCTTGGCGGCCTTGGTTACATACTCCATGTAGTAGAGATAGAAACGCCATGCCCGGTTGTTGGACTGTGCCCGCATGGAGCAGCCGTACTCGCCCACATATACAGGTATGTCCTTGGCTACGTAATTGTTGTAGAGCCTGCCGAAGACCTCTTTCACGTGGTCCTCGTCGCCTCCGTTGGATTTCTTTCCGGCTTCACCGGTATGGCCCCAGTCGGAATACTGAGCATCACCGAGAGTGTAGTCCGAAGGGTCATAGAAATGAACGGAAACGGCAATCTTCTTTGCGGGGTCGTTCGGAATCGTCATATACTTGGTGAAATCCGGATTTGCGCAGTATGAGGGCACGCCCAGCCAGCGGCTGGCATTCTTGCCTCCGGTGGCGCGGACGGCGTCTACGAACACCTGGTTCCACTCGTTGAGTATGCCGGCCTGCTTGTTGGGATTCTTCCTGAAGTCGTCGCTCCAGCCCCAGCCACCGTCGTTGAGTTCGTTGAACGCCTCCATGAGGAGCCAATCGTCGCAGTCGGCGAATTTCTGTGCTATCTGGGTCCACACCGCCTTGATCTTGGCCTTGATGGTCTCGTTCAGGGCACTGTTGTTAGCCGCATTCTTGATATCCAGCCACTGGTAGGTGTTGTTCACGCCGTGATTCTCGTCGTGGTGCGTGTTGATGATTACCTTCAGGCCGGAATTGTGGGCGAACTGGACCACTTCGTATACGCGGTTCATCCAGGTCTCGTCTATCTTGTAGTCCGGCTCGGGGCCGATCATGTTGAGCCATGAAACTGGGATGCGCACGCTGGTGAAGCCGAAGCCCTTGACACCGTCGAACGTGGTCTGGGTGGCCTTGGTGGCGCCCCAGACTTCCTCGTCGGGGTAGCCTTCCTTATCGCCGGCCCAAGAGCCGTTGTAGTAGGCGTCGAAATGGTTGCCCATGTTCCACCCCAGCCCGAAGAAAGACGCCAGGCCGTCGGCGCCGGAGGGCGTTGGAGGATCGGGATCGACGGGTTTCTCCTTGGCGGCCTGCGACACCTTCACGGTCACGGACGGCACGCCGGAGGACGATACGGTCAGGACTGCGCTGCGCTCCGAGTACGTGTCGTTTGCGGCCGCTTTCACGGTAAACGTAATCTTGTAATCCTTGAATACGCCGTCGCCTATGCTGAGCCAGCCTTTGGCGTCGGAGGGAACCTCGACAGCGGGGCGTGCCGGAGCGGTGACCGTAAGCGGCAGGTTGCCTGCGTCGGCAGTCGTGAACACCAGCTCGTCGGCGCTCAGTTCAATGGCTTCCGGGGCCTTGGGGCCGTCGGGATCGGGTTCAATCGGGTCGTCGCAGGAGCATACGGCGGTCATGGCGACCGCCAGTACGGACAGTATTGATAATAGACGTTTCATCGTTTTGCGGTTAGTGGGACCGTGAGGGGCGGTCAGGCCCCTCACGGCAAAAAGCGTTTATTTCAGTCCGATTCCGGTGAGGGTGTAGTTGGCGCCGGTCATAACCAGGCCGCCTTCATTCACCAGGGCGTTGATATCGGCCTCCGCGAGTTCGAATTCCCAGCTGGTCATTCCGGACTCGAGAGGGATGTTTCCGTCGGGGGCAAGGCCGGCGGTGCTGGGCAGGGCCGCCCAGCTTCCGTTACCGAAACGCAGCTGCCAGTAATCGGCGGTCGCATCAAGTTCGAAGTGAGCGACAAGCACGGTTCCGGCGGCGACGGTGGTCCAGTCATAGCCTCCCCACGAGAGGGCACCCATGCCGGTCCAGTTGATGAACTCGGAGCCTTCCCAGATGAGGTTCTCCACGGGACCTGCGGAAGTGGTGGTTACCAGAGCTATTTCAGTGATAGTGAATCCGGTACCGCAGATCACGAGGCCTCCCTGGTTCACCAGGGCGTCGAGGTCGGCTGCGGTGAGCTCGAATGAGTAACCGTTGCCATCCAGAGGCAGATTGCCGTCGGGAGCGAGTCCGGCGGTGCTGGGCAGGGCCGCCCAGCTTCCGTTACCGAAGCGGATGCATCCTGCAGGATCGTCGATGGTATATGCTACGGAAAGCTTGGTGCCGGGTTGTACGGTGGTCCAGTCGTAGCCGCCCCATGACAGTGCCGTCACGGCGCCGCCGGACCAGGTGACCGTGGAGCTGCCTTCCCAGATAACGTCTTTCTTCTCGGCTGCACCGAAGTGGACGAAGGAAACGCCGGTGATGGCGACGCCCTCGCCCTGGGTGAGCAGTGCACCGCCCCAGCCGCCGACGGCGGTGAGGATGCCGAAGTTGGCTTCGGTTACCTCGAATGCGGCGTACTGTGCGTCGGGTTCGGTGTTATCTTTGCTGACGGTATTGGTTCCGCCGAATTCAGGGAATGTCATGCTGTCCCAGTGGCCGCCGAAGATCTGGAACTGCCACCAGTCTGCCAGAGGCGTGTAGTAGATGCGTACGATGTCGCCGATGGCAAGGCCTGCTTCTGCGAACGCACCGTCGGCGCCATAGTAAGGCTGGTTGCTCCAGCTGCCCATGTCCTCATAGCCTTCCCAGATGAAGGTCTCGGTGAAAGGTGCAGTGATTTCGAACGGTACAGGCCAGGTGAGCTCGGTGCCGTCGACCAGCACGAGACCCAGACGGTAGACGCCGGGACCGACACCGTCGGGAATGCCGAACGCCATTGCGTCGTCTGCGCGCTTGGCGAAGCTGACGACCTTCTTGCCCTTGATGAAGACCTGCTCGATCTGGAGGAGGTTCTTACCTGTAACGGTAATGTTGCTGCCCAGACCGTACGCCTGCTTGTCGAAGTTGATGGTCACGGCCATGTCGTAGTTGACGGTGATGGCTTCGGTCTCGGTCTCGTAGCCGCTGTCGGCGGTGAGGGTGATGGGACCGGTGTATGCCTGGTCGGACAGTTTCACCAGAATGCCGGTAGAGCCGTCGGCGGCTGCCTTCATCTCGTATTCGCAGTCGATGAAGCCCTTGGCCTTGGTGCCTATCTTCACGCTTGTAACGAGGTCGAGGTCGGCACCGGAAACGGTGATGACGCTCTGGCCTGCAATGCCTTCGGTGGCGTCTACGGCGGTTGCTACAGGCTTCACGACCTCAAGGTCTTCGCTGTATGCCTTCTTGCCGGATTCGAGGCTGACCACCACGGGGCCGTCCTTGGCGGCGGCGGGAACCGTCGTCACGATCTTGCCTCCGTTGAGGTACCAGTCGGCATTTGCATTCTCGAACGCCACGCCGGTGACGAGGTCGAGGTCGGTGCCGGAAATCTCGACGTCTGTGCCTGCCTTGAAGCGCTTGTCGGCTGCGAGGGACACGACCTTGAGCTCGGCCACGGAAACGGTCTCGATCTCGCCTGCGTCGAAGGCGACGCCTGCGAAGGAGGTGAGGGTGATGTTGCCGTCACCAGCCTTGGGAGGCAGATTGAAGCTGATGGACTTGCCGTCCCCGGCGACGGTGAACTCTACGCCGGGCACCTGCGGAAGGTCGACGGTCTCGATCATGTCGAGATGCTCACCGGTGACGGTGATCACGTCGCCGCTCTTGTAAGTGGTCTTTGCCGCCTTGACGACGGTGGGATTGCCCACTTCGAGGTCGGACTTGGTGTAGATGTGGTTCGGGATGGTGTTTTCGTCCTCGATCTCGTTCACGTCGCTAAGGATGACGGGGCCGCTGATTGCGCAGAACGGCACCACCACCTTGAGCTCGTGGCGGGACTGGCTGACGAATTCGGTCATGACCGCCTGTGCGGGGCCGGAGAAGATGACCTCGCGGACATCGTTCAGGTATTCACCGGTGATGGTGAGTACGTCGCCGGACAGGACAGTGGCGGGGGAGAAGGAATCAACCTCGATGGGCTCGGTGAACTCCAGGTCGGCGAAGGACTTGAAAGTCTTGCCGTCCTGGGCTACGATGGTGACGGGGCCCACGAGAGGTCCTTCCAGGGGAACCTTGACACGGATTTCGGAAGGCTTTCCGGTGACGATGACCTCGATATCGGTTACGCTCACGTCACCTGCAAAGCGGACTTCTTTAACCTGCTCGAGACTGTTGCCGATGATACGCAGCTCGCCGCCGCGCATGACGGGGTTGGGAGCCAGGGCACTGAGTCTTACGCCCTGTCCGAACTGGTCCGTCTCAAGCGTCTCCTGCTGGCAGGCCGTAAAAGCGGCTGCGCAGAGGGAAATGAGAGAGAAATATATCAATAACTTTTTCATATGCGCTCGAATTATTTGATGGGAACAGCACGGATGTTGTCAATCTTCATGATAGGATTGCAGGCCGTACCGGTCACGCCGCCTGCCCACACGAAGATGGTGAGCGAAGTGAAGGAATCCGGCTTGATTTCGGCGGAGTTGGCTGTGCCGTCCGACATCTTGTTGAAGTCGGTGTAAGGGATGGTTATGGTCACCCACTTGTCGCCGGTGTCGTAAGAGCCGGTTTCTTTCCAGGGAATCCAGAGAGCACGGGGTGCCTGGGGAACGCCGTCGCCGCTGATGAACTTGTTGTTGGCACCTGCGGTAACGTTGCCGTAAATGTCGATCGCTCCCTCTGCACCGTCGGTAACCACGTCGACGCCGCCGATGATCAGCTGCATCGCACCGGACATCCAAGGAGTGGCGCTGGGGATGTAGAGCTCGAACTTGAGCGCCATGTTGGCCCAGTTGGTAAAGTCCACGAAGTCGGTCAGACGGGGGCTGTCGGCGTAGGACACGGGGTCGTCCCAGTCGCCGGGCCAGTATTCGAAGGAATACTCGCCGTCGTTCCATCCGCCTTCTTCATCAAGGCCGGCGGTGTTGCCGAGACGGAGGAAGTTGCCGTTGATGGCGGTTTCGTCGGTCTCGATTACCATGGCGTGCCAGCCGTGGTTGGTCGGGTGAGGATCGTTGTCGAAGTTGAACAGCATGCCGCGGGTGTCCTTGTACATGAACATGGACTGGGCGGTACCGGAAGCTGTGGTCACCTTGATCTTACCCTGCTGGGCGCCTGCGGGAACCGCAACCTCGAAGCTGTCGCCGGTGGAAGATGTGATCTCAATGGGCTCGACGCCGGGGAACTGAACGGTCAGAGGAGCGAAGAGATAGGATCCGCTGATGGTCACCTTCTCTCCTTCCGGAGCCCATTCGTTGGACATTCCGCCGATCTTCGGGGCGGGAGGGAGCACCTTGAAGTCGTAATTGACTACGGCGCTGTCGCGGGTAATCAGGTGCATCTGATCGTCCTGCACGGTGGGGAGGTTCTTGGGAACCTGGACCACCAGCGTGTTGGCGGTCATGTAGCTGGTGTTAAGGACGGCCTTCTGGTCGTTGAAGTAGATATCGTGAACGCTGGTGAGGTTGTCACCCACGATGCAGATTGTCTCCTCCATGTTGGCCTGCGTGATGACCACGTCCTTGTCGGCATAGCGTACGAAGTGTACCGTGGGAACGCCTTTGCTCTCCCTGAAGCGGTCGGGATAGTCGATCTTCTCGAACGCGTTGCAGGAGGCAAGAAGGGCGAGCCCCATCAGGATACCTGTATATTTAATGAATGCTTTCATGGATTCGGAAATTAAAAGTCATAGCTGAAAGTGTTGCGAACGTCGACATGGACGGCTTCGGCGGTGGAACCCACGCTCGGGTTCATGACCACGTCTTCCACAGGGAACGGCATGGTGAACATTGAAGCCTTGACGTCGGTGAGGTCATCGCTGTTGTTGTAGGAGATGGTTGAGGCATCCCAAGTGTGTGCCCCGGGTCCGGCGTAATCGCCGTTGTCGGCGACGACATAGTCCTTGTAGACGCTGGAGATACCATCCCAGTGGGAACGGCGCTGGGCCTTGAGTTCTGCGATACAACCGTCCGCGTCATAGTAGGAACGGCGCACGTAGTCGTACCAGTTGTCTCCCTCGAGGGCGAGCTCCAGGCGGCGCTCTTTCCAGATGTCGCCGATCTCCACGGAATCGAGGAGCTTGGCGTTGGCGCGGGCGCGCACCTTGTTCACATACTCAAGGGCGGCGGTGCTGTTCCCGGTGAGCAGGCTGGCCTCCGCATAAATCAGGTAGATGTCGGAGAGACGCAGGATGTGGGTGGGAAGCTGGTTGCACATACGGTCGGCGTTGATACCGAGGGCGGCCTGATGGTCGGTGCCGCAGCCATAGAGATGCTTTGCGTAGATTGCACCGGACTGGCAGCACCACTGATGGTTGGATCCGTTGGCCTCGAGGCCGGTCGGATAATAGGTGTCGTCGAAATAGAAGCGGTACATGTCGAAGCCGCCCTTGTCCTGCCAGTACTGGGGATAGAAGTCGCCGAACATCATGATGGTTGCCTGACGGCGGTCGTCGTTGTTCGGGCGGAGCGAAGGCTCCATGTCGGCGGACACTCCGAAGAGATCCTGCAGGTCTACGCTGGGGCCTTTCCAGTCACCCCAGGTGGCGCCGAACTCGTCGATGCCGAGAGGGCCCACGTCGCTCTGGATGTAGCTCTGTGCAGTCCAGATGCCGCTGCTGGCCGTCCACAGCCAGGAGAAGAGATTCTCGCCGGTGGCCTGGAAGAGGCTGGGGCTCAGACGGAATACGTCGGAATAATTGGGGGTGAGGCTGCGTCCGGAGTTGTCGATCACATCCTTGGCATAATCCCTAGCCTTCGCAAGGTCGTCGTTGTTCAGAGAACCGGTTACGCCGGCCTTGGCCAGATACACCTTGGCGAGGAGTCCTTCGGCGGCATAGTAGTCGATACGGTTGTACTTGCCGATGTAGGGATCCTTGGGAAGAAGCTCCATGGCCTTCTCGAGAGTCATGATGATGTACTCGTAAACGTCGGCCTTGAAGACCTTGTTCTGCTGGTTGTAGGTGGCTTCCTTGATAACCTCGGTGTTGTCGTGGATGATAGGGATGTCACCGAAAGTGCGCACAAGCATGAAATACGCCATCGCCTTCCATGAGAGGGCCTCGCCGATGGCCTTGTTCTTGGTGGCCTGGCTGGCGGTGCCGGTGGAAGCGAGGATGTTGTTGATCACGGTATTGCAGTGCGCGTTCACGGCCCAAAGCGAGTAGGCCATGTTCTTGAGATCCGTGTCGGTTCCGTTGACGGTAAGAGTCGAATAGGCGCTTGCGCCCTGATAGACATTGCCGCACATGGTTTCGGAACCATAGATGTAGAAGCGGATGATGTCGAGCCAGGGGGAGTTGTAGAGGTAGTTCACTGACTGCTCCACCTGGGTGTCGTTCTGATAGTAGTTGGCAGTGGTGTAGCTGTCTTCGGCGGGACGGTCGAGGAACTTCTCGCAGGAAGCGCATACAAGAACCGTCAATGCTGCTGCAACTATGTATTTGATAATGTTTTTCATCTTGATGTCCTCCATTTTAGAAAGTTACGTTGACGCCGAAGGAACATGTCATAGGAGAAGGATAACGTCCGTTGTCCACACCGAAGGTGAGGCCCTTGGCATCCTGGGTGGAAGCACCGACCTCAGGGTCGTAACCCTGGTACTTGGTGAAGGTGTAGAGGTTCTGGACGTTCACGTAGACGCGTACGTTTTCCATCTTGACTTTCTGAAGCATAGCCTTGGGGAAATTGTATCCCAGGGTGATGTTCTTCACGCGAAGGTAGGAGCCGTCCTCGATATAGCGGTCGCTGATGCGGTCGTTGTCGTTCGGGTCTGCGATGGAAGGACGGGGGGTCTTGGTGTCGGCGTTGGCGACACGCACGTTGGTGACGTCGCGCTGCCAGGACTCACCGGCGGCATACTGCTTGGCGGGATCGATGACCTCGAGACGGGCGCGGTTGCCGATGCTGGCGTGCTGGTTGTACCACACGCTGTTCATGTGCACCAGACCGTTCCAGCCCTGGCCCATAAGGTTGTAGTTGAGGATCTTGTTGCCGTAGGAACCGTTGAGGAAGATGCTCAGGTCGAGGTTCTTCCAGCGGAAGGTGTTGGTCCAGCCGAAGGTGAATTTGGGAAGCGGCGAACCGATGTTGGTGCGGTCGAGCTCGTTGATGACTCCGTCTCCGTTGACGTCGGCGAACTTGAGGTCGCCGGGCCATACGGTGGTGTCGCGGTTGAACACGCCGTCCTCAGGGAACTTCTCGGCCTTCGGGGAGTTCATGATGTCGTCGAAATCCTTGTAGACGCCCACTACCTTGTAGCCGTAGAAGCTGTAGAGGGGCTCTCCGATTTCGGTAACGGACACGATGTCGTCCCACTGGCCGTAACCTACGAGCTGTGCGTTGGCGGTGCCGTCAAGTGCGACAAGCCTGTTCTTGTTGAAGGAAATCTGGAAATTGGAATCCCATGCGAAGTCTCCGGCCTCTACCGGGTGGGTGTCGAGGGTGATTTCCAGACCCTTGTTCTCGATGGTACCGTAGTTGCCACGGGGAGCTGCGAGTGCGGAAGAACCGTTGCCCTGGGTACCCATGTACGAAGGAAGGGTCATCGGCATGAGCATGTCGGATGAGATCTTGTCGTACAGGTCGATGGTGAGGTTGAGGCGGTTCTGGAAGAAGTTGAGGTCGAGACCGAGGTTGGTCTGATGCTGCTTCTCCCAGTGGATACCGGTGTTGGGGATGTTGGCGGGACGCTGGCTGTCGCCGAGTGCGCTCGGCATCTTGCTCATGCCGGCTTCCCATGCGCCGGAGCCGATGTTGGCGTTACCGGTCTGGCCCCAGCCGATACGGAGCTTACCGTCGTTCAGGACGCTCTTTGCGGAAGCGGGAAAGAACTGCTCGTTGGTGAAGCGCCATGCAACTGCGAAGGAATGGAATCCGGCCCAGCGGTTATCCGGACCGAAGTTGGAGGAACCGTCATAACGGAAGGTGTAGGTTCCGATGTAGCGGTCGTCGTAGTTATAGGTTTCGCGGGTGAAGAAGGAAGCCATCGAGCTGGAACCGAATCCGCCGCCGGTCTTGGGAGTGCCGGTGGCAAGTCCGATGCTGTGGATCTCGTCGGAGGGGAGGTCGGAGTTGGCGACCCTCATGTAGCTCCAGCGGGACTCCCATGCTTCCTGTCCGACCATCGCGGTAAGGCTGTGCTTGCCGAACGTGTTGGAATAGGTGATGTAGTTCTTGATGGACCAGTAAGTGCTGGCGTTGCGCTGCTGGCTTATCTGGTTGCTGCCCTGCTGGAAGGTTCCGAGGCTGATCTTGGGCTTGTAGGTGTCTGCCTGGGAATCGCTCTTGTCGAAGCCGACTTCGCTGCGGAAGACGATATGCTTGATGGGAGTGAGTTCGGCGTAGACGTTGCCTGCGAGTTTCTGACGGTTGAGGAGGTTCTCGTTGTACATTGCAAGTGCAACGGGGTTCTTGGTCGTATATCCCTCGCGTACTACGGTGGAATAGTTGCCGTCGATGTCGAATACCGGAATGTCGGGGAGACTGGTGAGGGAGTAGAAGATAACGCCTTCCTGACCGTCGGCGAGCTTCAGGTTATCGTTGGTGACTGCGTAGGTGGCGTTGACTCCGAGCTTGAACCAGGGCTTGAGCTGCGCGTCGAGGTTGGTGCGGAAGCTCAGACGGTTGAACTCGGAACCGATGATGGTACCCTGCTGGTCCATATAGGAACCGGAAACGTAGTACTGAACCTTGTCGGTACCGCCCTGGGCGCTCACCTGATGCTGATGCTGGAGAGCGGTGCGGAACACCTCGTCCTGCCAGTTGGTACCCTTGCCGAGGATGGAAGGATCGGCGTACATGGCGTTGGCGGAAACTTCTCCGAGAGCGACCATGTCGTTGTAATACTCTGCGAATTCGCGGAGGTTCAGCATGTCGATGCGGCGGGTCTGGCGGGAGACTGCGAACATGCCGTCATAGGAGAACTTCGCTTCGCCGGCCTTGCCGTGCTTGGTGGTGATGAGAACCACACCGTTGGCACCCTGGGCACCGTAGATGGCGGTTGCGGAAGCATCCTTGAGGATTTCCATGCTCACGATATCGGCGGGGTTGATGGTGGAGAGAGGGGAGATCGTCGATACCTTGCCGTTGCCGAGGGCGTCGCCGAGACCGAAGTCCGAACCGGAATTACCGCCGCCCTGGACGATGACGCCGTCGATCACGTACAGAGGCTCGGCGTTGGCGTTGACCGTTGCCTGGCCGCGCACGCGGATGGACGACGACGAACCGGGAGCACCCGAGGTCTGCACGGCGGTAACACCCGCTGCGCGGCCCTGGAGCGACTGGTCCAGGTTGGTGATGATCGAGCCCTTGATGGCGTCTTCCTTCATTGAGACGGAAGCGCCGGCGAGGTCGCTCTTCTTCATGGTGCCGTAACCCACGACAACGACTTCGTCGAGGAATTCGGCGTCTTCTTCCAGTTTCACGTTGACGACACTCTGGTTGCCGACAGCGATCTCCTGGGTCACATAGCCGATGGAAGAGAACACGAGCGTAGCGCCGGGCTTAACCGTAATCGTGTAGTTTCCATCAAGGTCTGTGATGGCACCGTTGCTGGTGCCCTTCTCCATGACACTGGCTCCGATAAGCGGTCCGACATTGTCGGTTATCGTACCGTGGACCCGGTTCTGAGCGAACAGGGCCCCGGTGGCCAACAGAGCCAGCATGAAGGTCACAAGTTTTCTTTTCATGCTACTTTTTTTGGTTAATATTATTGGTTTATATTGGTAATTGCGTCTTTGATAACGTCAATTGTTGTGTCGGTGATGTACACGCCGTTGAGGCCCTGGGCTTCCTGTGCCGGGTCGCCGGTGTACGGGTCGCCCTTCTCCCACTGTGTGTGTACGGGCTTCGCGAATCCGCTCCATCCCCAGAAGTTCGCGCCCTGGAGGTCGTCTCCCACATGGGAGAAAACAAAGGCGTAGTAAGCGTCACGCGAGGATGTGGTCGCGTCGCGCGAGGGGCTGAATCCGTCGCGGGGGAAACCGAATTCCTCGCACACGAGGGGCAGGCCCAGGCGTTTTGCGAGTTCGGCGTTGGATGCTATGTATTCTTCGGTTTTGGCGATGGCGTTGGGGAGGGTGCCCTCGAGGTCGTCGGCTTTGGCCCATTCCCAGTTGTAGGGCCAGATGTGTATGGTCATGTAGTCGACTCCGGGGATGGAGTTCACCTGCTCCGTGAGTTCCCAGTCCTGCTCGCAGCCGAAGAATCCCTCGTTGCCGGTGGACACCATGTGGTTGGGGTCGATAGACTTGATAAGGCGGGCGGATTCGGTGAGCCAGCCGATGAAGCCGCTGCGGACCTCAGGGTCGTCGGAGAAGCAGCGGGGCTCGTTGCCGATCTGCCAGGAGAAGATTGCGGGGTCGTCTTTGTAGGGCTTGCCCGTGATGCTGTTGGTGCGGCCAACCATGGCCCTGATGTGGTTGTAGAACAGTTCCTGCGATTCCCTGGAAGTCTGGAACTTGCGCATCTGCTGCATGAAGGGCCAGTAGCCGTCGATCAGCGGGATGAGGGCCTTTTCGCCGGTGGCCCATTCCAGGTACTGGCCGTAGCCGCCGCTCCATTCCCAGGAGTTGTTGAGGAAGAGCACGGCGTGCATGTCGCGTTTGCCGAGCTCGGCCAGGAAGCGGTCGAGTCCGACCAGGAGGGTGTCGTTGTACACTCCGGGCGCCGTCTGCAGGGTGGGCTCGATGCGGGAGAAGACCCCGTCGGGGCCGTCACCGCCGGCCAGTACGCGTAAGTTGGTGATTCCTAGCGCTTTGAGAGTGTCCAATTCGCGCGTGAGGCGCGCGTAATCGCCGCCCCGGCCTTCCGATGCCAGGATGGGGCCGTACCAGAAATTGGTGCCTATGAACGTGCAGGTCTTTCCGTCACGGACGAAATTCCCGTCCCTGACGCTTACGAAGGAAGGGGAGTGGGAACAACCGGTGGCGAGAATGGCTGCGCATGCCAGGATCGCCAGTTTTGTGGTTATTGTCATGTTGCAAAAATAAATAAAAGAAGTGCGCTCGACAAATACAAAAAGAACTAAAACTGATACTTTTTTTACATTGGCTATACCAGCACTTTGTTTTTGGTGTACAGGGCGCGGAAGTCGCGTGGCGTGTAGCCCCGGCGCGCCTTGAAAGTGCGGTTGAAATTGCTGAGGTTGTTGAAGCCGCAGGCGTAGCAGATCTCGGATATTCCGGTGGTGGTGTCGACGAGCATGCGGGATGCGTTGCCAAGGCGCGTATCTATCAGGAAATCAATGAGATTGCGGCCGGTATGCTGCTTGAAGAAGCGGCTGAATGCGGAGGGCGCCATGCCCACGAGCGATGCCATGTCCTCGAGGTGTATGTCCTCGGCGTAGTGCACCGCGATGAAATCCTTCACCTTGTTGATTCGGCGGCTTTCGGAGTCGTTGATGCCGCTGGCGAAAGAGGAGGAGGCGAGGGTGCGCGCCCGGTCGTCCGAAGAGAGTTCGTACAGGATCTTGAGGAAGGCCAGGTACTGCTCGAAACGGTCGTTCATCGAGGCCAGCGAGTCGATCAGGGAGTACACCTTCATGATGGCTCTGGTGGAGAAGTTCAGACCAAGGTAAGCCTTGTCCAGCATCTTCTTGATGGAGGAGAACTGATTGCGCATCAGAAGCTCGGGTGGAAACAGCATCGGAGAGAACTGAATCGTGATTTCACGCACGTCCTTGGCCGAACAGGAGCCCTGTTCCCAGGCGTGTGCAAGGGTTTTTCCGGCAACGAGCGTGAGCTCGTATTCGCCTATTTCCTCTATGCTGTCGCCGACCACGCGGCGCACTCCGCGCCCGTGCTCTATGAAGTTCAGTTCGTACTCCTCGTGGCTGTGGAGGGGAAAGCTGAATTCGCTCTTGTGGCGCTCCACGATGTAGAAGCAGTCCTTGGGGGACAGCGGGATGATCTCTTCCAGTATCTTGGCCATTGCCTATTGGTTTATGGTGCAAATATAATGGAATTTTTGATATTTTTTTAACAAGACTCAATTATTCGACGATTGGTAATCGCGCATTCTCTTGCGTGAGCGTAAAATATGCCGTATATTAGCACGGAATATGAAACGTCCGCTCATCTCTCCAGGCGCCGCGGCGCTGTCTCTGGCGTTCGCTGCCGCACTCACTATCCTGATGGGATTGATTCCCCAGGTGGAGGAGGGCGGCGTGCCCTGGCTAAGCCGCATGACACGCTTCTGGCCTTTCATCCTTGTATGGGCATGGGTGGCGGCGCTGTCGCTCATGGCGGCCGTGAAGCGCCTCCTGCGCTGGAAGCTTAAGGAGATTCCCTTCGTCCTGAACCATCTGGGAGTGGCCGTAACCATAGTCGCCGTCACCCTGAGCAATGCCGGCATGCAGCGCCTGCATTCTGCGGATCAGGGGCTGGAGATGCTCGTGGACCCGTGGAGAGCATGGGTGACGGTGGGCATCTGCATCATGATGGCGGGCGCCCTCTGCCAGATTCTGTTCATGGCTCCGAGGCCTTCTGGGCGCAGGTCTTTCCTGTGGACTGCAGTATGTGCCGCGCTCCTCTGCGTCGCGTTCCTGGGAATCACACTCAGCGCGACGGGACCTCTGTTCGACAATCCCAATCCGGAGTTGCGTAGCCCCTGGTTCGCACCGCACGTCATCGTGTACATGATTGCTTACGCGCTTCTGGCAGCCGCAACCGTGACGGCGGTGTATATGCTGGTACGCAATGGCGGCGCAAAGGCACTGTCACTCACTGACAGCCTGGTATTCACCGGGCTTGCGTTCCTTACTGTCGGGATGCTTCTCGGTGCTTTCTGGGCCAGGGAGGCGTGGGGCTCGTACTGGGCATGGGATCCCAAGGAGACCTGGGCGGCCGCAACGTGGCTCTGCTATCTGCTTTACGTTCACCTGCGCAAGGCCCGCCCCGGCGACTGGAAGGCCGCCTGCTGCATTCTGTTAGCCGGTTTTGTGTGCCTGCAGATCTGCTGGTGGGGTGTCAACTACCTCCCTTCGGCGAAGGGGCACTCGGTGCACACGTACAATTAGACGGATTCGAACAGCCTTTTCCTGTCCCAGCGTAGCGCCGCTCCCTATCTGGATGCTGTCGTTTTGGTTTACGCAAATAAAGGAATAATCTGTTTATCTCCTTACGGTTATATGGAAGCAGTTCTGCTTCTTTTCGTATTTCACGAAGCAGCGGTCGCCCTGGTCGTGAATGTCTTTGAGGACCTGGCTCAGCGTGGCCCGGAGGTACTCGGGAGGAACGTCCTCGTAGGGGCGGCCCCGGAGTTCGGGTATCTTTACGTATCGCCAGTAGGAGAGGTCGAACGAGGTGCCGTAGCGGTGGGTCGAGTTTTCGGAAGCGTTTACGTTGCGTTTGCGGAGCTTCGCTATGTCGTCTTCCGTGCGCAGGACGGAGGTGACCGTCAGCTTGTAGGGGTTGAGTCCCTTCGCGCTCAGCGAATCCTGGAAAATGCGGCCTATGTCGTCCAGCAGCTCTTTTGCGGACGGGATCAGGTAGGGGATTGAGTGGGTCAGGGAATCGATGACGTAAGTATCAGTGTCTTCGAGCTTTACCAGCTTCGTCTTGAGCTTTTCCGCTTCTTCCCGGTCTTTGACGGGAGGGACTCCGATGGCTTGCGCGACCTCCAGCTGCACGTCGTTCATGTCGTTGAACTCCTTGGCGAACTTCACGTCCCAGATGCGCACGGGATGGTTCTCGATCGGCCCGAGTGCGAGCCAGCGGCGCTCCTCGA
Organism: Bacteroidales bacterium; assembly: GCA_016288775.1. Taxonomy (GTDB): domain Bacteria; phylum Bacteroidota; class Bacteroidia; order Bacteroidales; family UBA932; genus Cryptobacteroides. Next base: position 22,901 of record JAEELG010000077.1, on the reverse strand, counting down.
TGCACGACCGTGCGCTGAAGAACACATACAGACCAAGTCCGGCTGCCAGCAGCACCCCGGCCAGTTTGATGATGAGGAGGAGGAACCGTTTTCTCATTGCTCGATTGCTTTTTTGTATGGGCCTATCATACCTTCGGTGAACTTGCCGCCGGCCTTGGCTCTAAGCTTCTTATTGCGCATCAGGCCGCGCATCATGTAGATGAGGTCGCGGAAGATCTTCATGCCGCTTATTACGAGCACATTCATAATCGCACTATTATCGCATAAAGATAATCATCATTTTTGGTATTCACGCATTTAATACGTAAATAAGTATTCCTTAAGCATTGTTTGGGGAACGGCCCTCCCCGGGATCCCCCTCCGCTAGCCCCCGATCCGGTCACAAATACGCCTGATTTTGTAACCAAACGTTTCAGTTTCCCTCTTTAAGTTACAAATCAGGCCGTTTTTGTCACCTAACGCATCATTTTCGTCGGTTCGGTCACAAAACAGCCCGTTTTTGTGACCGAACCACACTTTTCCCCCTCGATTAGTGGCCAAAGTGTTGCGCCGAATAGTTATTATCGCTATATTGGCACAAAAAGTTAAACTGTTATGAAAGACTTCACTTTCTCCGACAAAGAAATGCTTTGTCAACGTGCTTTCGACCAGCACGGTCCTTACTGGCACATCGCCACTCCCGGAATCTCCACGGAATTACTGTTCACAAACAACGAAGAGTATTGCTTTGGCATGTCACTGATGGCGGAAAGCATCACCGTCACAGGGCTTAACACCTTCTCTTTCTCCGTGATGTCCAATCATTTACATAATCTCTCCGAAGCCCGGCACAAACAGCGTTGCATAGACTTCCTTGACCATTATGCAACACGGCTCAGGCGTTATGCTGCCAAAAGGGGACGCGCTCTTGACCTCAAAGACTTCGTATGCGATCCCGTGCTCGTGCAGACGCTTCAGTCGCTCCGGAACAACATTGCCTACATCGACCGCAACGGTTATGTGGTCTATTCCGCCCATACTCCGTATTCGTATCCCTGGGGGACAGGCTACCTATATTTTGGATTCAGTCCGGAGCTCATTCCCTCGACCCCGTTCTCATCTTTGACAATACGGGAGAAGCGGGAAGTCCTGCACTCCAATAATCTCTTGCTGCCCGCATCGCTTACCGTCAGAAACGGCTTCATCGCTCCGGAGAGTTACGTGGACTGGCGCACCGGACGGATGTTCTTCCGGGATGCGCACCAGTATTTCAACCTTCTTTCAAAGAACCGTGAAGCATATGCGGAGTTCGCAGCCCGATATGGCGACCGCATCGTCCTTACCGACGAGGAGATGTTCTCGGCGGCATTCTCAATCGCCAGCACCGATTATCACGTGGGCCGGCTTACGGACATGTCTGAAGAGCAGAAGAAGGTCGTCGCACGCAAGATGCACTTCGACTATAACGCCGGCAATGCCCAGATCAACCGTATCCTCAAACTCGACAGAGCCCTGCTTCAGGAGATGTTTCCTGAAGCCAAATGATGCTTTTCTCTTTGATTCAGGCGGCAGAGCGCTATCCGATATCGATGGGTTCGCCGAGGAAGTGGGGCTGCTTGCCGAGCAGGAGGTCCAGGTAGACCTTGCAGCGCGCGAACCACTCCCGTACGTGCGTGACGAAACCGTAATGGAAACCGACGTCCTCGGCGTTGAAGCCCACGGCGTCGATTCCTTTTTTGCCGGCGATGAACACCGCACGCTCATTGTGGAACTTCTGGCTGATGACGACGAAAGACGGCTGCCCGAACACTTCTTTTGCGCGCACGACCGAGTCCAGGGTGCGGAATCCCGCATAATCCAGGAAGATGACCCCGGCCGGCACGCCTTTGTCAACGAGGGCGCGCTTCATAGCCTCCGGCTCGTTATAAGAGACGTGACGGTTATCCCCGCTCACGATGATGCGGTCGATCTTTCCCGCCTCGAACAGCTCGGCGCAGGCATTTATCCTTGCGTGGAAGAACCTGTTGGGACCGCCGCTCCTGCCGTTGGGGGATGTCCCCAGAACCACTGCCGTATGGTAATGCGGAATGTCGCCAGTACTGTCGTACAGGCGGCTTTTCGCATACGAACTTATTCTCAGATTGCAGAACAGGACAAACCCCGCCAGGACCAGCCCCAGTATCAAAACGCACTTTCCCAGAATTTTCATACCGCTAATATAACCAAAAAACCGTACCTTTGTCCAGTTTGTGATAAACAAAACATTGCTTGGTAACGATCGTCATCATACTGATTACCGCACTGGTGAGCGTCCTGTGCTTCTACGGGAGGCTGAACGCCGATGCGCTGGTGTTCAATGCATACTCGGTGTGGCACCGGAAGCAGTGGTGGCGCATGCTGACCCACGGCCTCGTCTTCCCGCTAGCCTTCCAGCCCGCCATCTTCACCCACTTCCTTTCGCAGCTGGGCTTCTAGGCGCAATCTGCTTCCATCGTCTTGTGGAGGATGCCGCCCTCGCTCAGCGTGATGTGGGTGGAATGCAGCTCCTGCTCGTCGAGTTCTGCGCACTGTTCCCGGAAGCGCGCATGATCCCCTTGGCCGCTTCCAGCACAGCCATGATTGCCGACAAATCATCTTTATGAGCGGGCCTCACCACCATGAGGCAAATATAAAAAGAATCCGATTATTATACGTATATTTGGTACGTAAACAATTTGATTCCGCTCATGAAAAGACAGCTCGCCCTTCTCCTGCTGACCCCCCTGGTCCTTTCGTCCCTTTCCTGCAAAACGGATCCCGTTACCTGGGGCGACACGGGAGACGGGTATTACCGGAATCCCGTGCTTCTCGCCGACTACTCCGATCCCGACGCGATCCGCTTTGGGGACCGCTATTACATGGTGGCCTCGGATTTCCATTTTCTTGGGATGCAGGTGCTGGAATCGGCCGACCTGGTGAATTGGCGTATCATCGCCCAGATCTACGACCGTCTGGACCTTCCGGGCTGGGATGCGAACCGGCACTATGCCGGTGGCTCCTGGGCACCCAGCATCCGTTGGCACGACGGGCGGTTCTATGTCTATTTCTGCACGCCCGAAGAGGGACTGTTCATGAGCTCTGCTACGGATCCGGCCGGCCCGTGGGACCCTCTCCACTGCGTGAAGGCCGTCGCCCGCTGGGAAGATCCATGTCCTTTCTGGGACGAGGATGGGAAGGCCTACCTGGGCCACAGTCTCAAAGGAGCCGGACCAATCATCATCCACCGGATGTCGGCGGACGGCAGGGAGCTCCTGGACGAGGGCGTTACGGTGTATCAGGGCCCCACGGCCGAAGGAACCAAGATCCACAAATGGGACGGGCTATACTACCTGAGCATCCCGGAAGGAGGCGTACGTGGCGGCTGGCAGACGGTCCTCCGTGCCGGGGATATCTACGGCCCCTATGAGCGCAAAATCGTGCTTGAGACAGGATCCACAGGGGTCAACGGTCCGCACCAGGGCGCCATTGTCGACACGCCCGAGGGCCAGTGGTGGTTCCTGCATTTCCAGCAGCTGGATGCGCTTGGCCGGGTTGTCCACCTCCAGCCCATGCACTGGGAGGACGGATGGCCGGTGATGGGCGAAGACTATGACGGAAACGGTGTCGGTGAGCCCGTCGCACGCTGGAAAAAGCCGGCGGCGGCACATGCCACGAGGCGTGAGCTTCCCGCCTCGTCCGATGATTTCAAGGGCCGGCTTGGCCTTCAGTGGCAATTCAACCACAACCCCGTAGATGAGGCTTGGTCGGTGACCCGCCGGAAGGGGAGTCTTGCCCTTGATGCGCTTCAGTCCCCTTCGCTGCGGGAGGCTCGTAACACATTGACCCAGAAGCTCATGGGATACCGGGGCTCCTATACGGTCCGGATGGACCTGGCTGATCTGGACGATGGCCAGAAGGCTGGCATGGCCTGCATCGGCAAGGAGTTTTTTTGCATCGGCGTTCACCAGACTCCTGAAGGGAAGGAGCTGTTCTTCGAAAAGGATGGGGAAGTGCTTTCCGGGCAGATGCTTGACGCGTCGAGACTCTGGCTCCGGCTCTCCTTCGACGCGGAGGTCGTAAACGGCGGTTTCTCCTTCTCTTACAGCTGCGACGGGAGGCGTTTCGAACCCTTCGGCGAGCCCTTCGAGGCGCACTTCGGATACTGGAAAGGCGCTCGCGTCGCTTTGTACAGCTATAACACGGACCACCCGGGCGGCACCGCCTGGTTCCGGGATTTCAGGTACCAACAGTGAATGTATTAGGTCATGATCAAGCTGATAGTATTCGATTTCGACGGAACGCTGGCCGACACCAGGGAGATTATTCTCCAGACCAATCAGGAGGTCCAGCGGCGCATGCATTATCCGGTTTGCGACGCTGAAACCATTATGGCCACGGTCGGGCTGCCGCTGCAGGAATGTATCCTTACGATGTATCCCGACCTGCCCCGGGAAGTGCTTCCCGAATGGGTGAAGGTCTATCGTGAGGTGTTCGATTCCCTGAAGGGGACGATCGTTCCGACCCTGTTCCCCGAAGTCCGGGAAACGCTTGCCGAACTGTGCCGCCAGGGCCGCAGGTGCACGGTCGCATCGTCCCGCGGTTCCGTGTCCCTGAATGACTTCCTGCGGGAGATGGGGATTGCTCCGTATATCTCGTATGTGCTTGGAGCAGAGGATGTCACGCTTGCCAAGCCGAACCCCGAACCGGTGCTGAAAACCCTCCGGGACATGTCAGTCAGCGCATCGGAAACCCTCGTTGTCGGCGACATGCCCGTCGACATCATGATGGGGGCGGGCGCAAAGGCGCTCACCTGCGGTGTCTCCTACGGCAATTCCGACAGGGCAGCCCTGCAGGCCGCCGGTGCCGATTTCGTCATCGACGATTTCAGCGAGCTGCTCTCGATCCTTGATTTATGTAATAATTGAAGAATGATAAGAAAAAACTGATTATAGTATGCTTAAAATCGGAGACAAGATGCCGTCCTTCGAGGTCATGGACCAGGACGGAAATATGGTGAAGTCGGAGGATTTCATCGGCAAGGGAAAGAAGACCATCATCTACTTTTATCCCAAGGATAACACGTCCGGATGCACGGCGGAAGCCTGTTCTTTCCGCGACAACTACGCGGAACTGACTGCCGCCGGCTATAACGTGGTGGGCGTGAGCAAGGACAGCGCCAAGTCTCACACCGGTTTCAGGGCCAGGTATGAACTGCCGTTCCGCCTGCTGGCCGACACAACCACGGAAATGCTCCAGTCCTTCGGCGCCTGGGGTGAGAAGAAGATGTACGGCAAAACCACCCTGGGCACGCTCCGCCGCACTTTCATCTTCGACGAAAACGGCATCCTGGAACGCATCATCGAAAAAGTGGACACCAAGAATGCCGCCGGGCAGATACTGGAGGGCTAGCCGGCCCCTTTCTGCCAGACCGAATGTAGATAAATAGTGGGAAAAGGACATTCTATGGGAATTGGAAAATGGATAGGCGGATTGCTGGGATGGGTCACTCTGGGACCCATCGGAGCCCTTCTGGGGTTTTGGTTCGGCTCCGCTGTCGACAGTTATATAGACCGCGCGGGCCTGCTGACAGATGGAGAACAGCCCGCTGGCAGTTATAAAAGAAGCACCTATTCGGCGGAGGAGCAGCGTAACAGCTTTCTGGTGAGCCTGCTGGTGCTGTCGGCCGCTGTCATCAGAGCCGATGGCAAGACGCTTCAGTCCGAACTGGATTATGTGAAGGACTTCGTCCGGCGGAACTTCGGCGAAGCAGCCGTCCCTGAAGCGATGAGGATGCTGGACGAATTCACCCGTCAGCAGGTGAACATCTACGATGTGGGGCCGCAGATAGCCCGTTATATGAACTACTCCCAGAGGCTCCAGCTCTTCCACTATCTGGTTCAGATAGCCATGGCGGACGGGCAGTTCCATAAAAGCGAAAAATCCGTCCTGGAGGCCATCGGGAGCACCATCGGCCTGAACCAGTCCGATATAAACTCCGTCATCTCCATGTTCTACAAGGAGACCAACTCGGCCTATTCCGTACTGGGCGTTTCTCCCAATGCAACGGATGACGAAGTACGCACTGCTTATCGCCGCATGGCAATGAAGAACCATCCGGACAAAGTTGCCACCCTGGGCCCCGACGTACAGAAAGCCGCCGCAGAAAAGTTCCGTCAGATCCAGGAAGCCTACGAGGCAATCAAACGCGAAAGGGGGATCAACTGAATCTCAATAGATTATGGGATCGGCGAGCCGCGGGGCTACCAGTTTACCGAAGAATAAATGGCGTCCGCCAGCATCTGTGCGCCCTTGCGCTGGGGGTGCACGCCGTCCATCATGTATCGGGAATCGGTGAAAAGGTCCTTAAGGTCGATGAATTCGAGGCCCTTTTCCGCTGCGATTTCGCGGATGGCGGGGCGCACGCCTTCTTCCATCGTTTCCGGATAGAGACCAAGGATCGGCAGGCCGGCGACAGGGAAGATACGGATAGGGGCGATCAGGATGACCCGGGGCGAAGAGGGGAGCGCCAGATATGAATCCACCAGCCTGGTATAGTCGGCCCGGAAGATCTCCGGATCCCAGTTGCGGCGTTTGGTGTCGTTGGAGCCGAGCATCAGCAGGACGATGTCGGGGTTCCACTCCAGGCTTTTGCGGTATTCACGGTGGTTGACGTAAGGCGTATCGGCGTCATAACGGGCGGAGGCGTCGTTGTGGCCGAAGTTCTTTACCTTGTAATCCGGGCCCAGTTTCTCCTGCAGAGGCGCGGGATACGCCTGTCTGAGGGGGTTGATGAGCGTGAAACCCCACGTGATGCTGTCTCCTATGCAAGCGACCTTCATGGCGCAAAGATAAGAACAAAATGTTTAAATTTGCCGAAACTCTGTACTGATTGGCGATGAAAAAGGCCCGGCGAACTCGCCGAGCCTTCATTTTGTGGAGCATAGCGGAATCGAACCGCTGACCTTTTGAATGCCATTCAAACGCTCTACCAACTGAGCTAATACCCCATTGGGACTGCAAATATAGTAACTTTTTTTGAATTCAAAACATTTTTTCTTCGTTGAAGCTGTAAAAGTGATCGTTGGCTATGATGATGTGGTCGAGCAGCCTGATTGAGCACGACACGCATGCGTCGCGCAGGATTCCAGTCTCGCGGACGTCGGCGCCGCTGGGTCGCGCGTCGCCGTTGGGGTGGTTGTGCACCAGGATCACCGACGCCGAGCCCCGCTCGATGGCGTTCCGCACTATCGCGGGGATGTCGATTATCGTGCTCCGGCTGTCGCCGATGGTCATCTTCACCTTCGCCTGCAGTTCGCCGCGGCGGCTCAGCAACAGCAGCCAGCACTCCTCGTGCTTCAGCCCCTTCATCCGCGGCAGCATCATGTGGTACACCTGATGGGCGCTGCGTATTGGCTCGCTCCCGCTGCTCTCCTCCATCATGAAGCGCCGCCCCAGCTCGAATGCCGCCAGCAAGGTGGCCGCGCGCGCCGTGCCCACTCCCTTCATGCCCGCAAGATACTGGGCATCGCAGTCGAACAGCCCAGTCAGGCGCCCGTCGGTGAGTGCCAGGAGCCGCTGTCCGAGCTCGATGGCGCTTTCGCCGCGCTGCCCGCTCCGCAGCAGTATCGCCAGCAGCTCGCCGTCCGACAGCGCCTGCGCCCCGCGTGACAGAAGCTTCTCGCGCGGCCGCTCCTCCATGCTCAAATCGCTGATTCTCATAAGGCAAAGTTAACGGCTTCCGCAATACCCTCAGTCGCTTTCCGCCCCTGCTCCTGCACTTATTTACGATTTTTTAAGAATCCGCCAATAATTGTTATATTTGTAACACTAATTCTTTAAGGACACCATGGCTAAAGAAATAAAGTTTTCCCTTGTATACCGCGACATGTGGCAGTCTTCGGGCAAATATCAGCCCAGGGCCGACCAGCTTGTGCGCGTGGCTCCGGCAATCGTCGACATGGGCTGCTTCGACCGCGTCGAGACCAACGGCGGCGCCTTCGAGCAGGTCAACCTCCTCTACGGCGAGAACCCCAACAAATCGGTCCGCGCATGGACGGCCCCTCTCCGCAAGGCCGGCATCCAGACCCACATGCTCGAGCGCGGCCTGAACGCCATCCGCATGTACCCCGTGCCCGCCGACGTCCGCGAACTCATGTTCAAGGTAAAGAAGGCCCAGGGCACCGACATCGCCCGCTCCTTCTGCGGACTGAACGACCACCGCAACCTCAAGCTCAGCGTCGAGTACGCCAAGAAGGCCGGCATGATCAGCCAGGCGGCCCTCTCCATCACACACTCCCCGGTGCACACGGTGGAATACTACATGGGCGTGGTCGACCACCTGGTCGAATACGGCACCGACGAAATCTGCCTCAAGGACATGGCCGGCGTCGGCCGTCCCAGCGTCCTGGGCGAACTTGTAAAGGAAATCAAGACCAAATACCCCCATATCAAGGTCCAGTACCATGGCCACACCGGCCCCGGCTTCTCCGTCGCATCCATGCTGGAGGTAGCCCGCGCCGGCGCCGACTATCTCGACGTAGCGGTGGAGCCCCTCGCCTGGGGCAAGGTCCACCCCGACGTCATCACCATCCAGCAGATGCTCAAGGCCGACGGATTCCTGGTCAAGGACATCAACATGGACGCCTACATGCAGGTCCGCACCCTCACCCAGGAGTTCATCGACGACTTTCTGGGCTACTGGATCAACCCGTCCAACTCCCGCATGACCTCCCTCCTTGTAGGCTGCGGCCTTCCCGGCGGCATGATGGGTTCCATGATGGCCGACCTCATGGGCTTCAAGTCCGCCATAAACGCGGCGGAACGCGCCTCCGGCAAGCCCGAATCGGACATCGACACCCTCATGGTGCGCCTCTTCAACGAGGTGGAGTACGTGTGGCCGCGCCTCGGCTACCCGCCCCTCGTCACCCCCTTCAGCCAGTACGTCAAGAACACCGCCCTCATGAACCTCTTCGCTCAGGCCCAGGGCAAGCCGCGCTTCAGCACCATCGACAAGGACACCTGGGGCATGATACTCGGCAAGATGGGCAAGCTTCCCGGCCCCCTCGCCCCGGAGATCGTCGAGCTCGCCAAGGAGAAAGGCCTCGAATTCTACACCGGCAACCCCCAGGACATGTATCCCGACGAACTCCCCAAATTCCGCGAAATGATGAAGGAAGAGGGATGGGACTGCGGCCCCGACGACGAGGAACTGCTGAACATGGCCATGTTCGAGCGCCAGTACCGCGACTACCGCAGCGGCGTCGCCAAGGAGCGCTTCGAGCACGACCTGGAGGAGCTGAAGGCCAAGGCCGGAGCCCCCGTCAACGTCAAGCGCCCGGTGGTCGAGATGCCCGCCTTCGACGTCGACGCCCTCGCGCAGAAGTATCCCAACGCCGTGCCTGTGCAGGCGCCAGTAAAGGGCAAGCTCCTCTGGCAGATCGACGTTGAAGATGCCTCCACGGCCCCCGTAGCCGGCACCAAGGTTACCGCCGGCGAGCCCTGCGGATACGTGCAGACCTGGTACGGCATGGAGCCCATCATCCCTGCGCGCGACGGCCGCATAGTCGCCGTCACCGGAGCCCAGGGCAAGGACGTGGTCAAAGGCGAAATAGTAGCATTCGTGGAATAATGGAGAACTACAACAAGACACTCAGTCCGGAGCAGCGCGCCAAACTCTCGAAAGTGAAGCACGTCGCCCTCGACATGGACGGCACCATCTATCTGGGGAACAACATCTTCCCCTATACGCTCGACTTCCTCGCCAGGCTCGGGGCAAACGGCATCGGATATTCGTTCCTTACCAACAACCCCACCAAATCGGTGGCCGACTACCTCCATAAGCTCGCCGGAATGGGCATCGAGGCAGGGGAGGACAACATGTACACCACCTCACTCGCCGCCATCGACTACATCAAGCGCACCTGGCCGCAGGCAAAACGCCTCTTCATGCTCGGCACCCCGTCCATGATCAGCCAGTTCGAGAAGGCCGGATTCGAATCCTGCGCCGACAGCGCCGAAGACCGTCCCGACGTGCTCGTGGTTGCCTTCGACCCCACCCTGGTCTATTCCCGCCTGTGTCGCGCCAGCTGGTGGGCGTCGCAGGGAGTGCCCTACGTGGCAACCAATCCCGACCGCGTCTGCCCCACCGACCTGCCCACGATCCTGGTGGACTGCGGGTCCCTGCAGAAGTGCATCGAACACGCCACCGGCCGCCGCCCCGACATAGTTCTCGGCAAGCCCGACCCCACGATGCTCGACGGCATACGCCTCCGCCACGGCCTGCAGCCGGAGGAGATACTGATGGCCGGCGACCGCATCTACACCGACACCGCGATGGCCCACAACGCCGCCGCCGTCGGATGCCTGGTGCTCAGCGGCGAAACCACCCTGCAGACGGCGCTGGACGTCGCTGCCAAGGAGAAGGAGTGCGAGGCTGCGGGCACCGTGCCCGAATTCTACGCCCCCGATTTCATAGTCCGCGACATCGCGGAACTCGGAGACCTGCTGATCGAAAGCCACCGGTAAATGGCAGGGGAGAACGACTTTTCACGGCTGGAGCTTAGCGTCCCCAATGCCCGGAAGAACTACCGTTACTTCCGCGGACTGCTGCGTCCGAGCACCAAACTGCTGGTGCTGGTGAAGGCGAACGCATACGGGCACGGCGGCGTCGAGTTTGCCTCCATGATGCAGGCGGAAGGCGCTGATTACCTGGCAGTTGCGCTCCCCGTCGAAGGCGTCGAGCTCCGCCGCTCCGGTATCTCGCTCCCCATACTGGTGCTCACCGCCGGCACCGATTTCTTCCCGGAAATCATCGACCACCGGCTCGAGCCCGGCATCCCCAACCTGTACACGCTGGATGCCCTGTGCGCCGAGCTTCGCGCCCGCGGGATCAGCGGCTATCCCGTGCACATCAAGCTCGATACCGGGATGCACCGCCTCGGCTTCATGCCGGACGAGCTGCAGGCGCTCATCGAATTCCTGAAGGCGCATCCGGAAGTGCGTGTGCGCTCCATATATTCCCACCTCGCAGCCGCCGACGATCCCGCCGAAGACGAGTTCACCATGGGCCAGCTGTGGCTCTTCGAAAAGGGCGCAGGGCGGCTCTCGGAGGCCATCGGATACCGTCCGCTGTGGCACGTGCTCAACTCCGCCGGCATCGAGCGTTTCGCCCAGTTCCAGTTCGACATGGTGCGTCTCGGAATCGGTATATACGGGGTCAGCGCGCTCCCGGGCGTGCAGCTGGCTCCGGTCGCCAGCCTCAAGGTCAAGATAGTGCAGATCAAGACTTTAACCGAAGGGACTATTGGTTACGGCAGGCACGGGATCGTGTCACCGGAAGGCACGCGGATCGCCACCATCCCCGTTGGCTACGCCGACGGCATCAACCGTCACCTGGGATGCGGGAAGGCCAGTTTCAGCGTCGGCGGCCGGCGTGCCCCCACCATCGGCAACATCTGCATGGACATGTGCATGATCGACGTCACCGGCATCCCATGCGAGCCGGGCGACACCGTAACCATCTTCGGCAGCGACCCCACCGTGGGCGAGATTGCCGGCATACTCGGAACCATACCTTACGAAATACTAGCTTCGGTGCCGCGTCGCATCGAAAGAATAATTGTCAGAAAATGAAAAAGTTAGCTACTCTCGTGATGGCGTTCGCGTGCATCGCGGCCTCCGCCCAGAACGGCGGCATCACCCCCGAAATGCTCACCGAAATCAGCAAGGGCTGGAGCGGCAGCGGCACCGACAAGGCGCTCCGCAACGCCATTGGCCAGACGGCCATCAACACGCTGGCGGTCAATGCCGAGAACGCGGCCATGATCGATACCGAATTCAGCGACCGCGTGAAGACCCGCGGCATCACCGACCAGAAGTCCAGCGGACGTTGCTGGCTCTTCACCGGACTGAACGTCCTGCGCGCCGCAGCCATCGACAAATGGGACCTCGGCGACTTCCAGTTCAGCCAGTGCTACTGCTTCTTCTGGGACCAGCTGGAGAAGTCGAACCTCTTCCTGCAGGCCATCATCGACACCCGCGACAAACCCATCGACGACCGTGAGGTGGACTGGCTGTTCTCGCATCCCGTTGCCGACGGCGGAACCTTCACCGGTGTGGCCGACATCGTGACGAAGTACGGTCTCGTGCCCGCGTCCGTGATGCCCGAAACTGCGGTTGCCAACAGCACCTCGCAGATGCGTACGCACCTCAGCAACCTGCTGAGGCAGGATGGTTTACGCCTCCGCGAGCTGGCTGCCGCGGCCCCTTCCGGCAAGAAGGCCAAGAAGTATCCTTCCGTCGAGCAGCAGCTGCAGGCGGAGAAGACCAAGATGCTGGCGGAGGTGTACCACGTGCTGGCTCTCTGCCTCGGCGTACCCCCCACCGAATTCGTATGGAAGGGCAAGACCGTGACGCCTGTGGAGTTCTACCAGGAGCTGCTTGGATACGACCTCCAGGGAGGCTACGTTATGCTGATGAACGACCCTTCGCGCGAGTACGGAAAGGTCTACGAAATCCAGTACGACAGGCACGTGTACGACGGCCATAACTGGCTGTATATCAATCTCCCAATGGACAGGATCAAGGAGATGGCCGTGGCCTCCATCAAGGCCAACGTGGCCATGTATTTCAGCTGCGACGTGGGCAAGTTCCTCGACCGCTCCAAGGGCGTACTTGACCTGGCCAATTACGATTACGGCTCTCTGCTTGGCGTGGATTTCACCATGGACAAGAAGCAGCGCGTGCAGACCCACGCCAGCGGCTCCAGCCACGCCATGACCCTCATGGCTGTGGACCTCAAGGACGGCAAGCCCGTGAAGTGGATGGTCGAGAACAGTTGGGGCGCCTCATCCGGCTACAAGGGCCACCTCATCATGACCGACGAGTGGTTCAACGAGTACATGTTCCGCCTGGTTGTGGAGAAGCGCTTCGTCCCCGCGGACATCCTCGCCATGCTGCAGCAGAAGCCTGTGCTTTTGCCCGCGTGGGATCCGATGTACGCCGTGGAGGAGTAAAGACTCAGCGGAACTGGATGTTGAAGCCTTCCGCGAGGAGGGGGGCGACGAGGGCCCGCATTTCGTCTGTGGTGTACTTTTCGAGGCCCTGCGCCGGGGTGGGGCGGTCGATGGTGTAGACCTGGATCTGCCGGGGCCGCAGCTCGCGCACGATGTCCATCCACGGGCCGAGCACTTCCGGAGCACCCGAATCGAAATCCTCCGCCCGCAGGAACATCGTCTGCAGGATGAAGTCGCCGTCGAACTTTTTCAGGGCATCCACGGTGCGGCGGACGCTGTATCCGGGGGCGGGATGATTGATCCGTGCCGCCAATTCATCCGTGGGCGCATCGATCTTCATGATGGGGTTGTCCACCTTGCGGAGCGCCTCGAACACCTCCGGGATGTTCACGCGGGTGGCGTTCGACAGCACCGACACTTTGGCGGCGGGGTAGAACGCGTCGCGTAGGCGCAGGGTGTCGTCGATGATGCGGGGGAATTCCGGGTTGAGAGTGGGTTCGCCGTCGCCGCTGAAGGTGATGGAGTCCACCGGCGTGCCGTCGAGCATAAGCGCGCAGAGCTTGTCTTCCAGCGCGTTACGCACCTGCGCCGCGGTTGGAAGGACGGTGTCGCCGCGGCCGTCGGCGTTCCAGCCGCATTCGCAGTAGATGCAGTCGAAGTTGCAGATCTTGCCGTTGACCGGCAGGAGATTGATGCCCAGGGAACTGCCCAGGCGGCGGCTGTGGATGGGGCCGAAAACGGTTTCTTCTCTCAACATAGTGGCAAAGTTGCGAAATTATTTGCAATTTTGTGCCCGTTATGGCAGAATTGATGGCGATAATCAACCTGACGCCCGACTCGTTCTATGCTCCGAGCCGTGTGGCGTCGGCCGATGTCGATGCATTCCTGGCCCGCGTGCGGTCGTTTGCCGCCGCCGGTGCGTCCATCATCGACCTCGGCGCCGTCTCCACCCGCCCCGGCGCCGTGCTCCCGTCGCTCGAAGAGGAGTGGGCGCGCCTGGCCCCTGCGCTGGAGGCGCTGGCTGAGCTTCGCTCTCAGGGTGGAGCCTCCGAGGAGACAAAGACTTGGGAAAAGCCTCCTCAGAGGCTCCACCCCAATCGCTCCGCCGAAGCCGGGAACGAAACCGCTGCTGCTGTTCCCGAGGAGCGGATTCGGATATCGATCGATACGTTCCGGGCGGAGATTGTGCGGCGGGCGTACGGGGTCATCGGCGACTTCATCGTGAACGACATATCCGCCGGCGAGGACGACCCGGAGATGCTGCCGACGGTCGGGCGGATGGGTCTCGAGTACGTCGCGATGCACAAGCGGGGCGCGCCCGGAACGATGGACTCCCTGTGCGATTATCCCGACGGCGTGGTGGCGGAGCTGATCCGCTATTTCGCTGATTTTGAGCGGCGTGCCGCAGCTGCCGGAGTGGAGCGGTGGATACTTGACCCCGGTCTCGGGTTCGCCAAGACGCCGGAGCAGAACTGGGAGGTCCTGCGCCGCCTGCCGGAGTTGCAGCGCTTCGGCCGCCCCATCCTCATCGGCGCCGCCGACAAACGCTTCACCCGCGAGGTGCCGCCGGACCTTGCTGCCCGGTACTCCGAGGGCCTCGCCGTTCACGGCTACGCTCCTGTTGCTCCTGCCGCTGGTGCGTCTGCCGCTCCTGCCGTTTCCGTTCCCAATGCCGCCAGTCCCACTGCTTTCGGCACTGCGGTTGCGCATCGGATGGCACTTGCGGGCGGCGCCGCTATCCTCCGGGTGCACAACATTCCGAAATAATTGCTATCTTTGTGTGTTCGGGGTACCGGCCGCGTGAGCCGGTTGAGAGAGTCCCGTTGAACTTGATGCGGTTAATACCGCCGTAAGGAAATGTCACATCTTGGAGAATTCGAACTCATCGGGCGCATAGCCGCCCAATTCAAGGACACCGCCTGTCATCGTGGCGGCCCTGGCTGTTCCGATATTGAAGATTCTGCTGGCCCCGGTATTGTCGGCGCTGGCCGCGGTGATGTCGGCGCTGGATGCGACGTGGGACCATCCGGTGTTGTGGGCATCGGCGACGATTGCGCCGTGCTGCCGCAGCGAGAGGGGGTGGACACCCTGGTTACGACGGACCTTCTGATCGAGGGGCGTCATTTCCTGCTGTCGGACGTGTCGCCTTATGAGCTGGGGTGGAAGTCCGCCGCCGTGAATATCAGCGACATAGCCGCGATGGGCGGCAAGCCTGTGGCGTCGTTCCTGTCGATTGCGTTGCCAAAAGAGCTGCCGCCGGTCGCCTCTGGCAGACAGGAGGGCCTCCGGGCTCCTGCTACAAAAACGCTTCGCGATCGCTCGCATTTTCAAAGTCGCCCGGAGGCCCCCATGTCCGCCGGCGCTTCCGGGGATTCCGTGTCCCGTTGGGTGGACCGATTCATCGCCGGGTTCCGGGAGCTGAGCTCGCGGTTCGGCGTGCCGCTTCTGGGCGGAGACACCTCGGCGTCGCCGTCGGAACTGTTTATAAATGTGACGGTTCTGGGCGAGTGCCCGCACGGGCGCGCGGTGCTGCGGTCTGGGGCGGTCGCCGGTGACTTGATTTGCGTCACCGGCCCGCTGGGCGACTCCGCCGCCGGGCTGAAGCTGATTCTGGAGCGTGCTGACTCCGGCGACACCCCGGCCCCCTCGGAGGCCCTTATCCGTCGCCACTACCTCCCGATGCCGCGGGTGGCGGAAGGGATGGCGCTCCGCGAGTGTCCCGGCGTTCACGCCATGATGGACATCTCCGACGGCATCGCTTCCGACCTCCGTCACATCCTGAAGGCCTCCGCCTCCCGCCTGTCCTCAAATAACGGCTGTTCTGAGGACGGACTTTCGAAAAACGGCTGTTTGTCCTCAGATCCCGCCCGTTCTGTTCCCGAGACCGCCGTTTTTCCTTCCTTTGGGCACAGATCGGCCACTTTTGTTCCCGAAACTGTCGTTCCTCCTTCCTCCGGGCGCGAATCCGCCACTTTGGTAACAAAACAGGCCGTTTTTGTGACCAAACAGTCCGAAAACGATACTTCGGTAACAAATCAGGCCGATTTTGTGACTAAACAGTCCGAAAAACCCACTTCGGTAACAAATCGGGGCATTTTTGTGACCGAACCGCACGTCCTCGGGGCGGAGATCGACCTTGCGGCGGTGCCGATGAGTCCGGAGCTGCGGGAGGTATGCGCCGAACGCGGATGGGATGCGGCGGAGCTCGCGGTGAGCGGGGGAGAGGACTACGAACTCCTGGTGACGCTGGCGCCGGAGGCCCTGGATGCAGCCCGCGAGGCGCTGGGCGGCCGGCTGTTCGTCATCGGCCGCATCGTCGAAGGCGGCGGCATCCGCTGGATCGGCGGCAGCAAGGATTACAAAGGTTTTACCCATTTCTGATAGCACCCTGACACAACTCCAGACAAGAAAAGCAAAAGATATGAAAACGTACCCCAGAGTTCTGACCATAGCCGGCAGCGATTCCGGCGGCGGCGCGGGCATCCAGGCCGATATCAAATCCATCTCTGCCACAGGCAGTTACGCCGCCAGCGCCATTACGGCAGTGACGGTGCAGAACACCATCGGAGTGGAGGCGGTGCACCCGGTGCCGATCGAAACGATCGTGGCGCAGATCCGCGCCGTGCTGTCCGACATCGGCGCCGACGCAATAAAGATAGGTATGCTCCACAGCGCCGAGGTGGTGCTCGCCGTCCGCGATGCGCTGCTGCAGGCGGAGGCCGAAGGCTGGCTGCCGGCGCCGCACAACATCGTGCTCGACCCGGTCATGGTCGCCACCTCCGGGCACCGGCTGATCGAGGAATCGGCCATCAAGGTTCTGACGGAGGCGCTCCTCCCTATGGCTCGCGTCATCACCCCGAACATCCCTGAAGCAGAAATACTTACGGGCCGGACGATCCGCTCGCAGGCGGACTTGCCGTCGGTCGCCAGGGAGCTGTCGGCCAAGGCCTCGAAGCCGGGAGATCCCCGGTCGCTGCCGGGGATGACAAAGGGCGTCCCGACCGAAGGCGTCATGGCCGGCTTGACCGGCCATCCCAGACCAGTCTCCGTGCTGATGAAGGCGGGGCACCTGACGGACGAGCGCGTGGTGGACATCTTCTACAACGCGGAGGAGGACAGGATCGTGGAGCTCCCGTCGGCGCGCGTCAGCACTCCGAACACCCACGGCACCGGATGCACGCTTTCGTCGGCGTTCGCATCCTTCCTGGCCCAGGGCCTGCCGCTGGATGACGCCGCCCGCGCCGCCACGGACTACATCCATGGCGCCATCGTCTCCGGCGCGAGCTACGAAATCGGCCACGGCCACGGCCCGGTGGACCATTTCTATGCGAAGCGCTGACGCTTCCGGCGGGCCCGGGCCAGCGCCTGGAATGGCAACGGATATCGATCGGAATCAAGCAGTCAAGCAATCAAAGCAACAAACCAAAAGCAAAACAGATAAACAGACCAACATTTATGGAAATATTCAGTAAAAAGCCCCCGGTGGTGGTGAACATCACCAATTACGTGGCGATGAACTTCAACGCCAACGCGTTGCTGGCGATAGGCGCGTCGCCCATTATGTCCTTCTACGACAAGGAGATGGACGACTTGCTCGCCATCGCCGACTCGCTAGTCATCAACATCGGTTGCCTTGACGACTGCGAGATCCGCGGCATGCACGAGGCGGCGGCGGCAGCGGTCCGATACGGCAAGCCATGGGTGCTCGACCCGGTGGGCGTCGGCGCCAGCAAGGCCCGCACGCAGACCGCCGTCGAACTCATCACGAAGTACCATCCCGCCATCGTCCGATGCAACGCTTCCGAGATCATGGTGCTGCACGGAACCGCCTGCGCCACGCGCGGGGTGGACAGCGCCGAGCCGGTGGAGAAGGCACGCTCCTGCGCCCGCGAGTTCGCCGCCGAGCACGGAACGGTGGTAGCTGTGAGCGGAGCGGTGGACTATATCACCGACGGCGTGCAGGAGGCCGAGTGCGCCAAAGGCTCTCCGATGATGGCCCGCGTCACCACGATGGGCTGCTGTGCCTCAGCGGTTTGCGCAGCTTTCGCCGCCGTCATGCCGCCGTTCGACGCCGCCGTCCACGCCATGGACGCCATGGGCACCGCCGGCCAGAACGCCGCCGCCCGCTCTCGCGGCACCGGCTCCCTCGCCTCCAACTTCATCGACGAACTCTACCTGCTGAAATGAGACCGGAACAACTGAGACTGTACCTGGTGACCGACAGGCCGCTGTCGATGGGGCGCGATATCGCGTGGGTGGTGGAAGAAGCCGTCCGCGGCGGCGCCACCATGGTGCAACTCCGCGAGAAAGACATCGACACGCGGGAGTTCATCGCGCTGGCGCGGAGGCTGCAGCCGATCCTGAAAGAGGCCGGCGTGCCGCTGATCATCAACGACCGGGTGGACGTGGCGCTGGCGGTCGACGCCGGCGGGGTCCACATCGGCCAGTCCGACATGCCGTACGACATCGCGCGGCGCCTGCTGGGACCGGAGAAAATCATCGGCCTGAGCGTTGAGAACATGGATGAGGTGCGGGAGGCTAACTCGCTTGACGTAGACTATATAGGCGTGTCGCCGGTTTACTCCACCGCCACCAAGACCGACACCGCACCGCCCTTCGGACTGGAGGGCCTGAGGGAGGCCGTCCGCATCTCCAGGCACCCCGCCGTCGCCATCGGCGGAATGAACGCCCGCACCGCCCCCGACGTCCTTAAAACCGGCGTCGACGGCATTGCCGTAGTCAGCGCCATCTGCAGCGCAGAGGACCCCCGCAAAGCCGCCTCGGCGTTAGTGCACCTGCCTGATTAGCAGCCACATACGTAAAAACCTCTGGGAAAATCTCCCAGAGGTCCGAAGCTAAACAACTCAACCCCAGGGGTTTATCTGATCAGCACTACGTTGGGTACCATACGCTGGCCGTAGTGGTCGTAGCGACGGTTGTCGTAGGGGTTCGAGAGCACCCCGCCGTCACGCGTCCAGAGAGTGCTGGAGCCACCGCCGTCGAGGTTGAGAGCGTCGTACAGACCGAACATCTGCGCCACGGCGACCGTCTCCGGAATCGTGGTGCCGATGGCGTCGGCGGGGAAGCGCCCGTCGATCACCACCAGGTACACCCAACCGTCCGCGGTCACCCCCACGAAGGTGCGCGGGTGGCGCTTGTAGTAGAACGACTGGGCGGGCCATTCGTCGCGTGCCGGAACACCTCCGCGAAGCAGCACGGGGCCGGCGGCGATCACGTCACGGCATCCTTTAGTCAGAGCGTCGTAAGAACTTGTGTCGCAAGCAAATATGCTCACCTTGCGGCCGCGCACAGCCATCACTCCGTCGGTGCGGAAAAGCTCGCCCGGAGTGGTGCGTCCCTCCACGCGGCGGCGCTCCTTCACGTAAGTCACCGGCGTCAGTTTTTTCATGTCGAAGTAGCTGCCGTTGATGCCCGCCACGGCGCGGTGCCTCACTGCGAGCGCCTCGGTGCTGTCCGACAGCGCCCCGGGGTCGTTGACCACCATCGTGCGGAAGCGGCGCATCGGGTAGCGGATGACTGAAATCGTCTGCGGCGAGTTGAAGAGATTGATGCGGAAGCTGACGGCCTGTGCCCCGCGTCCCAGGTTTTCCCAGGGGAGGGCTTCCACGGCGATGCTGTCGCGCACCACGATGCCGTCGTTCGGAGCGGGCTCCCCGGAAGCGGCGGGGGAGCAGAGCAGCGCAAGCACTGCGGTAAGAATGGAGAGTGTCATGGCTATCGTCTGTCTAAACCTGTGTAACCGTAATCCCAGAACCAGTACTCGAACTGCGTGGCTGCGATATACTCTTCCGTCATGCGCGCACGCACCTCGGATGATGCTGCAGCTGCGTAAGAATCAGCGAGTTGCAGTACCTGGGCAACGCCCTTGGTGAACTCCTCGTTGCCGTACTCCCGTATCCACTCGGCGTAGGGGTTGCCATCGAGTTCGGCGATGCGGAGAATGTGCAGGCCCACCTCGTTGTACACCCACATGCAGGGGAGCATGGAGGCCAGGCCTATCTCCTTGGAGCCGGTGCCGATTGCCGCCTGCGTGTGCGCATTGTAGTCGGCGGTAATTGCTGACGGCTGCACTGCGGTGTCGATCCCGAACCGGTCGATGAGAAGCGCGTGCATGGCCTTCTCGCCCTCGATGCCCTCCTTCGCGAAGAGGCAGAACATTTCGTGCGCGTCGGGCTCGGTGATCAGCTCTGCCAGTTCGAACATCTGGCGGCCGTAGTTGCCCACGTAAAGCTCGTCCTGGGCGAGGTAGCGGTCGAAGCGGGCGGTGTCGAGCGTTCCGGCTGCGAGCTCTTTGATGAACGGGTGCGCGATTATGTCGGCATATATGCCTTCTGCGGCCTTCCAGGCCTGTTTTGTCCAAGATTCAGAAGTGTTCATGGTTTGCAAATCTTTATACAAATATCGAAAAATATTTTTGATAATCCTGCGATTTTTGCTAATTTAGAGGACTGGAACAAAACCTTAATCAAATATTATCATGGCAATTCAAAAACTCCAAGTCATCCCGACCATCAAGGAAGGTATCCTCTATGGTCTCAAGAACATCCCCTCCCTTCTTGGCATGGTCGTTCTCTATGTGCTCACCGTGTGGATTCCCTACCTTAACGTAGGCACCACCATCGGTCTGTACAAGGCAGTCATCAAGATGGGCCGCGGCGAGGTTATCAACCCGCTCGACATCTTCGATTCCCAGAACCGCCGCAACCTCGGCGACTTCTTCCTCCTCCTGGGTCTCATGAGCATCGGCATCACCGCCGCAATGGCGTTCATGTTCATCCCCGGAATCGTGGTGTCCATCGCATGGAACTTCGCGATCTACTTCTTCCTCGACAAGGGCCTCTCTCCCACCAAGTGCCTGAAAGTCAGCTGGAAAGTCACCGAGGGCGAGAAGTGGACCATCTTCTGGATCATCCTTCTGGCATGCCTTGTCTTCGGCATCGTGGCCGGTATTCTCTTCGGCTTGGCCGGCATCAAGTACGTGGGCTGGATCTTCGGTATCCTCGGCTTCGTAGTGTATCTGCTGATGATGGCTGCAGTGCTCGCAATCGACGGCGTAATGTTCAAGCACTTCTCAGCCAAGGCCGACGAGATGTTCGCCGACAAGATCGCCGCCTGCTGCTGCAAGGCCCCTGAAGCACCCGACGCGCCTGAAGCCCCCAAGGCCCCCGAGGCCCCCGAGGCACCCGTTGAAAATAAACCCGCTGAATAACAAGAATATGGCAAACAAATACGCAGGCACCCAGACCGAGAAGAATCTGGAGGCAGCCTTCGCCGGCGAGTCCCAGGCGAGAAACAAATACACCTACTTTGCATCCAAGGCCAAGAAAGAAGGCTTCGAGCAGATCGCGGCCATCTTCCTGCAGACCGCAGAAAACGAGAAGGAGCACGCCAAGCTCTGGTTCAAGGAGCTCGAGGGCATAGGCGACACCGCCCAGAACCTCGCCGCAGCAGCCGCAGGCGAGAATTTCGAATGGACCGACATGTACGAAGGCTTCGCCAAGACGGCCGAGGCAGAGGGATTCAAGGCGCTCGCCGCCAAGTTCCGCATGGTCGCGGCCATCGAAAAGAGGCACGAGGAGCGCTACAGGGCCCTTCTGCACAACATCGAGGCACAGGAAGTCTTCGCCAAGAGCGAGGTGAAAGTATGGGAGTGCCGCAACTGCGGGCACATCGTGGTCGGCACCGCCGCCCCTCAGATCTGCCCCGTCTGCGCCCACCCTCAGGCCTACTTCGAAATCACTGCGGAGAACTACTAGCAGATGTGAAAATACTTAACCCATAACGGGTTAGTGCGAGTCTCCCGGCGCCACCGCCGGGAGACTTTTTTCTATGCTGCGGCAAACGGCCGCCGAGGAGTCCCGAAAGCACGAAACAAAAAAGATTTTTGAGGATATATAATAAATTATTAGTATATTTGTACGCTACACAGTGTGTTTACTTGTAGCGGGGCCCGCGAATTTCCCTCTTGGACAGGAGGCGAGTCGCAAGGCGCGCAAACAGCTGCCGGGGCCCGACCTTCAGCCGGACCCCTTTTTCTTCCCGGGTCCGACAGGGGGAGGTATACAGCAAACTACACCACAAACAGACACTAAATCATTTTCATGGCAACAAAAAGATCCATAATCATAACCGGTGGTGCCGGTTTCATTGGCTCGCACGTGGTGCGGCTCTTTGTAAACAAATACCCTGAGTATAAGATAATTAACCTCGACAAGCTGACCTACGCCGGCAACCTCGCAAACCTCAAGGACATCGAAGACAAGCCCAACTACCGCTTCGTCAGGATGGACATCTGCGACTTCGAGGGTGTGCTCAAGCTGATGCAGGAAGAGCACGTCGACGGCATCATCCACCTTGCCGCCGAGAGCCACGTGGACCGCTCCATCAAGGATCCGTTCACCTTCGCCCAGACCAACGTCATGGGCACCCTCTCCATGCTCCAGGCCGCCAAGGCCTACTGGGAGAGTCTCCCTGAGAAGTACGAAGGCAAACGCTTCTACCACATCTCCACCGACGAGGTGTACGGCGCCCTGCAGATGACGCACCCGGAGGGCATCGAGCCCCCGTTCACCACCAAGGCGTCCAGCGGCGAGCACCACATGGCCTACGGCGAGCAGTTCTTCACCGAGGACCTCAAGTACCAGCCGCACAGCCCGTACAGTGCCGCCAAGGCCAGCTCCGATCACTTCGTGCGTGCGTTCCACGACACCTTCGGAATGCCCACCATCGTCACCAACTGCTCCAACAACTACGGGCCCTACCAGTTCCCGGAGAAGCTCATCCCCCTGTTCATCAACAACATCCGCCACCGTAAGCCGCTCCCGGTCTACGGCAAGGGAGAGAACGTGCGCGACTGGCTGTACGTGGAAG
>JAEELG010000076.1 GCA_016288775.1 Bacteroidales bacterium | reverse complement strand
TTGCCGATGCTTGACACCGGCACCCACGCCGACCTGATCTATCACGTCTTTGTTTCAGAACAAGTGGCATCCGCCAGAAAAACATAAGGCCCGCCAGAGCAAACTTCCGGCGGGCTTTTGCATTGCATTTCACCGTTTCACCCTTCACCCTTCATTTCCTGATTTTACGGAACCGCAAGGCTGTCTTCTGTCCGGTAGGACCGGTGGTACCTCTCTCTGTCTCTTCGATGATGCCCAGAAGCCGCCATTGGTAGAGCACATTTTTGACGGGAGACGATATTTTCCTGGCGTCGAGTTTGTCCTCAATGTCCCGGCGCGTGAATTCGCTGCCGAGCTCGTTGTAGACAGCCTCCCAGCGGTTGATGTTGCTGGACGCACCGGCCACACTGAAACGCAGGATATGCTGGTTGAGCATCGAGTTGGCTACCCAGATTGCGAAATTGGCGGTGTTGCGGCGGATCGCCGGTGTGTTCTTCTCGCCCCAGAGGAACCACGCCAGCATGCCGGCTCGGAAACCCACGACCGCCGACCGGCGGCAGAAGATGTCGCGTGTGCGGTCGTCGCTTTTCACTGCCTCGATCTGCTGGCTTTTTATCCAGCGCTCCATCTCGCGGTTGAGGAAGTCGAGCTTCATGACGTGGTCGGGCTGCACCACGTCACCTTGCAGGGACACCTCGCTCAGACGGGTCAGCGCCATCTCGCAGATATGCCTCTCCTTGGCGTCGAATTCGCGCCATACAGGCATGGGCTTCCCGAACTGGTCGGGCAGCGTGACGAAGAGGACACGCGAGACAAGGCCGTCCTCGACATCGGGATAGAAACGCCGCATCGCCTTGGGCGTTCCGCTGAAAAGCACGTTGTAGTAGAGCGGTACATTGCCGCTCCAGGAATTCTCGCTGGCGAAATCCTGGCCATAGAGGCCGTTGTCGAAGCTTACACGCAGCAGCTCGCTGAGGTTGGAGAAGCCTCGCTTGTAGGCCCGCCACACGGTATCGATCTCTTCGCCAAGGGCGAAGCAGTGCAGGCCCTGAGCGTTCTCCATCCGCCTGAGCAGCATGGTGATGGATATCGTGGGCGGAAGATATCGGATTATGCAGCGCGGCGCTGTGGGCAGGTCCTGCTTTTTGACCTTGGCATTGGCCAGCCTGATGGTCTTGACGTTCTCCTGGTATTCGCGTTCCAGCGAGCGAGCGGCGGCATCGGCCTGCATCATATTCCGAAGCTCGAAGTCGACCAGCCTCACAAGGAACGACTTGCCGCTTGCCTGCGGCGCCTCGAGCGAGACCTGGAACGACGGCGAGTGCATACGGCCGTCGAGATAGCGTGCGCGCAGTTTCGAGCCCAGCGCGCCAAGGATGGGAAGCTGGGCCAGGGTTACAGCCGTCTTGAAATCGTCGGGCGAGACGTCGAACCACTGTCGGAACAGGGGCGGAAGGCTCGGCACGACATCCGTGGCGGTGGTGATCTCGGGTATTTCCCCGTCGCCGTCGGCGAGGTTGATCTCGCGTGCGATACCGTCGAGGGTTTCGCGCAGATCAAGCGGGATTTCGCTCGCCTTGCTGAAGTTGATGGCCGAGTGGATGATGCTTTTCATCTCCTCGTCGCCGAGGCCATAGCGCGGCATCACCCGCAGCATGGTGGCGGCATTGAAATCGGTGATGTAGCGCAAGCGTGTCGCCAGCCGGTGCAGCCTCACGTTCCGTTCGCCCGGCTCCGGTTCGCCGCCGGTGCGCACGAGCCATTCGTGGCAAATCTTCTCATATGGGATGCCTTTGTAGCTGTCGGGGCCGCCGAAAAGGCCTTCGCGCTGGTCGCCGGCGGGAGCGTCGGGATGCGTCGCACCAGCCGCCTCCACGGGGCGCGAACGATAGTCAGTCACGTCGTATACCGTCCCTTCGGCCGGAGCCTCGTCGAAGAGACCGGCGTCGACAAAGTACCAATAATCATCGGGCACGACAAAGCTGGAACGGGCAAAGTCCTTGCATACGCTGTCGTATTCCGCTCCGATCAGTCCCGCCGCCCACCGCTGGCACTCCTCGAGGGTCCTGTATTCGGGGCGGCAGCGCATCACCAGACGGATTCCGTGCCGGCTGCTGGTCATCGAGGCGAAGACTATTCCCAGCTGCTCGCGCAGGGGCACTATACGGCTCCAAAGCTTGAACGGCGTTTCCACATGGTCGATGTCGAGCATGAAAAGGCCGCTGGGACGGGCCTCCTTCGCCAGGCGTTTGCCCTCGAAAAAGGCCTGCCATGTTATGACGGGCAGTTTCTTTTTCAGTTCGCCGATCACCTCCTTGTCGGAGGTTGCGGCAATCTGCTTGTGAAGGTCGCGCACGGGCGCCGATGCGCTCACACGGTAGAATTCCTCGCGTGTGCAGAGCTTTCCGGCACCCGAACGGACTGAGTTGTAGATGGTGAAATTCATAGTGGTGGAAGTTTTTATAGAAGGTTTATGATGTCATGTCATCCGGGGGTTGCGGCGGAAGAGGCGGCGGTTGGCCGGAGTGTCGGTGACGAAGATCACCAGCCGCCGGTTGCGGCGGTCGCCTACACACTGGAGGCCGAAGCAGAGCACGCCTGTACGGTTGGACTTGAGGCGGTTCAGCGCGCACCAACG
>JAEELG010000075.1 GCA_016288775.1 Bacteroidales bacterium | reverse complement strand
CGCATGAAGTGGCACGTGAACCTCGGCATGGGCGCGGAGAACTACCGCTTCCACGACCACGAGAAGCTGGCCCACTACGCCAACGCCGCCACCGACATCGAATTCAACTTCCCCTTCGGATTCAAGGAGCTGGAGGGCATCCACAGCCGCACCAACTTCGACCTGGGCAACCACCAGAAGTTCTCCGGCAAGCGCATCGAGTACTTCGACCCCGAGGAAGGCGCCGCCTACACTCCGTACGTGGTCGAAACCTCCATCGGCGTCGACCGCATGGTGCTCGCCGTGCTTTCGCACTCGTTCAAGGAGGAGAAGCTCGAGAACGGCGAGACCAGGGTTGTGCTTTCCATCCCTGCGCCTCTGGCCCCGGTCAAGGCCGCTGTGCTGCCGCTGGTCAAGAAGGACGGCCTGCCCGAACTCGCACAGGAGGTGATGAACCTGCTGAAGTACGATTTCAACTGCCAGTACGAGGAGAAGGACTCCATCGGCAAGCGCTACCGCCGCCAGGACGCCATCGGCACCCCGTTCTGCATCACCGTCGACCATCAGTCCCTGGAGGACCGTTGCGTCACCGTGCGCGACCGCGACACCATGACCCAGGAGCGCGTCCCCATCGACCGCCTCCACGAGCTCATCGACAAGCGCGTCAACCTCAACAACCTGCTCAGGAATCTGTAGATTGCCTTTCGCGGCGCAGGTCCGAAAAGAAGTCGGTGACCTGCGCCGCGAATCAAGCTCTCACGGAATATAGTGGCGCAGGACCCCGGAACATTTCCGGACCTGCGCCATTCTTTATACCTTCAGGAATATCTTCTTCTTGTACAGGAAGTACAGGAACAGCCACACCAGGGCCAGATAGCCGCACTGCCATACCACCTTGGCCCAGAGCGGGTCCATGATGCCGCAGAGCCCTTCCAGGAAGAAGTCGGTGGCGTATCTGAAATTGATGATTCGCGGCGCCATGAACACGGTTATGGAGTTCATGCCTATGACGGTGAACGGCAGGATCCAGCCCTTCCATCCCTTTACGTCGATAATCCAGTAGAAGAGGGCGAAAACAGCGAGCGAATAGGCCCCCACCACCAGCACGAAACTGCTGCTCCAGAGCTTTTTGTTGAGGGGGAACCAGTTCGACCATATCAGACCGAGCACAAGCATGACCGCAGCCGCGACGAACATCCAGATCACCTTTTTGTTCCCGCTGACGTCGGTTTTGCGCACCCACTCCCCGGTAAACATGCCCAGCATGGCGGTGACGACGGCGGGAATGGTGCTCAGCAGCCCCTCGGGATCGAAGATGCCCCCGTCGCCCACGTAAAGGTGCCCCGGGAACAGGCAGCGGTCAACGTAGCCCACCAGGTTGCCCTCCAGCGAGAGAGGACCGGCGCCCGGGGGCGCGTCCGGAGCCGGAACGAAGCGCAGCAGGAGCCAGTATCCCACCAGCAGAACGGCGGCTATCACAACCCGCGCCGTGGGTTTGAAATTCATGTACAGAAGCGATGCGAACAGGCCGGCGAGACCGATGCGTCCGAGCACGCTCCAATAGCGCAGGGTGTCGAAATGAAACTTCAGCAGGCCGTTGCAGATGAGGCCGAACAACACCAGCACGAGCGCGCGGCGGATCGCTTTCCAATAGATCTTCCAGCGTGGAACGCCCTTCGACTGCTGCTTGGCATAAGAGAAGGGGAACGATATGCCCGCGATGAAGATAAACAACGGGAAGATGGTGTCGTGGTGCCTGAGGCCATCCCACGCCACGTGGTTCATCTGCTGGAATATCCAGCTTTCCGTGCCGTTGGGGAAGAGGCGGCAAACCGCCGTCACAAGGGTTGCGAAACCCATGATGAACAGCATGTCGAAGCCTCGTACTGCATCCAGACTGGCAAGTCTCTTGCCAGGATCCGGTAAAGATTTGTTACTCATAAACTAACCGCTAAGATAGTAAATTTCTTTTTTCTTTTTTATTAAAAAAGTACTACCTTTGCGAACTATTTTGGAATATTATCAATTTTAACCATAGTTATGCAAAGCAAAGGAGCAATCAGACTTGTAGCAATCCTGCTCGCAATCGCCTGTCTGTGGCAGCTCTCCTTCACCGCTGTGACCAGCATTCAGGAGAAGAAGGCCGCAAAGACGGCAGCCGCAAAGGCAGAGGCTTTCGCGCAGAGCGCGGACTTCGGCAAGATCGCTGCAGAGGATCAAGCTTATTTCCTTGATTCACTCAAGAAGAACGAAGAGAAGAGGTATACGGATTCCATCTCTTCCCAGAAAGTTTATTTCGGCAACACATTCAAAGAAGTTAAGGCCAAGGAGATCAACCTGGGTCTGGACCTCAAGGGCGGTATGAACGTCATGCTGCAGGTTCAGCTCGAGGATCTCGTGCGCGCCCTGTCGGGCAATAACCAGAGCCCCGAATTCCAGCAGGCCATCAATCTCGCGAAGCAGCGTCAGGTCGGATCGCAGTCCGACTTCATCACACTCTTCGCAGACGCCTGGAAGGAAATCACCGGCGGCCAGAGGCTGTCGCAGGTGTTCGGCACCTACGAGATGCGCGACCGCATCAAGCCCGAGTCCACCGACGAGCAGGTCGTGTCCGTGATCAAGGAGGAGGCCGAGAGCGCAATCTCCAACTCCTTCAACGTTCTCCGCAACCGTATCGACCGTTTCGGCGTTACCCAGCCGTCCATCCAGAAGATCGGCAACACCGGCCGTATCCTCGTGGAACTCCCGGGCGTGAAAGAGCCTGAGCGTGTGCGTAAGCTCCTCCAGGGCACCGCATCCCTCGAGTTCTGGACAACGTTCGACGCAGCCGAAATCACTCCCTACCTGCAGGAGGCCAACGCCCTGCTGGCGCAGTATGCCGCCACCGAGGAAGAGCCCGCAGTGAAGGAGGAGGCCGGTTCCGACGACCTCGTGGCCGAAGAACTCAAGGCCCAGAGCGAGACCGACGACAACCTCGCCGCCTACAAGAAGGCCAATCCGCTGTTCGCAGTGCTGCAGCCTTCGAACTACCGCGGCAACGCCTGTATCGGTTTCGCCGAAGCAGCCGACACCGCAGCCGTCAACAGGTACCTCAGCAGGCCCGAAGTTGCCGACCTGTTCCCCGCAGAGTTCCGCCCCATGTGGAGCGTGAAGCCCGCGGAGTACATGCAGTCCGACAACATCTTCGAGCTCATCGCCATCAAGGCCTCCAGCCGTGACGGCAAGGCCCCCCTCGACGGCGGAGTGGTCACCGACGCCCGCGTCACCACCAACGACCGCCGCGGCGGCAGCCCCACCGTATCCATGACCATGAATGCGGAGGGCGCCAACATCT
>JAEELG010000007.1 GCA_016288775.1 Bacteroidales bacterium | reverse complement strand
GCGGCCTTGTCGTTGCGGTTGCGCACGATCGCCGAGTCCAGGGCGTCGCTGAGGCGTATGCTGGTGGCCAGGGCCTCGTCGTTGCGGCGGGCGTTCAGGTTGGCCCGGAGCTTGGGCAGCAGGTACTGCTGGATGTTGTCGAGAGTCAGTCCTACGCCGAAGATCGCGGCAACGTCGTCCAGCTTCCGGTAACTGTCGGCCGCTTCGTTCCAGCGCTTGGCGAGCATCAGGTACCGGGCTCCTTCAACCCTTCCCTGGGAACTGGTGGCGAAGGGGTTGTCCTGAGCGGCGTCGAATGCCGCGGCCGCTTCGGTACGCCTCCCCAGTCCTTCCAGAGCCGTGGCCCTGAAGAAGTTGGCGAGCGTCTGGCGGCGGTCGATGCTGGCCGTGGTGGTTTCCGGCTGGCGGCGGTACTCTTCCATTACGGCGTCCAGCCTGTCAACCCATGTAAGCACCTCTGCGTACCTGTTTTTCTCCAGGCAGTGCCGGGCGATGGAGGTGAGGCCGGCAACTGAGGTCTTGAGGTTGTCTTCATGCGACGAACCTCCGTCCTCGCCGTTGTCTTCTATCAGCAGCATGAAGAGTTTGTATGCTTCGTCGAAATAGGCGTCGGCTTCCGGGTAGTTCCGGTTGTTCAGCTCGCAGCAGCCCGTGACGACCAGCATGTATGCGTAGTCGCGGCAGACCGAGGCGTCTTCCTCCCGCATCTTTTCCATTGCGGGAAGGGCCACGCGCATGGCAGCCTCATAGTCGCCGGCGGTGAGCAGGACATCGGACAGACGGTTAGCGCAGCGGCCGTAGAAAGTCAGCTCCTCGCGGCTCTTGACTTCCATTGAGAGAGCCTCATACCAATACTTCTGACACAGGTTCTGGTTCCACTTTCCGTAGTGGCCGTAGCCGCGCCAGTAGTTCGCCTTGATGGGGGCGAAATCGCCTGCGTTCTCCAGCGAATCGGCCAGGAAGATGATGCGGTCGCTGTCGTGGGCCAGGTGGGCGGCTTCCACCAGAGAGTCGGCCTGGGACGTATCGGGAGTGAAAACGGGCTGGAAACGTTCGCAGGACGAAAGCGTCAGGATCAGCAGCGCTGCCAGTATGTAAGCGAGACGTGTCTTCATAGCTTCGGAATGTTGCGGTCCATCTCTACTGCGGCCACGTTCTCCGTTGCCCTGGAGGCTGTTTCGATGACGGATCCGTAGTGGCTGAGGGAATAGACGATATAAGCATATACCAGAGTGCCCACGATTTCCAGGGCGGTGAAAGGCCAGAAATCGTTGGGGAAAATTGCGACAATGGCGACGCTGCCGATGCCGAACAGCAGGATGAGGTCGCAGCTGGCCTGCATCCAGCGCACGAAGCCGCTCACATTGCCGTACGACATCTTGACCAGGCGGAAGCATACGCGGTTGTAGGTCTTGTAGAAGACCACCACGTTAACGCCGCAGAAAATGAAGAAGACCAGATAGGAAAGGGTGGTGGCGAGAGGGGCTTCCCTCCACAGCAGGGGCACGGTCCAGTAACAGGCCAGGCCGACGGCGTAGATGACGATGTCCCAAATCATTCTCCTGCGGGTGAGGAAGTCCGGATTCAGCAGCGGAATGAATCCCCAGCAGAAGCAGATGGCGCCCCAGTGGAAGTATGACACCGTCAGGGCCGATGCCGCTGCGGGCCAGTTGATGCGGGGCATGAACAGAAAATGAAGCATATAGCCGACAGCGAATACCGCCAGCCAGAGTATCATCATCAGCCTTGCCCGTGAATATACCGGATAGTTGGCGTACTTTTTCTGGTTAGCCAGCAGTCCCGCCGCCATGGCCAGGTTTGCTATGGCGGCAAGCACCAGCGATATCTGGTATAAAAGAATCTCCATTTCCATCAATAATTAACTCAACTTGTAAAGATAATACATTTTTCGAAAGACAATAATTACTATCTTTGACAAACGCAAAGAATTATGGACAGACGGGATTTTC
Organism: Bacteroidales bacterium; assembly: GCA_016288775.1. Taxonomy (GTDB): domain Bacteria; phylum Bacteroidota; class Bacteroidia; order Bacteroidales; family UBA932; genus Cryptobacteroides. The sequence goes on along the minus strand of JAEELG010000007.1, from coordinate 41,085 downwards.
TCAAGACCTCGGCCATCGGGGCGGCGGCGCTTGGCTTCATGGGACTGGGCGGCAGCTGCAGAGTACATAACAGGTTCGATACGATAATCAGGAACGGCGTCATCTATGCCGGCGACGGCGGAGAGCCTATAACCGGCGACATCGCCATACGCAACGGCCGCATCGCCGCGATAGGGCAGGACCTGGGCGACAGTGCCAAAACCATCCTTGACGCCAAGGGAATGGCGGTTTCTCCCGGATTCATCGATATCCACAGCCATACCGACACCAACCTCCTCGACGCGCCCAAAGGCGACAGCCGCATATTCCAGGGCATCACGGCCGAAGTGGGCGGCAACTGCGGCGGCTCGCCGTTCCCCGGCAAAACGTATCCGGACGCGGAAGCCTTTTACAAGCGCTTGTCCGACAACAAGATAGGCATTAACTACGCATCCCTCGTCGGGCATGGCGACATACGCGAAGCTGTGGTGGGCCCATATAATGTGAAGGCGACCGACCTGCAGCTGGAGCAGATGTGCGAGCTGCTCGACAAACAGCTGTCGGAGGGCGCCACGGGCCTGTCGTATGGCCTCGAATACGCCCCCGGCTGCTACTGCGACACCCGCGAGATGGTAGCCCTGAACAAGGTGGTGGCAAAGCACGACGCCCTCTACGCCATCCACATGCGCAACGAGGACGACCATGTTCTGGAGGCCATTGACGAGGCGATCGAAGCCGCCCGCCAGTCCGGCGCCCGTCTGGAAATCTCCCATCTCAAGGCCCAGAATCCGGCCAACTTCGACAAGATCGACCGCATGCTTGGCAAGATCGACGCCGCACGCGCGGAAGGCATCGACATAGCCTTCGACCGCTATCCGTACACGGCGTTCTCCACCGGATTCACCAGCTTCATTCCCATCGAACTGCGCGATGGCACCGACGACGACATCTACGCCCGCCTGAACGACCCCGCCGCCTGCGAGAAGATCAAGCGCTATGTCTACGGCCGCCTGGAGCGCTTCGGCGGCCCCCAGCAGGTGGTGGTGGCCGGCTGCAGCGACCCCGCCAACGCCGTTTACGCCGGAAAGAACCTGGCCGAATGCTGCAGGATATCCGGCATGGACGAGTGGGAAATGATACGCTATCTGCTTATCTCGGAGAAGCTGGAGGTCAACCAGGCCACCTTCGCGATGAAGGAGGAAAACCTCCTCAAGATATATGCCCACAGCCTGGGCATGCCGGCCTCCGACGGCTCGGTCTATTCGCCGGAAGGTGTTCTGGGACAGACGCTTCCGCACCCCCGCTCATACGGCACCTTCCCCCGCTTCCTGGAGCAGTTCGTGCGCGAAAAGAAGCTTCTGGACCTCTCCACAGCGATTTACAAATGCACCGCACTGCCGGCTTCACGCGCCGGTTTCAAGGAAAGGGGCCTGCTCAAACCCGGCTACTGGGCGGATATTGTGGTCTTCGACCCCGCGACCGTCGCCGACAAGGCCACGTACGCAAAGCCGCACACCTTCCCTTCAGGCATTCTGCATGTCTTTGTAAACGGCGTCGCCGCTATCTGTAACGGAACCCATACCGGAGCGCTCGCCGGCAGTATCCTGACCCGCTAGCCTAAGGCATCTGGGCGATAATCTCCTCTTCGGTCACCAGGTTGAAGTCTCCTACGATGGAGTTCTTGAGCATGGCGGCCGTGACGGAGAAGTCGAGACAGCGCTGGGGGTTGCCGGGCCACTTCCCGGAGGCGTGGATGTAGGCGGATACGAAGGCGTCGCCCACGCCCACGGAATCCACTATGTCGGTGATGTCGAAGATGACGGTGCGGTAGATGGTGCCCTTGTACCACAGCAGGGCGGAGAGGGTATGATGGTTGGTGGTGAGCTGGTTGCGCAGGCCGAGCATCATCTCCCCGCAGTTCGGGAACTGGCGGTGCATCTCGTCGAAATAGCGGCCGTAGGCCTCCATGTCGAGCACGGTGTCGGACATCATCTTGTCTTCGGGAATCTTGGGTACGCCGGTCGCAACTTCCCACTCGTCCTGGTCGCCGAAGATGTAGTCGCTGTACTGCATGAGGGCGTTGAGGGTCTTGTGGGCGTCGGCTCCGGGGTATTTCCAGAGAAAGCGGCGGTAATAGATGTCGCAGGTGACCCTGAGGCCCATGTCGCGGGCCGTGCGGACAGCCTCAAAAGTGGCGTCGGCGGCAGACTGCGACACGGCGCAGGTGATGCCGGAGCAATGGAAAACGCCGGTGCGGCCGAAAATCTCGGCCCAGGGGAACATTCCGGGGGTGGTGGACCAGAACGACGATCCCTCACGGTCGTAAACCACGAGCGAGCGCCGCAGGTCGGCGGCCTTTTCGAAGTAGTACGTGCCCAGCCTGCCGCCGCCGCGGACCACGTCGGAGACGTCTATTCCGTAATATTTCAGCTTGCGCAGGCAGGCGTCGCCCACCACGTTCTGCGGAATGCGGGAAACGTATTCCACGTCGTTGCCCAGAAGGGAGAGGGCTACCGCCACGTTGGCCTCGGAACCTCCGAACTGCCCTTCCCACATATCCTGCTGGCCTATCCGCCATGCCCCCGGCGGGGACCACCGCTGGAGAACCTCTCCGAAAGTGACAATTTTTTCCATCATGCAAACTTACGCAAAACAAACGACATTTCCTTGGAAAAGCGTATATTTGGCGTGTGAAGAGTATACTGCTTGCCATTGTGATGGTTGCGGCCGCATTGCCGCACGAAACCGCCCTGCCCGACGTGGTCAGGGAGGAGTGGCGGCAGACCTGGCGCGTTTTCGGGGTCGATCCGGCAATTGCCGAATCAGTGGTCTGGCCCGAGATGCTGAGGTACAGCGTCGTGCGCGACTTTGCGGAAACGGCGGTGGACTTCGGATTCTATTTCATCGGCGAAAAGGAACCTGATTATTCCATCGGCATATTCCAGATGAGACCTTCGTTCGTGGAGGCGCTGGAAAAGGCCTGGATGCACAGCGGACTCGCCGATGAATACGATCTTTCCTTCGACATTGCCGACAGCGCCTACTCAAGAGGCAAGCGGATCGGACGCATGAACTCTTACGAATGGCAGGTGCTTTATCTGGGTGTTTTCCTGCGCCTGCTTTATCACTGCTATAATCTGCAGGACCTACCTGTCGAAGACCAGGTGCGCCTGTCCGCCACCGCCTACAACCGCGGATGCGCATGGACCGCAGCCGGGTGCGGCGACGTCGGCAAGCTCCGCAAGCACGCCGGCGCGTCTTATGCCAACCGCGCCTGGGAGCACTATAAATCCATCGCTGAATAGATGCCTGCCAGAAGGATTCCAGCCCTGTTTGCCTTATGCCTGCTTGCCGTCGCGTGCCGGACGGGCGACGTGAATCCGGACCTCTTGGGAAACGTGCCCGATACCGGCCTGCCGGTGATTGTCATCGATACCGAAGGGGGGCGGGCAGTCGAGTCCAAGGCGATCAATTATCCGGCCGTTGTGACCGTGAGGGGCGCGGGCGGATATGACGGACTGGAGGCGGTCGGCTGCACCGTTCGCGGCCGCGGCAACACAACCTGGGCATGGCCCAAAAAGCCCTACCGCCTCGACTTGCAAGAGAGCCTGCCAGTGTTGGGAATGCCTGCCGGAAGGCACTGGATCCTGCTTGCCAATTATCCCGACCGCACACTTATGCGCAACCTCGTGGCGATGAAGGTGTCGTCGCTCACTTCGCTTGCCTGGACGCCGCGCTGCGTGCCGGTGGAGCTGGTGATGAACGGGCGCCATGATGGCTGCTACCTGCTTGTCGAGAAGGTGGAGGCGGGCGGGGCCAGGGTTGACGTTTCCCGCGAGGGCGGCTATCTGCTGGAGTCGGACTTCCGCTACGACAACAAGGTGCAGTGGATAGACCGTCACGGCATTTCCCGCCTGGTCACGGGAATTCCCTTTGCCGTCAAGTATCCGTCGCCGGACGACCTGACTAAGGATCAGGAAGAGTACATCAAGAAATTCGTTTCAGATACGGCGGAAGCCATTTATTCGGAAGACTTTGCGGATCCGGCCAAGGGCTATGCCGCCTGGATCGACGTGGACTCGTTCATAGACTACTGGCTGGTATTCGAGATAATGGGGAACCCCGAGCTCGCCAATCCCTGCAGCGTATTTTATCATAAGGATGCCGGCGGCAAGCTGGTTGCCGGCCCCATCTGGGACTTCGACATCGCCCTGCGGAGCTTCGGCACTTCGGTCCAGGAATGGACGGGTTTCGTGAACAGGTACGCCGTCTGGTATTCCCGCTTGTTTCAGGATCCGGCGTTCGCCGACAGGGTGCGTGAGCGTTTTCTGGAACTCCTGCCGCAGCTGCTTGAGGTGGCGGACTACATCGACGAGTGCCACCGTATGCTCAAGGCATCGGCGGATCTCAATTTCACCATGTGGAATCCAGCCACCGACCGCTGGCTGAACTTCGGGCTCCTGTTCAACGGCGATGAAAGCCTCAGCTTCGACGACGCGGCGGACCGCCTCCGCGAAATCTACCTCCGCAGGCTGGAAATGCTGAAAACCAATCTGTAACCCTATTTGCCGCAGCGCTCCGTGCGGGCGTCGCAGATGCGTCCCGACCATTTGGGGCCGCGGGCAGCAATTGCCACAAGGGCGGGCAACAATAAAAACCGTTTCATATCGGAACAAATATTACAACAGTTTGCTAATTTTGCCAACCTTTTGGCGGGGTATCCCGTCTAATATATGGAACCGCTCCAAACGCGGATTGAAAGAAGATGAAAAGATTAGTTGTTGCAACGATGCTGCTTCTTGCAGCTCTCAGCGCCGCCGCGAAAGGCGACTGGAAAGGAAAGGTAGTGGACGAGAAGGGCGAGCCCGTGGCATACGCCAACGTGGCTGTGCTTTCCAGGGCCGACTCCACAGTAGTCTGCGGCACCGTCACCGAAGAGGACGGAACCTTCAATATAAAGACAAGCGAGACCGACGGCATAATGATGGTCGCCATCCTGGGCTACCGCACGCAGTATTTCAAGCCGGTGGACGGCATCATAATAACACTTGTCGAAGACACGTCCCTGCTCGAGGCTGCCGCCGTGCAGGCCGTTATGCCCAAGACCAAGCTCACAGGCGAGGGCCTGCAGACCAACGTCCACGGCTCCGTGCTGGAAAACGCCGGCTCCGCCAACGACGTGCTGGCCAAGACCCCTGGCCTGATCAAGAGCCAGAACGGCCTGGAGGTCATAGGAAAGGGCTCCCCGCTGGTTTACATCAACGGACGCAAGGTCACCGACCCCACCGAACTCGACCGCCTGCAGAGCAACGAGATCCAGAGCATCGAGGTCATCACCAACCCGGGCGCCCAGTACGACGCCACCGTGCGCAGCGTGGTGCGCATCAAGACGGTGAGGCGCCAGGGCGAGGGCTTTGGCTTCAGCGTGAACGCCTCCGATGCCCAGTCTCTCCGCTGGGCCAAGGGCAATGACCAGACCGGAGCTTTCAATATGAACTACCGCACCGGCGGCGTGGATATCTTCGGCGGCGTGAATTATGCCGGCATAAGCCAGCGCCAGCTCAGCGACTCCCAGACGGCCAGCTATTCCCTCAAGAACGGAGTCACTTCAGTATTCGAGAACAAAGGCACCATCGACGCACCGTTCTTCCGCAATTCGCTCTCCGGTAACCTTGGCGCCAACTGGCAGATTGCCGACAACCATTTCCTGGGCGGCAAGGTGGAGTTTGGAAGAGCCTTGTTGAACCATGACATGAGCACGATCAGCTTAAAGGTATATGAAGACGGATCCCTTATCGACGAGCTCAACACGGTTTCGGAAGACATGATGGGTTCCGTCCCGGAGACCAGACTGGGCGCCAACCTCTACTATAACGGTGTCATCGGCGAGAAGCTGGGAGTGGACGTGAACTTCGATTATTACGGTACGGACGATTCAATGAACTCCACCGCCACGGAAACCAGTTCCATGGCCATGGACGCCACCCTAAGAAGCACCAGCAGGAACAGCGCACGCATGTACGCTGCCAAGGCCGTCCTGTCCTATCCCATCTGGATGGGCCAGCTGCAGGCAGGTACGGAGGAATCGTTCACCCGCCGCTCCGACGAATACCGGATAGACGGAATCTCCATTCCGGCTTCATCGGCGCAGGTAAAGGAAGACAATTACGCAGCCTTCGCCACCTACGGATTCTATCTGCCCAAGGCGGGCCAGTTCAGCGCCGGCGTGCGTTACGAGTATGTCCGTTATGCTTACGAAGATGCGCTTAATCCGGCCAGCGACCTTTCCCGCAAATACGGCAGGTTCTTCCCGACTTTTTCGTATGCGAACGCCTTCGGGCCGGTGCAGGTGCTGTTCAATTACAGCGCCAAGACCCAGCGTCCAAAATATTCCAACCTCTCCGGTGCAATCCGCTACAACAGCAGGTATATCTGGCAGAGCGGCAATGCCATGCTCCAGCCGCAGGTCACGCACGATGTGAGCCTGACGGCCCTGTGGAAGTTCATCACCGCTTCGGTCGACTACAACCGCACGAACGACGCCATGATGACCTGGTCTTCTCCTTATCATGCAGAAGGTGTGTATGACGGCGTGGTGCTGGTGAAGCCCGTGAACATCGACACGCCTTACCGTAGGATGACAGCCTTTGTGAATGCCACTCCCTCCCTCGGCGCATTTACGCTGAACTATACTGTGGGAGTCCTGTCCCAGTGGCTCTCCCTCACGATGGACGACCCGCGGGAGGCTTCCGGAAAGCGCCTTGTGAGCTTCAACGGCCAGCCTATCTTCTTCGCGCAGCTGTTCAACACCCTCACCCTGAAAGGGGGATGGCAGTTCGAGCTGGGAGGAGCCTTCAATTCCAGCGGCTATGAGCAGAACGTGCGCCTTGTCAATCCTGTGTTCAACCTGACCGCCGCCGTGCAGAAGACTCTCCTGAAAGACGGTTCCCTGGTGCTTCGCCTTGAAGGCGACGACCTGGCCGGGATGAACCATTACTCCTTTGACACCGATTTCGGCAGCCACACCATCCAGCAGACCAACGTCATGGATACGCAGAGAATCAAGTTCTCCGTCCGTTACAACTTCAACGCCGCAAAGAGCAAATACCGCGGAACCGGTGCCGGCGCCGACGAGAAAGCACGCATGTAGTGTTTTTTCAAGGAATTTGAGTACATTTGCAATATGAAGAAAATGCAAATTGTCTCACTGCTGGCGCTGGCGGTGCTCAGCATCGGCTGCACTTCCGCAAAAAAGGAAACTAACGCGGCCCGTATCATCCGCGAAATCGAGAATCCCAAGTCCAATTATGTGGTGGTGATATCCCACCGCGGCGACTGGCGCAACTTCCCGGAAAACTCCGTTGACGCCATCGAATCCGTGATCCGCATGGGCGTGGACATCATGGAGCTCGACCTCAAGCTCACCAAGGACAGCGTGCTGGTGCTCATGCACGACAAGACCATCGACCGCACCACCACCGGCAAGGGCAAGGTGTCCGACTTCACCCTCGACTCCCTGATGACCTTCGAACGCAAGTCGATGCACGGGGTCCGCATCCCGGGCACCCACGTCACCACCCTCGAGGAGGCGCTCATCGCCTGCAAGGACAGGATAGTGGTGAACGTTGACCAGGGATACGAGTATTACGACCTGGTGCTCAAGCTCTCCGACAGCCTCGGCGTGACCGAGCAGCTGCTTATCAAGGGCAAGAGGCCCGCGGCCGACGTGCGCGCCAAGATGGCGGAGCATGAGCGCAACATGATGTACATGCCGATCATCGACATCCAGAAGCCCGCCGGCAAGGCCCTGTTCGACGAATACATGGAGTCCGGAGAGGTGCCTCTGGCATACGAGGTCTGCTTCGCCGAGCTCGACTCCACAGTTACCGACTGCGCCGCAAAGGTCATCGAAACCGGCTCCAAGCTCTGGGTAAACACCCTCTGGGGCTCGCTCTGCGGCGGTTACGACGACGACAACGCCTTCACTGGCGCAGGTCCCGACGAGGTGTACGGCAAGATTCTCTCGCTCGGCACTTCTATGATCCAGACCGACCGTCCCGAGTTCCTCATCAGCTACCTGAAAAAGCACGGACGCCGATAGATGAGTCCCAGGATCCACTTCCTCTCGGCCCTGCTGGCCGTCTTGCTCCCTCTCGCGCTGAAGGCGCAGGAGGGGCCGCAGCTGTACAACATGAACTTCGACACGTGGTCGAAGAGCGGCGGCGCCTGGTGCCTGTATGCCAAGGATGCACCGGCGAGCCGCCGGATCTGGGATTCCCCCAATCCCGGAACCAGCAAGATGGGCATGAATATCGCCACGCCCGATTACGAGCATGTGGCGGTGCCCGGCAAGGGTAAGGCTGCAGCGCGCATCGAAAGCCGCAAGCTGGCGTGGACCTTCCTTGCCGGCAACATCTTCAACGGCCGCTTTATCCGTGTGGTGGACATGGCGGGCGCTGAATCGCAGCTCGGCGCGCCGTTCACAGGGCGCCCCAGGAGCCTCTCCGGCTACTATCACTACATTCCCAAAAAGATCAACGCCACCAAGCCTCCTCACGAGAGCAAGGAGGGAAAGATGGACGAAGGGATCATCGAGGTGCTCCTGACCGACTGGGAAAAACCCTACACCCAGATAAGCCACAAGGACGGATTCATCGACGTCAAGACCAATCCCCACGTAATCGGATACGCCACTCTGGTAATCAAAAAAGGCACCTCCGGCTACGTTCCCTTTGAGATTCCGTTCACTTACCGCAGTGACAAGACTCCACGCTACGCCGTGTTCACCGTTACCGGCAGCCGCTGGGGCGGGGAAGGTACCGGAGGCAGCGGAACGGTAATCTACGTCGACGAATTCAAATTCAACTACTGATGAAACGATTGCTTCCTGCGCTGGTCGCGATGCTCCTGCCGCTTCTTGCAGGAGCCCAGGCTTACGTCACCACCGAGGCGGATTCGCTGCTTGCAGTCAAGGTGCTGCAGAGGCTGGAGCGCAACCGCAGCCTCCCCACCGCCGACCTGGTGCACCAGGCCGCCAACGCCCTGATGGGTCAGACCTACGTGGCGAACACCCTCAACGAGGGCGAGGGCGAACAGCTGCGCATCTTCCTCACCCGCACCGACTGCATCATCTTCGTTGAGACCTGTTTCGCACTGGCGCGCACAGCAAAGGAGGGAGGCGACTTCCGCCGCTTCGCCGCATGCGTGCTGGAGGGGCGCTACCGCGACGGCGTGGTGACGCGCTTCGAAGACCGCATCCACTATACCACCGAGAATTTCCGGCGCGCATGCCGCAGGGGCACGCTCAAAGATATGTCCAGGGAGCTGGGAGGCGAAATCTTCGACCATCCCATCAACTTCATGTCCACACATCCGGGCAGCTATCCGCTGATGACCGACGTCGAGGCGATTCGCAAGATTGAGGAAGAGCTGAACTCCGAGCCCTCGTGGTACATACCGCAAGATAAGCTGGAGGAATGCCAGAATGGCATACGCTCCGGCGACCTTATCTGCTTCACCTCCACTGTGCCTGGGCTCGACATAGCGCACGTGGCCATTGCCTCGGTCTCCAACGACGGCACCGTGGGCTTCATACACGCATCCAACGGAGAGGCGATGAAGGTCATCTACAACCCCACCACGCTTCTCGAATACGTTCGGAACCGCAAGAATGTGGACGGAGTGATGGTGTTCCGCCCGCTTTAAGGATTATCCTTTACAGAAGAGTGTCCAGGAAGGACTTCAGAATCTTGAACGAGTTCTCGGGGGCCTTGGTCCAGAAGTCGTTGTAGGTGGACTCGTCGCAGCCGTCGGAAATCACGCGGAAGCTGATGAAGGGCACGCCGTAGCGGTGGCAGGTCTGCGCCAGGGCGCCGGACTCCATGTCTACCGACAGGGCTTCGGGGTACATCCTGCGCAGGTGCGGCACGTCTTCGGCGTTTATGAACCGGTCGCCGCTGATCTGCAGGCCTCCCTTGATGCTCAGGCCCTCCACCGAAAGGCTCATGGCCTTGTCGTACAGTTCCCTGTCGGCGTCGAAGAAACGCGGGTAGCCTTGAACCTGCCCGTATTCGTTGCCTTCGCCGCACCACACGTCGTGGTAGGCCACCTGCCTGGCCACGATGATGTCCATGGTGTGCAGGCTCCTGTCGATGGCGCCTGCGAGGCCTGTGGATATGATGGCGTCCGGGCGGTTTTTCTCGATGATGGCGGTGGCGCCGATGGCGGCGTTCACCTTGCCCATGCCGCACATGCTCAGGCTGATTCCGGGCTTATCTGCGAGTATGCTCTTCGCGAAGTCGTATTCGCTTTCGAGGGCTACGATGACTGCGATTTTCTTCATGGCGTCAGATGAGTGAGAGAGCCACCTCCATCATGTCGGTGAACGCGGTGCGGCGCTGCTCGGAGGTGGTTTCCTCGCCGGTGAGCACGTGATCGGAGATGGTGCAGATGACCAGCGCCCGGTTGCCGCTGCGCGCGGCGTTCATGTACAGCGCGGAGGCTTCCATCTCAACGGCGAGCACGCCCATCTTCACCCATCCGCTGATGTCGGGGGCATCGGCGTAGAAAACGTCGCTTGACATGACGTTGCCGACCTTGTAGTTGAAGCCGCGCTTCTCGCATTCGTCGGCCGCCTTGCGGAGCAGCTCGAAGTCGGCGATAGGGGCGAAAATGCCTGGTAGGTGGTACTGTGCGCCGTAGTTGGAGTCGGTGCATGCGCCCTGTGCCAGCACGAGGTCGCCGATGTGCAGGTCCTTGCTGTAGGAGCCCGCTGAGCCCACCCTGATTATGGTTTTCACTCCGTAGAAATTGTAGAGCTCGTAGGTGTAGATGCCGATGGAAGGGATACCCATTCCGTGCCCCATCACGCTCACGCGCTTGCCGTTGTAGGTGCCGGTGAAGCCGAGCATGCCGCGGACGTTGTTGAACTGCACTGGATCCTCCAGGAAACTTTCTGCCATGAACTGTGCGCGCAGGGGGTCGCCTGCCATGATGACGGTTTCGGCGATTTCGCCTTTCCGGGCCCCTATGTGGGCGGTGGGAGTGTTTGCCATATCGAGTCGAAAAATTTTACGAATTTACTAATTCTTTTTGATTCCCCAGTCGGATAGTTTTACGGTTCCTTCAACTTTCTCTTCGATGCGGTCGTCGAGGCCGGGGAAGAAATCGAAGCCGGTGATCTGCTCCAGTTCGTTGACGCTCATGGAACAGTCTTTCAGCATGTAGCGTTCGTCGTCGTTGTCCATCACGAAGGCTATTGCGCTGTAGGAACCGTCCTCACGGCGTACCAGGAGGGCCTTGAAGAAGGAATCTGGCACGGTGACGCCGCGCTCGCCGATGGTGCCGTAGCGGCCGGTGCCGACTATAGGTCCGGTGACTACCCACACGCTGCCGTACCGCCTGGCCCAACTGCGCACGCGCTTTTCCAGATACTGCCAGTCGCCGGCGTTGAGGGTCTGGTCCTGAGGGCAGATGTTGGTGAAGTAGAAGGTCTCCGCCATGGCGGAGCTGCTGAATGCCGCGTCGGCGGCGGGAATCATGTGGCCCTTGGTCCATCCGGAGCCGGAGTAGTCCTCCCGCATGGCCTGGGTGCATCCGCGCAGGTCGGGGTCCTTGCGAAACTCGATTCCTTCGCGCTCGCGGCGGCCTTCCGCCTCTTCGGCGGTGAGCTCGTAGGCCACCCAGTCGGGGATGAGTGTCTTCGGGTTGTAGGAGCTGACGTAGGCCCCGTGCCGTACCGTGCGGCCTCCGGTGGGCGCCGGGAGTTCCAGCAGGTCCGCCGTGGCTGCGTCTGCGCTTGTGCCTGCAGAGGCTTCGGCGGGGACGGGTTCCTGTTCGTCCTGCCCGCCGTTGTTGTCGATGTAGTACCAGATCAGCAGTCCTGCGGCTACGGCCACGGCCGCTATGGTTTTCTTGAGCTTTTTCATGTTGTGTCCTGCAAATTACGCAAAAATCCGCAAGAATACCAACTAATTGGTATTGCGCCGGCGGCCGCGATGGTCTAACTTTGCATCCGCAATGCTGACAATAGACCAACTTGAAACAGGGCGTGCCGCCGTCGTGGAGACAGTGGGCGGCGAAGGCGCCGGACGGAGGCATTTCCTGGACATGGGCCTTATCCCCGGAGCCGCCTTGAAGGTGGTGGACAGGGCGCCCATGGGCGACCCCATACAGTTGCAGGTGAGCGGTTACGCCCTCACCCTGCGCAAAGCCGATGCCGCAAGCATCACCGTGAGAGAGATTTCTGACGAAGCTGGCTCCGGCGCCGCTTCCATGGTAGACGGCGACGTTCCCGGCGACAAGGGGCGCAACGCCTGGTTGCACGACCACAACGCCCACCCTGGCCTCGGCGAGGGCGGCAAATACCACTCCCGCGACCACGAGAATCCTCTTCCGAAGGATACCGTGCTGAGCTTTGCGCTCGCCGGCCAGCAGAACTGCGGCAAGACCACTCTGTTCAACGTGCTCACCGGCTCCAACCAGCACGTGGGCAATTTCCCCGGCGTGACGGTGGACCGCAAGGACGGCGTCATCCGGGGCTATCCCGGCACTTCCATCACCGACTTGCCGGGCATATATTCGCTGTCGCCGTACACCGCGGAGGAGATCGTCTCCCGCGAATTCATCCTGAATCCCTCCACCAAGGGCCTCATCAACATCGTGGACGCGAGCAACATCGAACGCAACCTCTACCTGACGCTCCAACTGATGGAACTCGGCGTGCCTATGGTGCTGGCGCTCAATATGATGGATGAGGTGCGCGGCAACGGCGGCGCCATCCGCATCAACGAGATGGAGCGCATCCTGGGCATTCCTGTGGTGGGCATTTCCGCCGCCCGCAACGAGGGTATCGACGAACTCGTGGAGCACGCCGTGCACGTGGCGCGCTACCAGGAAACTCCCGGCCGCAACGACTTCTGCGGCAAGGACGACAACGGAGGAGCTGTGCATCGCTGCCTGCACAGCGTGATCCACCTGGTCGAGGACCACGCCGCCGCTGCCGGCATCCCCGCCCGCTTCGCCGCCACCAAGCTTATCGAAGGTGACGATTGGGTGGAGAAAGCGCTGGCGCTGACTCCGGAGGAGCGGGCCACCATCGAAGGCATCATTGTGACGATGGAGAAGGAGCGCGGGCTCGACCGGGCCGCCGCAATCGCCGAGATGCGTTATACGTTTATCCGCCGCCTATGCGAGGAGACGGTGGTGAAACCCAGGGAGAGCAAGGAGTATCTCCGCAGCCGCCGCATCGACAGGGTGCTCACCGGAAAGTGGACGGCGATCCCCATCTTCGTGGCGATTATCGCGCTGGTCATCTGGCTCACCATCGACGTGTTGGGAGCGCCTCTGCAGGGGCTGCTTGACGACGGCATTTCGGCCCTGGGCGCCGCTGTGGGTACGCTTCTGGAACGCTGGAACGTGAGTCCGGCGGTGCAGTCGCTGGTGGTGGACGCCATCTTCGGAGGCGTGGGCGCCGTGTGCAGTTTCGTGCCCATCATCGTCATCCTGTTCTTCTTCCTTTCCATGCTGGAGGACAGCGGCTACATGGCGCGCGTGGCGTACGTGACCGACGGATTCCTGCGCAAGCTGGGGCTCTCGGGGCGGAGTATCGTGCCGCTGCTGATCGGCCTCGGGTGCTCGGTGCCGGGCGTGATGGCGTCGCGCACGCTGCCGTCGGCCCGCGACCGCCGCAAGACGATTCTGCTGACTCCGTTCATGAGCTGCTCTGCCAAGCTGCCGGTCTATGCCTTCCTGAGCAGCGCCTTCTTCCCTGGGCACGGCGGGCTGGTGCTGGTGTGCCTGTATCTGCTTTCCGTGTGCGTGGGGATGATCGTGGCGCTGGTTTCAAAGCATATCGGAGGCAAGTCGGAGGCGGCGCCGTTCGTGATGGAGCTGCCGAATTACCGCCTGCCGCAGCTGCGGAACGTGGGGCATCTGCTGTGGGACAAGACCAAGGACTTCCTGCAGCGCGCCTTCACGGTGATTTTCGTGGCGACGCTGATAATCTGGTTCCTGCAGACTTTCGATTTCCGCTTCAACATGGTGGTCGATGGCGAAGGGAGCATGCTGGCATGGATCGCCGGGCTGCTGGCTCCGCTGTTCGCGCCGCTCGGCTTGGGCGACTGGAGGATAGTGACGGCGTTCATTTCCGGCTTCCTGGCCAAAGAGAGCGTGGTGTCCACAATGGAAGTGCTTGGAGTGCTGGAGTCGCTGACCGTTCTGACCGCGGTGCCCATGCTGGTGTTCTGCCTGCTTTATACGCCGTGCGTGGCGGCGATCGCGTCCGTCAAGCGGGAGCTCGGCGGCTGGTGGGCGCTGTTCGTAATCGTATTCCAATGCCTCGTGGCCTGGCTTGTAGCCTGGCTGGCGTATCTTGTCGCCGGGCTGGTGATTTAGCTGGGCTTCAGCGGTAGGCAGCAGTAGGAACGATCGTCGACAGTCAGCAGAGAACGCCGAACTCCTGTTAACGTCGCTGACCGCGGCAGGCAGCAGAGAACGCCGAACTCCTGTTAACGTCGCTGACCGCGGCAGGCAGCAGCAGGCCTCCAAGCTCCTGCTACAAAAATGCTCTGCATTTCCAAAGTCGCTCGGAGACCTCTGCTGCCTGCCGCTCCGTGGCGCTGGTCACCCCCGCTTTCGCTCCTCCGTGGTGCAGGTCACCCCCGCTTTCGCTCCTCCGTGGTGCAGGTCCGAAAATGTTGCCGTGACCTGCACCGCAAATCGGCCTCTTACGCATTCTAGTGGCGCCGGTCATCCCCGCTTTCGCTCCTCCATGGCGCAGGTCCGAAAATGTTGCCGTGACCTGCACCGCAAATCGGCCTCTTACGCATTCTAGTGGCGCCGGTCATCCTCCTCTTTTCCGACCTGCGCCAAAACGGCCTCCTTCTGACCCTTGACTTGCGCCAAAACGGCCTCCTTCTGACCCTTGACTTGCGCCAAAACGGCCCAATTCTGTCACCGACCTGCGCCAACGTGGGCCCCTTCTATCTTCGGACCTGCGCCAACAAAGCCTTTTTGTTCCCCGCTGCTTGTGCCACGGTGTTCGTCTTTGAGTATTCGGGCAACACGGTCGGGAGCAAGCCCAACGCATCGGGCAAGCTGGGCCGGCGTAGTTTTTTGGGTATGATAAAAGTAGGTCACAAGACGGATTTTCTTTTCTTGCGTTATCTCCGATATCCCGGCCCCGAACCAGCCCAGCGCCTTTTCGGAAACCAGTTTCTTGAATTCAGTATCATTCAGCATCTGGCGGGACGAATGGACGAGCTTCTGGGCCATCTCCGCGCAGCTCACGGAGCCGATAATCCTCAAAAAGAAAGCCTGGTCATTGCAAAATGCATTCTCAAGATATCTGTGATCGCATGAACTTGAAGGGATCAACGCACCTGTATTGTCAACCAGCCATGGTACTCCCGACAAATCTGCATGAGTATGGAACAGGGCTTCCTTCTCCCGTCGTGTCATGGCAGACACCTTCCTCCCATCAGGCTTACCGGAAGCAAACATACCCTTATAGGACGACCATCTATATTCCTCAATGCTGGCCCCAGTGTCCAGGGCGTTTCGCGGAATGTAGGCCAGGGCGTTGCGAAGGTATGAGTCAGAGTCTAAATAGATGGCCTTTACATTGCTCCCTGCCAGAGTATTTCGCTCACCATACTTATGGAAAAGATATTGGGAATAGTTTTTCTTGACAGCCTCTCCGGCATTGTCAGCCGCCGCCTGGTTTTCTGCAAGCACTGCGACGTGGCAGTGAGTCGACATTTCGATTTCCTCGACGACTATCACATTATTCACATGGCAGCAAACATGTATCGTTTTCTGTAAAACGTCATAATCCTCGTCATCCCTGCACAACAAAGTATTCTTCAATCCTTCCATACAGATGTGAAAGGGATATACCCTGCATATTGTCCCGTCCGGAAGCTCATGAAGTTGAATTCTTTGGAATTTCATAGCGGCAAGTTTATTCAATGATGCAAAGGACGGAAGAATTATCCGTTTATTCCCGTTTTGCAACACTTAATTGAAAAACGGCCACTGTGAGATGTGAGAGGCTGATCACCGGCCCTGGTCGCCTCAAAAAACAAGGCTGTTTTTCTTAGCGCTTGCCGCAGACGTTGCGGAGAGCGCAGCCGCAGCATGCAGAGGAGCCGAAGCGCTTCCTGCGGTGGATCAGGAAAACCACCGCGGCAACGGCCGCAAGAAGAATTACGGCCAGGACCAATACCGTTGCCAGATTCATATTGCCAAGATACTAAAAATCGGCGAAAACGCCAACTTCAGAGCCGGAAAGCGGCGAAAGAAAGTGCAGTTTTGATTATCTTTGTAAACATGAAGCATGACTTGACTAACATGACGGCGTTAGTTACGGGCGGCAGCTCCGGAATAGGCCTTGAGTATTCCCGGCAGCTTCTGGCCCGTGGATGCCGTGTGATTATTGCGAGCAACAGGGAACAGGAACTGGCGGAGGCCGTGCGGACGCTGTCATCGTCCGACGGAGGTCGGATTTCCGAACCCGGCAGCGTCACGAATCAGACTTCTTCTCCACGTGTCGAAGGAATCTATATCGATCTCGCGGAAGAAGGCAGTTCGGAAAAGTTGCTCCAGTGGTGCGACGACAAGGATCTTCATGTCGATATTCTGGTCTGCAACGCCGGGATGTTCTTCATGGAATACCTGTCCGAAGAGAATCTGGGCAAGGCTCGCGCCATGATGAAACTTCATATGCAAAGCGTCACGGAATTGTGCATCCTCTTTGGCGCCCGCATGAAAGCCCGCGGCAAAGGATTCATTCTGATTATGTCTTCGATGACTGCCCGTATTCCGTCGCCGGGAATCGCAATATACTCTGCATCAAAAGCTTACCTCAAGAGTTTCGGCAAGGGCTTTTCTTATGAAATGCGTCCGTTCGGAGTGATTGTCACGACTGTCTGCCCTGCAGCTGTAGATACTGGTCTTTATAAGTTGAGCGCCAAAACCCGTCGTGCCGGGCGTCGTCTTGGTCTGATCCAGACCCCGGAGGCTTTGGTGAAACGGGCATTGAATGCTTTATTCAAGGGGCGGCGGACGGTTAGTCCCGGAATCATGAACGTTCTCGTTCCTCCCCTTGTCCGACTTCTCCCCAACAGGGTTATCGACAAGCTGGGGTTGAAGCTGATGTATTAGCCGTTCCCGGCGCCAGGAGCGGAAGAGAAAGAGGACACCTTGGCGCAGGTCCTAGGGGGAGAAGGGGGCCGTTATGGCGCAGGTCCGAAAAGAAGTGGGTGACCAGCGCCGCCAGATTGCGTGAGAGGCCGATTCGTGGCGCAGGTCATGGCAACATTTTCGGACCTGCGCCACGGGAACGCGAAAGAAGGGGTGACCTGCGCCACGGGAACGCGAAAGAAGGGGTGACCTGCGCCACGGGAACGCGAAAGAAGGGGTGACCTGCGCCACGGAGAGCAAAATGTGGGCGGGGGCGAAAAACCGAAAATCAATAATTCTTCGTATATTCGCAGTATAATAACTACGAATATGAGAATCTGTGTTATCGGAGGGGCCAATGTGGACATAGGAGCCAGGGCGGCAGGTCTTTTTGTGGCGGGTGATTCCAATCCCGGCACCATTACCGTGGCGCCCGGAGGCGTGGGGCGCAATATCGCACATAACCTTGCGCTGCTGGGCGATTCCGTCCGGCTGGTGACGGTGTTCGGCGACGACGGATTCGGCCGCATGCTCAGGGAGAGCTGCTCCGCCACCGGAATGGACCTCAGCCTGTCGCAAACCGTCTCCGGGGCCCGCAACGCCTGCTTCGTGAGTGTCAACGGCTCCGACGGAGAGCTCTTCGGGGGCGTGTCGGACATGGCAATCACGGGCCTGATGACTCCCGAGTGGCTTGAGTCCCGCCTCCACGCCATCAACGACGCCGACGCGGTCGTGGCCGACGCCAACCTCCCCGCAGAGACTCTCAGCATGCTCGTAGGCTGCTGCCTCCCGCCACTGTACATCGACGCTGTGTCGTCGGCTAAGGGGGCCCGCCTGCGCGAGGCTCTCTCCGCACCCCGCCTGCCCGGCGCCGGCCCGATTACGGTCAAATGCAACCGCATCGAGGCCGAGGTCCTGGGCACCTCCGGCCTGTCCGGAGTCGCACGACTCGTGGTAAGCCTCGGCTCCGAGGGGCTCGAAATTATCGAGGACGGAGAAACGCTCACCATTCCGCCGCTCCCTGCTGTGGGAATCGTGAACACCACGGGCGCCGGCGACGCCCTGCTTGCCGGAATCGTGCACTGCGGACCCGACGCTCCCGCGGCGGATGCCGCCAACTTCGGCCAGAAGTGCGCACGCCTCGCCCTGATGTCGCCCAATCCCGTTAACGAGCGTATCAAGGAGCTGGTTTAACTCTCTAAATCGCTATGAATCGATATCTTGATATTTCTCCCGAGGTACGCGAGGCCCTGGCAAAAGGGGGCCCCGTGGTTGCCTTGGAATCTACCATAATCTCGCACGGCATGCCGTATCCGCAGAACGTGGAGACGGCGCTCAGGATGGAGAAGACGATACGCGATGCCGGCGCCGTTCCGGCAACGGTGGCTGTTATCGGCGGGCGCCTGAAAGCCGGCCTGAGCCCCGAGGAAATCGAGCATCTGGGCCGCTCCGGGCGTGCCGTGGCCAAGGCTTCGCGCCGCGACCTCCCCGTGCTGGTGGCCCGCAAGCAGGACGGCGCCACCACCGTTACCACTACCATGATCATCGCCGCGATGGCGGGCATCAAGGTCTTCGCCACGGGCGGAATCGGAGGCGTGCACCGCGGCGCGCAGACAACCATGGACATCTCCGCCGACCTCGAAGAGCTGGCTCAGACCCCCGTGATGGTCATCTGCGCAGGCGCAAAATCCATCCTGGACCTCGGCCTGACTCTGGAGTACCTTGAGACCAAGGGCGTGCCCGTGATCGGATACGGCACCGACGAGCTGCCGGCGTTCTACACGCGCCGCAGCGGCTTCAAGGTGGACTACCGCCTCGACACGCCGGAGGAGCTTGCCGCCGCCTTCCGCGCCAAGCTCGACATGGGCCTTCGCGGCGGAATGCTGGTCACCAACCCCATCCCCGAGGAGTTCTCGATGGATCCGGACCGCATCAACGCCGCCATCGACCAGGCCATAGCAGAGTGCTCCGAGAAGGGTATCCGCGGCAAGGATACCACCCCCTTCCTGCTCGCCCGCGTGAAAGATATCACCGGCGGCGACAGCCTGGCCTCGAACATCCAGCTGGTGCTGAACAACGCCCGCCTCGCCGCCGCCACCGCAAAATGCCTCGCCAATGGATGATACGCTGATACAGGATCTGACACAACAGGAGTACAAGGAAGGCTTCGTAACAGAAGTCGAGCAGGAGTATGTTCCCAAGGGCCTGAACGAAGATATCATACGCCTGATTTCCGCCAAGAAGCAGGAGCCGCAGTGGCTGCTGGACTTCCGCCTGGACGCTTTTCGCAAATGGCAGAAGATGCCCGAGCCGCACTGGGGCCACCTCAAGCTGCCCAAGATAGACTATCAGGACATCATCTACTACGCCGCTCCCAAGAAGGACAGCGAACGGCCGAGCGAAATCGACCCCAAGCTGATGGAGACCTTCGACAAACTCGGCATTCCGCTCCGCGAGAGGGAAGTGCTGGCGGGCGTGAAGTCCAAGGAGGTGGCGGTGGACGCCGTGTTCGACTCCGTGAGCGTGACCACCACCTTCCGCAAGACGCTGGCCGACAAGGGGATAATCTTCTGCTCCTTCTCGGAGGCCGTCAAAGAGCATCCGGACCTGGTGCGCAAATATCTGGCGACCGTGGTCCCCGCGGGCGACAATTTCTTTGCCGCGCTCAACTCCGCCGTGTTCTCCGACGGCTCCTTCTGCTATGTGCCCAAAGGCGTCGAGTGCCCCATGGAGCTCAGCAGCTACTTCCGTATCAACGCCGCCGGCACGGGGCAGTTCGAGCGCACGCTGATCGTTGCCGACGAGGGCGCGAAACTCAGCTACATGGAGGGCTGCACCGCCCCGATGCGCGACGAGAACCAGCTGCATGCCGCGGTGGTGGAAATCATCGTCGAGAAAGACGCCGACGTGAAATACAGCACCGTGCAGAACTGGTATCCCGGCGATGCGCAGGGCCGCGGCGGCATCCTGAACCTCGTAACCAAGAGGGGCCTCTGCCGCGGCGCGGGCTCCCACCTCAGCTGGACGCAGGTGGAGACGGGATCCGCCGTTACCTGGAAATACCCCAGCACCGTGCTGCTCGGCGACTACAGCAGCTCGGAGTTCTACTCCGTGGCCATGACCAACAACTGGCAGCAGGCCGACACCGGCACCAAGATGATACACATCGGGCGCGGCACCCGCAGCCGCATCGTGTCCAAGGGCATCTCCGCCGGGCACAGCGAGAACAGCTACCGCGGCCTGGTGAGGGTGAACCCCGGAGCCGTGGGCGCGCGCAACTTCTCCAGCTGCGACTCGCTGCTGATTGGTTCCGAATGCGGCGCGCACACCTTCCCCGTCATCATGAACCACTGCCCGCAGGCGGTGGTGGAGCATGAGGCAACCACCTCCAAGATCAGCGACGACCAGCTGTTCTACTGCGGCCAGAGGGGCATCGGGCCCGAAGACGCCACGGCGCTGATAGTCGGCGGATACGCCAAGGAGGTGCTCAGCCGCCTGCCCATGGAATTCGCAATCGAGGCTCAGAAACTGCTGAGCGTGTCTCTGGAGGGGGCAGTGGGATGAGCTGGGTGGAAATCATATCGGCCGTGCTCGGCCTGAGCTGCGTGTTCCTTGCTGGACGCGGCTCCAAGTACAACTTCTGGGTGGGATACGTGTACAACGTGTTCCTCTTCATCCTGTTCTGGAACCAGCATCTGTACAGCGCCATGCTTATTCAGCCGGTGGCGTTCGCCATCAACGCCTACGGACACTGGCGCTGGACGCATCCGCGCGCAGAGGAGCAGAACGCCAGTGGAGACCTCCGAGTCGGCAGCATAAGCACTGCAATGTGGGTGAACATGTTTACCGTAGTGGTCCTGTGTGGCATCCTTTGGGCCAAGGCCCTTCAGTGGCTGCCGGAGCGCTGGCCGGGCGTGTTCGGGGTTGACCCGTCGCCATACCTGGATTCGTTCATCCTTATGGTCACCCTTCTGGCCCAGTTCCTCAGCGCACGCAAGTGCTGGGAGTGCTGGATCGTGTGGCTGGTGGTCAACTGCGCCAACATAGCGCTATATATCAGTTCGGGGCTTTATGTAATGCCGGTGGTCAGCGCCCTATACCTCGCCAACGGCATCTGGTCGCTGATCAGCTGGAAACGAAAATTTGCAAGGAATGAATAAGTATATGAACCTTAAGCATTTGGTGTTTACCGTGCTGCTTGCCTCGCTTACGGCGCTGAGCCTCGGGGCAGCGGATAAGACATACACCCTGAAGTCTCCTTCGGGTGAACTCACGGTCACGGTTACCGCCGGAGCCGGGACAGTCTGGTCCGTGGATATGCTTGGCACGAAGGTGCTGGAGCCTTCACCGCTCTCCATGTCGCTCGACGACGGAACCGTGTTCGGCCGGGACATGAAGGTGAAGAAGGCAGTGCGCGGCAGCGTGGACCGCATCGTCACTCCGGTGGTGTACCGCAGGGCGCAGGTGCGTGAGGCTTACAACGAGCTCACGCTCCGCTGCAAGGGCTACTCGATAGTGTTCCGGGCCTACGACGACGGTGCCGCATACCGCTTCGTGGCGGACCGCAAGGCGCCGTTCAACGTCGTGTCCGAACGGGCGGCCTTCCGTTTTTGGGAGGACGCCAGGGGCTTTATCCCTTATGTGCGTAGCCGAGGCGAGGGATACGAAGGCCAGTTTTTCAACTCCTTCGAGTCCACATACACGGAAACGGCTATCAGCGGATGGGAGAATGGCCGTCTGGCATTCCTTCCAGTCACCATTGACGCCCCCGGGGGCATGAAGGTCTGCATCACCGAGAGCGACCTGCTTGATTACCCCGGAATGTATCTGTCGAACGAAGACGGCGACAGCGCCCTGGAGGCGGTGTTTGCCCCTTATCCCAGGGATATCGAGCAGGGCGGCCACAACATGCTGCAGGGCCTGGTGCGCTCCCGCGAAGACTACATAGCCAAGGCTGCGGCCGACGAGGCCTTCCCCTGGCGTATCGTAGTGGTGGCGAAGGAAGACAGGGACCTGCTGGCCTGCGACCTCCCCTGGCTGCTCGGCAGGGAGCCTGCGGCGGACCAGGACTTCAGCTGGGTGCGCCCCGGCAAGGTGGCCTGGGACTGGTGGAACGCCTGGAACGTGTACGGCGTAAACTTCGAGTCCGGAGTCAACAACGACACGTACAAATATTACATCGACTTCGCCTCCAAAAACGGAATCGAATACGTAATCCTGGACGAAGGCTGGGCCGTGAACAAGAAGGCCGACCTCTTCCAGATCATCCCCGAAATCGATCTCCCCGGTCTGTGCAAATATGCCGCAGAACGGGGTGTGGGCCTGATTCTCTGGGCCGGATACTGGGCCTTCGAGAAGGACATGGAGCGCGCCTGCCGCGAGTATTCCGCCATGGGCGTGAAGGGTTTCAAGGTGGACTTCATGGACCGCGACGACCAGCCCATGGTCGAGTTCTACCGCCGTACGGCCGAGACCGCGGCGCGCTATCATCTTATGATAGATTTCCACGGCGCATTCAAGCCTGCGGGTCTGCAGCGCACCTGGCCAAACGTGGTCAATTTCGAAGGCGTGTACGGCCTTGAGAACACCAAATGGGGTTCACAGGAGCTGGATCTGGTGACTTATGAGGCCACCATACCCTTCGTGCGCCTCGTGGCGGGGCCCTGCGACTTCACCCAGGGCGCCATGCGCAACGCCACCAGGAGCAACTTCCGCGGCGTGAATACCGAGGCAATGTCGCAGGGCACGCGCTGCCGCCAGCTGGCGGAGTACGTCATCTTCGACGCACCCCTCACCATGCTCTGCGACTCTCCGTCCAACTACCTGAAAGAGCCCGAATGCCTGAAATTTATCGCCGGCGTGCCCACCGTGTGGGACGAGACAGTGCCCGTCGCCGGCAAGGCTGGCGAGTACGTGGCGATGGCGCGCCGCAAGGGCGACACCTGGTACGTGGGTGCCATCACCGATTGGAACGCCCGTGAGCTCACGCTCGACCTGTCGTTCATCGGCGGTTCTCCCATCGTCGAAATCTTCCGCGACGGCGTCAACGCCGACAAGGCGGCACGGGATTTCAAGCGGGAGTGGAAGGATTTCCCCGCCGACGGTAAGTTTAAGGTACGGATGGCCCCCGGCGGCGGCTGGGCGGCGGTTTTCCGCAATGAAGCGGAACCCTGGAGCGCCACCGACGCCGACTGGCCGCGCTTCGGATTCTACGAGCAGCAGAACGCACAGGTCGCCGGCCGTCCGAAGATGGTGCTCTTCGGAGACTCCATCACCAACAACTGGGCGCGCCTCGACCCCGACTGGCTCGCGGAGCACAATTTCGTGGGCCGCGGCATCGGCGGGCAGACCACCATGCAGCTGCTTTCCCGCGTGCGTCCGGACGTCATCGAGCTGGATCCGGAATACATGGCGCTGCTCATCGGCATCAACGACATAGCCCGCAACAACGGCTACATCTCCGTGGAGAACACATTCAAGAACATCGTATCCATTGTGGAGCTGGTGCAGGTGCACGGCATCAAGCCAATCATGTGCACCCTCTGCCCGGCCGGCGAGATCGGCTGGCGCAAGCGTATCGGCGACCCGCGTCCCCAGATCGAGCGGCTCAACGCCCTCATCAGGGAGTACGCGGCGGAGCATAGCATCCCCGTGGCCGACTACAACTCCGCCCTTCGCGCCCCCGACGGCTCCATGGATCCCCAATACCGCACCGACGCCGTCCACCCCAACCTCGCCGGCCACCGCGTAATGGAAAAAGTACTTTTGGACGCTATCCAAACCTCCCCGTCCTCAAAATCGCCCATATTTGAGGACAAACTGGCAAAATAGCATAAATCAGATGTTATTCTCAAATTAAAGGGATACGAATCCTGGTCCGCATCTTTCTCACCTGTAACCCAGGAAGACATTGATAAGTTTGGAATAAACTAATAAACTGTTTAATGAACGACATTCTGCTCGAAATAAAAGACCTGCACGCCGGGATCGAGGGGCGTGAGATTCTCAAGGGGGTGAACCTGACCATACGCCGCGGCGAGGTGCATGCGGTGATGGGGCCGAATGGCGCCGGCAAGTCGACGCTGAGCGCCGTGCTGGCGGGGCGCCCCGATTACAAGGTAACCTCAGGATCAGTGACTTACGACGGTCGCGACCTGCTGGCGCTGCCGCCTGAGGAGCGCTCGTGGGCGGGCATCTTCCTGAGCTTCCAGTACCCGGTGGAGATTCCGGGCGTGAGCATCACCAACTTCATGAAGGCCGCGATCAACGCCCGCCGCAAGGCCGCCGGGCTGCCCGAACTCTCGCCGGCGGAGTACCTGAAGCTCCTGAAGGAGAAGATGGCGCTGGTGCAGATGAAGGGCGAATTCGCCAAGCGTGAGGTGAACGTTGGCTTCTCCGGCGGCGAGAAGAAACGCAACGAGATATTCCAGATGGCGATGCTGGAGCCTGTGCTGAGCATCCTCGACGAGACCGACAGCGGCCTCGACGTGGACGCGCTTCGCATCGTGGCCGACGGCGTGAACCGCCTGCGCACGCCGCAGACGGCATCCATCGTCATCACCCACTACCAGCGCCTGCTGGAGTATATCGTGCCCGACGTGGTGCACGTGCTCAAGAACGGCCGCATCGTGGCCACCGGCGGCGCCGAACTGGTGCAGCAGATAGAAACCTCAGGTTACGACAGCATCGATGGGTAACGAAGTATATATTGCCGGCCGCGACGGCATTCCGTCCCTGATCCGTCTGGAAGCGGGGGAGTCGCTGCGCATGACGGTCATCGTGCCCGAAGGGGTGAGCCTGGAGCATGTGCTGGAGGTCGACCTCGACGGCTCCGGAGCTTCGCTCGACCTTGCCGGCGCATGGCGTTGCAGCGGCACCGAACGGGTGAAGCTGCAGGTGGTGGTGCGCCACAACGCCCCCGGATGCAGCTCGGAGCAGCTTTTCAAGGGAGTGGTAGGCGGCAGCGCCCGCGCCGAGTTCGACGGCCTGGTGTACGTTGCCCCCGGCGCCATGAAGACGGAGGCGCACCAGCAGTGCCATTCGCTGCTGGTCTCCCCGGACGCCTTCGCAGAGGCGCGCCCGCAACTCGAAATCTACGCCGACGACGTGCAGTGCTCGCACGGCGCCACCACCGGCTATCTGAATCCAGAGGAACTCTTCTACATGCGCAGCCGCGGCATCCCGGAGGATGAGGCCCGCAAAATGCAAGTCGAAGCTTTCCTCGCTCCAATCCTCAACCGCGCTCTATGACGTTTCGCACATGCACTAAAGTGAATATCGGGCTGAACGTCCTGCGTAGGCGCCCCGACGGGTATCACGACCTGGAGACGCTGTTCGTGCCCTACTGGGGCCTGGGCGACGAGCTCACGGTGGAGCCGGCGTCGCGCCTGTCGATTGATATCGAACGTGAAGGCGGGGTGGACTGGGACCCGATGGAAGACCTCACGGTGCGTGCCTGGAGGCTGCTGAAGGCCGATTTTCCTCAGCTACCGCCGGTGGCGATACGGCTGGTGAAGGGCGCTCCCGTGGGAGCCGGCCTCGGCGGCGGCAGCGCCGACGCGGCTTTCATGCTGCGGGCGCTGAACGACCTCGGTAGCCTCGGGCTGAGCGACGCTGCGCTCGCCGCCTACGCCGCCAAACTTGGGTCCGACTGTGCTTTCTTCATTTATTGCCGCCCGATGTTCGGCAGTGGCCGAGGCGAGGTTCTGGAGCCCTTCGACATCGACCTGTCGGGCTATGAGCTCCGCGTGGAGCTGCCGCTGGACGCCGCCACCGGCCGCCCCGTCTCCGTCAGCACCAAGGAAGCCTACTCCGGCATCGTTCCCCGGGACAACCGTGCGCTCCCGCTTCGGGAAGCATTGCAACTGCCGCCGGCGCAGTGGCGCGGTACCATTCTAAACGATTTCGAAGCCACGGTGTGCCCGCGCCACCCGGAAATCCCTGCGCTGATCGGGCGGTTCTACGCCGATGGCGCGATTTATGCAGCGATGTCGGGCTCCGGATCGGCTGTTTTCGGATTATTTAAATAAATTAGTATCTTTGCGGTTCGCAAATTTGCCAGCGGATGAAAAGGATCGCCGTCATATTGGTCGTGCTGTGCGCTTCGGTGCAGCTCTTCGCCCAGACCTTCACCACGAAGGTCAGGGGCACCGTGACCGACGCCCAGACCGGCGAACCCATCCCCTTCGCGGGCATCTACTTCAAGGACACCACGATAGGCATCACCGCCGACATCGACGGAAAGTTTACCCTCGACACCCGTGACCCCAACGCCCGCGTGCTGGTGTGCCAGCTGCTCGGATACGACACGGAGGAGGTGGAGGTCAAGTACGGAGCGTTCACCCAGGTGGACTTCAAGCTCAAGCTGACCGACAACCAGCTCCCGGGGGCCTTCGTGAAGGCCGACAACCGCAGGGTGAGGCGCCTGCTCGCCAACATCGACGCGCACCGCGACCGCAACGACCCCGACCGCCACGAGACCTACAAGTGCACCATCTACAACAAGATGGAGATGGACCTGACCCACGCCGAGGAGATGCTTTCCGGAAAATTCTTCGACAAGCGCTTCGGATTCGTGTTCGACTACATGGACACCTCCGTGGTGAGCGGCGCGGCATATCTGCCCGCCATGATTTCCGAGTCCGTGGTGGAGAGGCGCCACACTTCCAATCCCGACGTGGACAACGAAGTGGTGCTGGCCAACCGCATCTCGGGTATCAATCCCGACAAGAACCTGCTGAGCCAGTTCACCGGCAGCATGCACCTCAAGGTGAATTTCTACCGCCCGTTCGTGAACAGCTTCGACGTGGAATTCCCTTCGCCGATCCAGAAATCGGGAATGCTGTTCTACAACTACTACATCATCGATTCGCTGCAGGTCGACGGGCGCAAGACCTACCTGGTGCGCTACCACCCCAAGCCTGGCATCT
The DNA here is from genome assembly GCA_016288775.1 of Bacteroidales bacterium. Classification (GTDB taxonomy): domain Bacteria; phylum Bacteroidota; class Bacteroidia; order Bacteroidales; family UBA932; genus Cryptobacteroides. Next base: position 13,996 of record JAEELG010000007.1, on the reverse strand, counting down.
CCACTCCCGCCTTCGACGGTGAGATGCGCATCGACGCCGAGGAGTACGCGCTCCGCAGCATACGCGCCAAGATGATGCGAGGCGGAAACGTCAACTGGCTGAGGGACATAGTGCTGGAAACCGAATACCAGCGCCTGCCCGACAGCACCTGGTTCTATTCGCAGGACAAGATGTACGCCGACTTCTCCATCGCTCTCGGCGATTCGTCGAAGGTGATGTCGGTGATCGGCACCCGCCAGCTCAACTATTCCGACCTGGACTTCTCGCCCATGGAGCCTCTGGATCCGGGCGACGGCAAGGTGAAGGTGCTGCCTGAGGCCAACCACAAGAGCGAAGGCTACTGGGAGGAGGCCCGTCCGTACGAGCTTACCGAGAAGGAGGAAAACATCTACAAGATGGTGGACCGTGTGCAGAACGTGCCGCTCTACAAGGCGGTCTACAAAGGCGCATATACCCTGGCCACCAGCTATTACGACATCGGTCCCATCGGCTTCGGCCCCTACATGCAGTTCTTCAGCAGCAACAACCTGGAAGGGTTCAAGCCCAGGCTGGGAATGCATACTTCAAAGGAGCTGAGCACGAAATTCCGTGCAACCGGATACGTGGCGTACGGCACCAAGGACCATCAGTTCAAGGGCGGAATCATCTACGAGCACAAGTTCAAGGAGGAACCCTGGTACAAACTCACGGTCGACGCCCACTACGATGTGTTCCAGCTGGGCAAAGGCCAGAGCAACCTCACGAGCGACAATCTCCTGAGTTCGTTCTGGGGCGGGCAGTCGAAGCTCGGCATGATGAGCAACTTCTCGGTGAAGTACCAGCACGAGTTCTCCATGAATTTCAACGTCGACGTGTCGGCGGCGCTCAAGCGCTACTATTCCAACGAATTCGTGCCGATGATGCGCTGGGACGGCACCGTTGTTCCTAGCGTTGCCACGAACGAACTGCACATGCAGTTGCGCTGGTCGCGCGAGGAGACGGTGAACCGCGGCTACTACACCAAGTCGTACGTCCACACATACTATCCTACCTGGTTCATCAAGCTCACCGGCTCCATTCCCGGCCTTCGTCCGGGCGATATAGGCTATTTCCAGCCGCAGCTGGAGATGAACTGGAAGCTGAGAATCCCGCCGTTCGGCATGTCGCTGATCCATATCGACGCCGGAACCATCGTGGGGCAGGTGCCCTGGACGCAGCTCCATATGTTCCCGGGCAACGCCACCAACATGCTGGACAAGACTGCGTTCTCGTGCATGGAATATTTCGAGTTCGCTTCCGACACATGGGCCACGCTGCTGTGGTATCACAATCTGAACGGCTTCATCCTGGGAAAGATTCCGCTGATCCGCGAGCTGCAGCTGCGCGAGGAGTTCACGGCAAAGGTGGCATACGGCATGCTGAGCGACAAGAACAACGGAACGGACGCGAAGTACGGAGCCATGATGCAGTTCCCCTGGGGAATGCAGCCGCTTAACGGCGAGCCGTACGTGGAGCTCGGCGCCGGCATCTCGAATATCTTCAGGATGTTCCGCGTCGACTGCATCTGGCGCGTGACTCACCGCGAGGTGCCCGGCCCTGACGGCACCATGGTTCCCGCCCGCCGCCTCTTCACCCTCAACTTAGGCATGGAGATCCGCTTCTAGCAACCTCCTCATTATCAGCTCCTTCCGCCTTACGTCTGTGGGAAAAATCCCCACAGATACGGTCCGTAAGTGATTGAAGAAGAGGGGGAAGGGGAAAGCACATTATGCAAGATATTTATTACTTTTGCATTTTAGAAGCAAATGACCGGCCATATGAAACGAACAGTAAGCTTGATATTGTCAGCAATTGTGCTCTTAACATCTTGTGAAATGATATCAGTAATTACCGACCCCATCGACGTCAAGTTTCCGGAGCCTGAAGAGGCTATAACGAAAGTGTCGCTGGACACCAAGCAGCAGGGTTATGTGCAGGCCGGAAACGGCATGGCGTTCCGCTTCCTGGAGAAGATGTACGAAGGGGACAACCTGATCCTGTCGCCCTTCAGCCTGCAGTTCGCGCTTGCCATGGCGGCCAACGGCGCCAGCGGCCAGACGCTGCAGGAGATAATTGATTTCCTGGGCTACGGGGCCGACGGCATCGACGCCCTCAACGCCTACTGCAAAACCATGCTTGAACAGCTCCCGGCGGTGGATCTCGACGTCACGCTCAAGCTTACCGACGCGCTGCTGGTGAACGACAGATATCCGTTGCTCGACAGTTTTACTAAGACCGTCAAGGAGTCCTACTACGCAGCCGTGGCGAACATGGATTTCTCCAGCCCTGCCATGGTGGCCGCCCGCATCAACGACTGGGCGAGCAGGAGTACCAACGGCTTCATCGACAAGGTCATCGAGTCCTCGGAGATATCTGACGACGCCGTGGCCTTCATCATGAACGCCCTGTATTTCAAGGCCAAATGGGCCGGCACCGAATTCGATCCGATGTTCATGGAGGAAAGTACGAAGCAGGAGAGTTTCAAGCTCGCCAACGGCTCGTCGCGCACAGTTCCGATGATGAACACCGTCGATTATCTAAAATATGCCGAAATGGACGGATACAGGGTTGTGGCCATTCCGTATGCCGGATACAAGTACTATATGTACATAATCCTTCCGGACAAGAACGACCTGGACGGCCTCATGAAAAAACTGCCCGGGATCTCGCTGGAAAGCATACGTTCGAATTTCAAGAACGACGCCGAGGTTTACCTGAAACTCCCGAAATTCGATATCGAGAACAAGTTTACGCTCAACGACGCCCTTATGTCCCTCGGCCTGAACAAGCCGTTTTCACCCACGGCCGCCGAGTTTGACCGCATGTTCAAGGACAGCGGCAACTTCTGGATCGGCAAGATCCTCCAGAAAGCAAAGATCTCTGTGACGGAGTGGGGCACTGAAGCCGCGGCCGTCACCGTCGAGCTGATGTGCGGAAGCGCAGGCCCCGGCCAGGAGCCCAAGCGCGTCTACTTCTACGCTGACCATCCCTTCGTCTTCCTGATCGGCGAAGCCACCTCCGGCGCAATCCTCTTCGAAGGAACGTATACCGGCAAGTAATAACTTGTTATTATAAAAATAATTATTACCTTTGCAGTCCGCTCTCGGGTAGGGCGGACTACTTTATTAACTTTTAAACAGATTCACAATGGCTGTTAAGATTCGTTTACAGCGCCACGGAAAGAAGAATTTCGCATTCTTCCACATTGTTGTGGCAGACTCACGCGCACCGCGTGACGGTCGTTACATCGAGCAGATCGGCTCCTACAACCCCAACACCAACCCCGCCAACATCGTGCTCAATTTCGAGCGCGCCCTGGCATGGCTCAAGGTGGGTGCAGAACCGACCCTTACCGCTCGCCGCATCCTCTCCTACGAAGGTGTCCTCCTTCGCCACCACCTCGACGGCGGTGTCGCAAAGGGCGCTCTGACCCAGGAAGTTGCCGACAAGAAGTGGAACGACTGGAAGTCCGAGAGGGACGCAAAGATCGAGGCCAAGAAGACCGGCATCAAGAATGCCGCCATCGAGGCCCGCAAGGCTGCAAAGGCCGAAGAGGCAAAGGTGAACGAGGCTCGCGCCGAGGCTATCGCCAAGAAGGCCGCTGAGCTCGCCGCCGCACAGGCCGCCGAGAAGGCCGCCGCCGAGGCTCCCGCCGAAGAGGCAGCAGAGGCAGTTGCAGAGGAAGCTCCCGCCGCTGAGGCAGAGGCATAATGCTCCCTATCGCCAAAATTCTGAAATCCAACGGCATCGACGGCGATGTCCTCATAGGGCTGACCGAAATCGACGCTTCGGAAATCAAAACCGAGGAACCGGTGTTCATCGAATTCGACGGACTGCCGGTTCCCTTTTTTATCAGTGACGTCCGTCCCAAAGGCTCAACCAGGGCCATCGTGCACCTCACCGACATCGACAGCCTGCGCGACGCTGAAGAACTCGTGGGCCGCGAAATCTGCATCGAGGGCGACTGGGACGATGAAGACGACGAAGACTTCACCGGCTGGACCCTTTACGACGGCGAGCGCCACGTAGGCACCGTCGAGGGCCTCGAAGACATCCCCGGCAACCCCTGCCTCATCGTCGGCGACGCACTCATCCCCCTCCACGAAGACCTGATACTCTCCGCAGATCCCGAAAAACGGATTCTTGTGATGGATCTCCCGGAAGGGCTGATATAAAAAAAGAGGCGCAGGACAACAAAGACCTGCGCCTCTTCTTTTATAAATCAACTTATGCCTTCACTGCTGCGATGCCGGGGAGCTCCTTGCCTTCGAGGGCCTCGAGCATGGCGCCGCCGCCGGTGCTCACGTAGCTCACCTTCTTGGCATATCCCATCTGGGTCACGGCTGCAACGGAGTCGCCGCCGCCCACGAGGGTGTAGGCCCCCTTCTCGGTAGCCTTGGCCAGGAATTCTGCGATCTTGAGGGTGCCGTTTGCGAACGGAGGAATCTCGAATACGCCGACGGGGCCGTTCCAGAGCACGGTCTTGGAGTCGAGGATCACCTTGCCCCAGCGCTCGAGCGACTCGGGACCTGCGTCAACGCCCTCGAATCCGTCGGGAATCTCGTGGGAAGGAACGAGCTTGGTGTTGGCGTCGGCGCTGAAATCGTCGGCCACCAGGGTCTGCACGGAGAGGTAGATGTTGACGCCCTTCTCCTTGGCCTTGGCCATGATTTCCAGGGCCTGGGGGATGAGTTCGTCCTCGTGGAGGGAGTTGCCGATCTTGCCGCCCTCGGCCTTGATGAAGGTGTAGCCCATGCCGCCGCCGATGATGAGGTTGTCGACCCTCTCGAGCATACTCTCGAGCACTGCGAGCTTGCTGGACACCTTGCTGCCGCCGATGATTGCGGTGAAGGGGCGCTTGGCGTTCTTGAGAACGTTGTCGATGGCCTTGATTTCGCCTTCCATCAGGTAACCGAACATCTTGTCGTTGGGGAAGTAGTCGGCGATGAGGGCGGTGGAGGCGTGTGCGCGGTGCGCGGTGCCGAACGCGTCGTTGATGTAGCAGTCGGCATAGGAGGCCAGAGTCTTGACGAACTCCTTCTGGGAGGCCTTCACGGCAGCCTTGGCGGCCTTCTTCTCCTCGTCGGAGGCGTCCTCGGCGAGTCCGCGGGGCTTGCCTTCCTCCTCTGCGTAGAAGCGGAGGTTCTCGAGCAGCAGGGCCTCGCCCGGCTTGAGGGCTGCGACCTCGGCCTGGGCCTTCTGGCAGTCGGGAGCGAACTTGACATCGACTCCGAGGCACTCGGAAACGTGTGCGAGGATGTGCTTGAGGGAGAATTTCTCCGCCACGCCCTTGGGACGTCCGAGGTGGGACATGATTATGAGGGAACCGCCGCCTGCGAGCACCTTCTTGAGGGTGGGCATGGCTGCACGGATACGGGTGTCGTCGGTAATTTCGAACTTGTCGTTGAGGGGAACGTTAAAGTCAACGCGAACGATGGCCTTCTTGCCTCTGAAATCGTAGGAATCGATGTTCTGTTGCATGATATATGTATTTTTAGTAAAATCCGACGCAAATTTAGCAAAAAAACACTATCTTTGACATAACACTGAAACTAATAATACAATAATGGCTAGGAAACAACTCCTCCTGGGAGACGAGGCCCTGGCGCTGGGTGCACTGCACGCCGGCCTCAGCGGCGTCTATGCCTATCCCGGGACACCCTCAACCGAAATCACCGAATTCATACAGTCGTATCCGCTCACCGCGGAACGCAAGGTCCACTGCGCATGGTCCGTAAACGAAAAGACGGCCATGGAGGAAGCGCTCGGCATGTCTTTCGCCGGCAAGAGGACGCTCGTGTGCATGAAGCACGTGGGCATGAACGTCTGCGCCGACCCGTTCATGGGCTCCGCCACCACCGGCGCCAACGGCGGCCTGGTGGTCGCCGCCTGCGACGATCCGTCGATGCACAGTTCCCAGAACGAGCAGGACTCCCGCTTCTGGGGCACTTTCGCCCTCGTCCCCGTGTTCGAACCATCCTCTCAGCAGGAGGCGTACGAGATGGCACGGGAGGCTTTCGATTACTCTGAAAAACGGGACATCCCCGTGCTGATGCGCCTGACCACGCGCCTATCGCACTCCCGCGCGATCGTAACCAGCGTCGACGACGCCGAGGCCCGCACTCCGAACGAGATGCATTTCCCCAGGAACGAAGTGCAGTGGTGCACCCTGCCGGTCAATGCCCGCAAGCGCTACAGCCAGCTCACGAAGGACTATGCACTCTTTGAGGAAGATGCGGTCCGCTCGCGCTTCAACCGCCTCGAAGACGGCCCCGACAAGAGCCTGGGAATCATTGCCTGCGGAATCGCGTACAACTATCTGCAGGAGAACTATCCGGACGGATGTCCGTACCCCGTGCTCAAGATTTCCCAGTATCCGTATCCCAAGGAGCTTATCCTCAAGCTGGCTTCGCAGTGCAAGAGAATCCTTGTGCTCGAAGAGGGCCAGCCGCTGCTCGAGGAAAGGCTCAAAGGCATACTGCCTCACGGCCACGAAATCTGCGGCCGCCTCGACGGCTCCCTGCCGCGCACCGGAGAGCTCTCCCCGGATCCGGTCCGGAAAGCCCTCGGCCTCCCGGCAAGGGAGGGCTGTGCGGCCTCCGAGGTCCCTGCACCCCGCCCGCCGGCACTCTGCCAGGGCTGCGGGCACCGCGACCTGTTCACCGCCCTCAACGCCGTAATGAAGAAGGATTACCCTCAGGGCCGCGCATTCAGCGACATCGGCTGCTACACACTCGGATGGCTTCCTCCGTTCGAGTCCTTCACAACCTGCGTGGAGATGGGCGCATCCGTAACCATGGCGCAGGGTTCCGCATACAGCGGAGTCTGGCCGGCAGTGGCGGTTATCGGCGACTCCACCTTCACCCACAGCGGAATGACGGGCCTGCTCGATGCCGTTAACGAAAAGGCCGACATCCTGGTGTGCATTTCCGACAATCTCACCACCGGCATGACCGGCGGCCAGGATTCTGCCGGCACCGGACGCCTCGAAGCCATCTGCGAGGGCCTCGGTGTCGACCCGGCGCACATCCGCACCGTAGTTCCTCTCCCTGCCAACTATCCGGAGATGGAGCGTATCATCAAAGAAGAGATCGAATACCACGGGGTTTCCGTCATCATCAGCAGGCGCGAATGCCTCCAAACCCTTAAAAGACACGTAAAGAAATGAAACGCGACATTATACTTGCAGGCGTCGGAGGACAGGGAATTCTCTCCATCGCCACCGTGATAGGGTCTGCGGCGCTTGAGCAGGGCCTCAGCCTCAAGCAGGCGGAGGTCCACGGAATGAGCCAGAGAGGCGGCGACGTACAGTCGCACCTGCGCCTCAGCGACTCCGTGATCCATTCCGACCTCATCCCCCTCGGCGGGGCCGACATCATCATCTCCATGGAGCCCATGGAGGCACTCCGCTATCTGCCCTTCCTCTCCAAGGACGGATGGATCATCACCAACACCGTTCCGCTGAAGAACATCCCCAACTATCCCGATATGAAGGAGATTGAAGATGCCCTCGCGAAGGTGAAGAATGTGGTTGCGATAGATGCCGAGGCCGCCGCAAGGGCCGTCATGTCGCCGCGCAGCGCCAACATGGTCCTGCTGGGAGCCAGCGCCGCCGTGCTGGAGATACTCGAGCCGGATAAACTCCGTGACGGTATCCGCCGCATATTCGCCCGCAAGGGAGATGCGATAGTGGAAGCCAACATCAAGGCGTTCGACGCCGGATTCGGATTTTCAAAGAAATAGCCATGCTGCAATGTATATCTGAAGAGCGGCTCCGCGCGAAGCTCGCTGAGATGGGCATCGACGACATCTCCCGCACCACCATACGCCAGTGCTCCATGCTGGGCAGTGCGCTGGAGGCCGATTCGGGAGAGCCGTTTTCGCACCTGGAGTTCGGTGTGCCGGGTATTCCGGCCTGCCCCATCGGCATAGAGGCCCAGAAGAAGGCCCTCGACGCCGGCGTGCCCTCCATTTATCCTTCGGTGCAGGGTATCCCGGACCTCAAGCGGAACGCGGCGCGTTTCGTCAAGGCCTTCATCGACATCGACATCGACCCCAGAGGAATCGTGCCCACGGTGGGCTCCATGCAGGGGAGCATGACCTGCATACTTGAGTGCTCGCAGCTGCAGCCCGGCAAGGACACCATCCTATACATCTGCCCCGGATTCTCGGCCCATGGCCGCCAGCCCGACATACTAGGCATCAAGAACCTCACCTTCGACATCTACGAATACAGGGCGGAGAAGCTGAGGGACAAGCTGGAGTCGTACTTCAAGCAGGGCAACATAGCCGCCATACTCTACTCCAATCCCAACAATCCGGCATGGATATGCCTGACCGAGGAGGAGCTGCAGATAATCGGAGAGCTGGCCAGCAAATACGACGTGATAGTGCTGGAAGACATGGCCTACCTGTGCATGGACTTCCGCAAGGACATGTCCGTGCCCTTCGAGCCCCCGTTCCAGAGCACCGTGGCAAGGTATACCGACAATTACATCATCCTGCTGTCGGGTTCCAAGATATTCAGCTACGCCGGAGAACGCATCGCCGTGGTGTGCATCTCCGACAAGCTCTACAGGCGCGAGTATCCGGAGCTCAAGAAGAAGTGGAGCATCGCCGGCTTCGGCGACAACTTCATCCTCAACTACCTGTACGTGAACACTTCAGGCGTGTCGCACTCGGCCCAGTACGCCCTGTCCGCCATGTTCGAGGCGTCCGTGGACGGCAGGTACAACTTCGTGAAAGAGCTTCGGAACTATGGCCTCCGGGCCCACCGCTCGCGCAAGATATTCGATGCCAACGGCTTCCACCTGGTGTACGACAAGGACATGGAGCAGACCATCAGCGACGGCTTCTTCTACACCGTGGGCTACAAGGACCTGAACAACCGCGAGCTGCTGGAGGCGCTGCTCCGCTGCGGTGTGATCGCAATACCTCTGAACACCACCGGAAGCGGACAGAGCGGCATCAGGGTGTGCGTTTCGCGCCTGCTCAGCGACGACGACTTCCGCCTGCTGGACGAGCATCTGCAAGTGTTTGTAAAACTGGTAAACGAATGAAATACGTAACTGCCGACGAAGCCGTCAAACTCGTAAGGAGCGGCGATACTGTATGCTGCCAGGGCGGCGCTTCCGTGCCGGTGCTCCTGCAGGAGGCCCTCGCGAGGCGCCATGCCGAGCTTCGCGACGTCACCATCACCTCCGGATTCAACGTGCACAAGGAACCGGCGCCTTTCTGTAAGCCTGAATACAAGGACTCGTTCCTCGTGAACAGCATATTTATCAGCGCCGACCAGCGCGCCCACGTTGCCGCCGGCTACGGATCCATGACCCCGCTCTTCCTGGGCGAGGTGCCAGGAATGTTCCGCCGCGGCGAGTTCCCGGTCGACGTGGCCTTCATCACCTGCTCTCTGCCGGACGAGAACGGATACTGCAGCTTCGGCATCTCCGCCGACATTGCGGTAGCCGCCGCCGAAGTGGCCCGCGTGGTCATCGCCGAAGTGAGTCCAAACATCCCGTACCTGTACGGCGAGTGCCTGATCCACGAGAGCAAGATCACCGCCGCGGTGCTGTGCGACGTGGCTCCAGTGGCCATGACCTTCGGGGAGCCGACTCCGGTCGAGGCCGCCATCGGCGCCAACGTGGCGTCGGAAATCCCCGACGGAGCATGCCTCCAGATAGGCGTGGGAGGCATTCCCAACGCCGTGCTCAACGGCATCAAGCACCACAAGCACCTGGGCCTGCACACCGAGGCCATGACCGACGGGGTGATACGCCTGATGAAGGAGGGCGTCATCGACAATTCGCTCAAGAAAGTGCACCCCGGCGTGAGCGTGGCGGCGCTGGCCATAGGTTCGAAGGAGATGTACGAGTACATCGACCACAACCACACGATGGAGTTCTTCGACGTGGCCTATACCAACGACCCCTTCCTGATTGCCCAGAACCCGAAGGCATGCGCCATCAATTCGGCGATCGAGATTGACCTGACCGGCCAGATATGCGCCGATTCAATAGGCCCGATGATTTTCTCCAGCGTGGGCGGCCAGCACGACTTCATGTATGGCTGCTCGCTGGCCGAGGGCGGCCGCACCTTCATAGCCATGCCTTCGCGTACGGCCAAGGGAAAAGGCAAGATTGTGCCGACACTCACTCCCGGGGCGGGTGTCGTTACCACCCGTTTCCAGACTCAGTACGTTGCTACCGAGTACGGGATTGTGTATCTGCACAATCTCAATCTTGCCCAGAGGGCCAAAGCGCTCATCTCAATAGCCCATCCCGACGACCGGGAAGCCCTCGAGCGGGCTGCTTGTGAGCGCTTCGGCTATAGTTTCCTCCGGCTGCGCTAGACCTCCTTGATAATATCCATACCCATCCTGATGGCGTCTTCGTTCATCGGGATGAGGTGATGGTGGCGTTCGGGGAGGGTCTTGCGCAAGGCTTTCAGCACGCTCTCAACCGAGACGATGGGGTGGATCTTCAGCAGGCCGCCGAGGATCATCATGTTGAAAACCTTTATCATGTTCATTTCCGCCGCCTTGTCCATCGCGTCTATCCTGTACACGTGGATGTCCTTGCGGGTGGGGGGAGTGTTGATGCCGTATCCGTCGTAGATGAGGCTGCCGCCGGGCTTAACCTTGCTCTCGAACTTTTCGAGCGAGGGCTGGTTGAGTACGATGGCGGTGTCGTATGAACTGAGGATGGGGGAAGATACGGGCTCGTCGCTGACGATCACGGTCACGTTGGCCGTGCCGCCGCGCTGCTCGGGGCCGTATGCGGGCATCCAGGTAACTTCCTTGTCTTCCATCAGGCCGGAATAGGCGAGGATCTTGCCCATGGAGAGGACTCCCTGTCCTCCGAATCCGGATATAATGATTTCGTGTGTCATAGCTTATTCTTTACCTTTGTCCTTGAGGTCCCCCAGCGGGTAGAACGGGACCATGTTCTCTTCCATCCACTTGTTGGCCTTGTCGGGGCTCATGCGCCAGTTGGTGTTGCAGGTGGATACGATTTCGACCAGATTGGAGCCCTTGCCCTGCATGGAGTACTCGAACGCCTTGCGAAGGGCCTTCTTGGCCTTGACGATGGAGGCCACGTTCTGCACGCTCTGGCGGGTAACGTAGCAGGTGCCTTCGAGCTGTGCGGCTATATCCGCCATCTTGAGGGGGTATCCGTGGAGCTTGGGATCGCGGCCGTAGGGGCAGGTGACGGTCTTCATGCCGAGGAGCGTGGTGGGAGCCATCTGTCCGCCGGTCATGCCGTAAATGGCGTTGTTGATGAAGATGATGGTGATGTTCTCACCGCGGTTGAGGGCGTGGATGGTCTCCGCCGTGCCTATGCAGGCGAGGTCGCCGTCGCCCTGGTAGGTGAACACCAGGCGGTCGGGCCACAGGCGCTTCACTGCGCTGGCGAGTGCCGGGGCGCGGCCGTGGGCGGCTTCCTGCCAGTCCACGTCGATGTATTTGTATGCGAACACCGCACATCCCACGGGGGAGATGGCGACGGTCTTCTCGGTCATGCCCATCTCGGCGACGACCTCGGCCACGAGCTTGTGGACTACGCCATGGCTGCAGCCGGGGCAATAGTGCATGGGAACGTCGTTGAGCAGTTCCGGCTTCTTGTATACCAGGTTTTCTTTCTGGATTATTTCTTCTCTAGTCATAAGGCGTAGCACATTAACGGGTCATTTTCTTGATTTCTTCCACAACCTCTTCCGGCTCGGGGATGATACCGCCGAGGCGGCCGTACCACTTCACGGGCACGTTGCATTCCACGGCCAGGCGGATGTCTTCCACCATCTGGCCTGCGTTGATTTCCAGGGAGAGGATGCCCTTGACCTTCTTGCCGAGTTCCGCGATTCTCTTCGTGGGGAAGGGCCAGAGGGTTATCGGGCGCAGGAGGCCGACCTTGATGCCCTGCTCGCGTGCGATCGCGATGACTTTCTTGGCAATGCGGGCCGCGCTTCCGAAGGCTACGATCAGGTACTCCGCGTCTTCGGTCATGTAGTCCTCGTAACGGACTTCCTTCTCCTCGATCACGCGGTACTTGGCCTGGATGCGGAGGTTGTTCTGCTCCATCTCCTCGGAGCGGAGCTCCAGCGACGTGATGACGTTGGGCTTGCGCATGCCGATGCGGCCGGTGGTGGCCCAGGGGCACTCGCGGGCTATCTCCTCTTCAGTCCTGCGGGGTTTGAAAGGAGGGAGCACCACCTTCTCCATCATCTGTCCGATGGCGCCGTCGCTCAGGATCATGGCCGGGTTGCGGTAACGGAAGGCCAGCTCGAAGGCGAGGTCGACGAAATCGGCCATCTCCTGCACCGACGCGGGAGCGAGGGTGATGAGCCTGTAGTCGCCGTGGCCGCCGCCCTTGACGGTCTGGAAGTAGTCGGCCTGGCTGGGCTGGATGGTTCCCAGGCCGGGGCCGCCGCGTGACACGTTGACGATGAGCGCAGGCAGCTCGGCGCCCGCCATGTAGGAGATACCCTCCTGCATGAGGCTTATGCCGGGGCTGGAAGACGAGGTCATGACTTTCTTGCCGCTTCCGGCGCCGCCGTAGACCATGTTGATGGATGCCACTTCACTCTCGGCCTGCAGCACCACCATGCCGGTGGTCTCCCAGGGCTTTTCCGCCGCGAGGGTTTCGAGCACCTCGGACTGGGGAGTGATAGGGTAGCCGAAATAGCCGTCGCATCCGCAGCGGATGGCGGCGTGTGCAATGGCCTCATTGCCTTTCATTAAGGTGACTTCTTTCTCTGCCATGACTATTCCTCCTTTTTGCGATAAACGGTGATACATCCGTCCGGGCAGACTATTGCGCAGGACGTACATCCGGTGCAGGTGTCTTCCAGTACGGTTTCTGCATAGTTGTAGCCCTTCTGGTTCACGTTCTTGGTGGTGAGGGCCAGGACTTTCAGCGGACAGGCGACCACGCAAAGGCCGCAGCCTTTGCAGCGTTCGACATCCACGACAGTCGCTCCTTTCATTTTTGCCATATTGGTAGTGTTTATTGGTTGTACATATCTTTGTTATAGAAATCCAGGATCTCGTTGGCTATGTCCAGGGCCTGCTTTGCCGGGCTTTCGGGATTGATGGCCAGGGCTTCGAGGTAATTGTTCATTGCCATCTGCCAGTTACCTTTTTTGCGCCAGGCGTTGCCTAGCAGGTAGTACAGCGAGTCGTCCATCGGACCTCCCGTGGAACGGTAGCTGTCCATCAGGGAGATGGCTTCGTCGGCTTCGTTGGCGTCAAGAAGCGTTTTGATCCTGTCTTTCATTCCTGGGGAGGATTGACGAACATGCACCAGCCGTAGGTGTCTTCTTCGGTGCCTCTCTGGATGCCCACCAAGCGGTTATACAGCTTCTCGCTAATGGGCCCGCAGGTGTCGGGGTACTTGTACTCGCGGGTGATGGTTCCGCTCTCAAGGGTCACTTTGTCGTCGATTCTGCAGATGGGGGTGATAACCACGGCGGTGCCGCAGGAGTTGACTTCCTCGAAGGTCTCCAGCTCGTCGATGAAGATGGTGCGGCGCTCAACCTTGAGGTCGAATTCCTGCGCCACCTTGCGGAGCGATTTGTTGGTGATGGACGGAAGTACGCTGGGCGAATTGGGGGTGATATAGCATCCGTGCTTGATGGCGAAGAAGTTGGAGGATCCGAACTCCTCGATGTGCGAATGGGTTGCGCTGTCGAGGAACAGGAGCTCGCGGTAGCCCATCTTGTGGGCGAGGTTGTAGGCGTGGAGCGACTGGGCGTAGTTGGCTCCCAGCTTGTAGCCGCCGGAGCCGTAGGTGGCGGCCCTGTCGTAGTTGCGCGACAGGACGGCGGTGCCGGGGGTGAGGCTCTTGCCTCCGCCGTAAGTGCCGACGGCCGATGCCATCACGGCGAACATCACGTCATTGGCGGACTTGATGCCAAGCTGGGGGTTGATGCCGAAGAGCACGGGTCTCAGATAAAGGGAAGCGCCGCTCTCGTAGGAGGGAAT
>JAEELG010000074.1 GCA_016288775.1 Bacteroidales bacterium | reverse complement strand
TACTCCTTCGGGGGCATCTCCTTTACCTTCATGAAGGTGTAGAGCACGCAAACGATGAGTATGGCGGCGCCGCAGTAGAAGCTGTATATGACGCTGTCGGGCACCACTCCCTCGGGGGCGGTGTTGGCGATTCCGATCCAGGTGAAGAAGATGGGGAAGAGGTATCCCACGAGGCTTCCGGCGTTGCAGAGAAAGCTCTGGATGCTGTAGGCCTGCGCCTTCTGCTCTTCGTTGACCATGTCGCCCACCATCCTCTTGAAGGGCTGCATTGCCACGTTGATGGAGGTGTCGAGGAAGATGAGGGAGAAGAGGCCGAACCACATTGCGGCGTTGAGTCCGAGGAACACGTAGGCGGTGGAGAGCTTGAGGCTGCCGGCATTGGGCAGGAGGAGCATCACCAGCACCGCGATGACGGCGCCCACGATGAGGTAGGGCTTGCGGCGGCCCATGCGGCACCAGGTGCGGTCGGACCATTTTCCGATGAGGGGCTGGACTATCATGCCCATGAGGGGCGGGAGTATCCAGAAGAAGCTCAGCTGGTGGGGATCCGCGCCGAGGGTGGCGAAGATACGGCTGATATTTGCGCTCTGGAGTGCGTAGGCAATCTGTACTCCGAAGAATCCGAAGCTCAGATTGAACATCTGCCAGAAGGACAAGTTGCGTTTACCGGTCATAAATTGTGTTAATAAATTGTGTGTGCCAGCCTACAAATATAACAAAATTTCACTAATTATATAATAATGCGCGCGAGAAAATGCTGTGGCGCAAATTTTGCGTATCTTTGCAGCGTGAAAAAGTTCGCGGTCATATGCCTCGCTTTGCTGTCGTTCTGTGCGCTCCGTGCGCAGACGCCGGTGGGCTATCCCATGTACTACGAGGTGCATGACGGCGATACCGTTTTCTTCGACACTCTGGATCCCATCTGGGTGTTCCCGAGGGGCCGCGGATTCAACAAGGGCGGCGACTGGCGCAAGGAGTACCGCCTGGTTTACAATTTCAACAAGGTGTATCCGTATGCGCTTGTGGGCCGCAAACTGATGGCGCAGGTCGACAGCACCATCGCCGCCGACGTGACGCGCCGCTCGCAGCGTACGCAGTATATCAATCAGGTCGAAAAAGAGCTCCTGAGGCTGTTCACGCAGGATATCAAGCACATGACGATCTCTCAGGGATTCGTGCTCATGAGGCTTATCGACCGCGAGTGCGGGATGAGTCCGTACGAGATTATCCGCGAGTACGAAAACACCCTCGCCGCCAATTTCTGGCAGATGGTGGCAAAGCTCTTCTCGCACGACCTGAAGGCCCGCTACGAGCCTAACGGCAGCGACGCCAAAATCGAGGCGCTGGTGAAGATCTGGGACAGCGGCGAGTGGGACAGTTTCTATTATTCCATCTTCTGGGAAGCCCCCGCCAAGACGGTCATCAAGGCCGACCGCCTCCAGAGTGAAGTCAAAAAAGAATCCCCTAAAAAGAACTCCCGCAAGAAGCGCTAGGGCTTGATTTCGAGACTGCCGGAGGCGGTGTCGAAGAGGGCGTGGGGGGTGCCGCCGGAGATCCAGTCCTTGAGGATGATGAAGCGGGCTCCGGTGGGGAGGGTGAGGTCGACGGAGTCGTGGAAGTGGCCGAAGATGCAGTAGTCGATGTGCATCTGGGCGCTCTGTTCTGCAGCGAATTTATAGAGCGGCTCGTCGGGGCCGCGGAACTTGTAGCCGGTGTGCTGCTTGCGGCTGCCGCCGGACCAGCCGGTGCCGAGGCGGTAGGCGATCCAGGGGTGCAGGGTGCTGAAGCAGCGCTGGAAGAAGCGGTTGTGGAAGGCTCCGAGCATGAAGCGGTACATGGGGCGCCCGCCGCCGAGCCGGTCGCCGTGGGCGAGGCAGAAGCTCTTGCCGCCGAGCTCCGTCATGAGCGGCTGGCGGCAGACCGTCATGCCGAGTTCTTCGAAGAACGAATAGCACCAGATGTCGTGGTTGCCGGAGAAGAACACAACCTTCACGCCAGCGTCCATGAGGGAGATGAGTTCCGCCACCACGCGGGCGCCCTCGCGGGGCACCACGTCGCGGTATTCGTACCAGAAATCCCAGATGTCGCCGAGCAGGTAAATGGCCTGAGCGTCGCGCGGAATTCCCTTGAGGAACGCCACGAAACGTGCCTCGCGCTCTGCGGGGTCGCCGCTGCGGAGGCCGAGGTGAACGTCGGCGGCAAAGTAGACTTTGGTGCGCATCAGACGAGGAAGATGAGCACGAGGAGGCCCACGATGGCGCAGTAGAGGCCGAACCACTTGAGCTGGGCGCGGCGCACGAGGGCGATCATCACCTTGCAGGCGAAGAGGCCCGAAGCGAATGCCGCCAGGAAGCCCAGGACCAGAGGCAGGAAGCCGATGGACGATGCCGCGGCGTCGCCTCCGACCACGTCGAGGAACGCCTCGCCCAGGATGGGCACAAGCACCATGAGGAAGGAGAACTGGGCCATGTTTTCACGCTTCACGCCGCAGAGCAGACCGGTGCTGATGGTGGTGCCTGAGCGGGACAGCCCGGGAATCACTGCAAATGCCTGTCCGATTCCGACCACAAACGCCTGCCAGAAGGTGATTCCGTTACGGTGCTGAGGCGTATCGGTTTCGACTGTTTTCCGTGCTTTCCAGTCGGAAAACGTAAGCAGCATTGCGGTAACGATGAGCGCCAGTCCGACGACGAGCATGGAGTTGAAAAGCGACTCCACCTGGTCCTTGAAGAACATGCCGACAACAAAGACGGGAATCATTGATACACAGATCTTTGCGATGTAGTCGGTCTCGTCGTTGTATTTGAATTTGAAGAGCCCGCAGAGGAGCTTCCAGATCTCTTTTCGGAACACCAGGATGGTGGCCAGCACGGTGGCGGCGTGCACCGTCACTTCGAAAATCAGGTCTTCGGAGGGTTCGACTCCGAGCAGGGCCTTGCCGATGGCCAGGTGGCCGCTGCTGCTCACGGGCAGGAACTCGGTGAGCCCCTGCACAAGTCCGAGAATAATCGCTTGCAACCAGTCCATATGCTACTCCTCCTTCTTGTCTTCGAATTTGCCCATTATGGCGATGATTACCACCGCAATGCCGGCGATGATGACCAGCGGGGCGGCCACCAGGCGGCGTGCGTCGAACATCGCATAGTTGAAAACGTTGGGGTCGGGACTTGCTCCACCCATCATCAGAATGTAACCCGCGGCCATCACCAGCACTCCTGCCAGCATCATTCTTACGCCCTTGCGGGACATTGCCATCTTGTCCATATCCTTGTCAATAATATAACTGGTCCTTTCCGAGGGACACGAGTTTGTTCACCACGAAGTATGTGCTGATCAGGCAGATAAGCACGCCGCAAACCACCACCGTGCCCGCCACGATGAGCAGCGAGCGTGTGTCGAACACCGAGAACAGCTGCCCGAAGGAGCTCCGCAGCACCGCCAGCACTCCGGCCAGCACCGCCAGCGCGAGCGCCGACGAAATCAGGCCCTGCCAGAGCGCCCCCTTCATGAAAGGCTTGCGGATGAAACGCCTCGTGGCGCCCACCAGCTGCATGGTGTGGATGGTGAAGCGGCGGGAGAACACGTTGATGCGTACGGTGTTGTTAATCAGCACGAAAGAGATGAAGAGCATCAGCAAAATGAAGATGCCCAGGATCAGCGAAATCTTTGCGAGGTTTTCGTTCAGGGCCTGCACCAGAGTCTGCTGATATTCAACCTCTTCCACCACCGGCGAGGCGGAGAGCGCACGGCGCACGAAAGCTACGCTGTCAGCCGACACGTAGTCGGCCTGGAGGGTGATGTCCAGCGACATCGGCACGGGCGATTCGGCAAACACCGAGAGGAAGTCCTCCCCGAGCATCTGCGACAGCTCCGCGGTGCCCTCTTCGCGGGTCACGAGGTGCGTGTCCTTGATGAACGGGAGCGTGTTGACGGACTTCTGGTAGGCGAGCGCCTCGGCGTCGGTGGCGTCCTGCCGGAGTATCACCGACAGCTGCATGTTTTCCTTGAAATAATCGGAAACCGAACGGGCGTTTACGATGAGCAGGGCGGCCACGCCGATGAGCAGGAGCACCATGCTGATGCTTATGATGCTGGATGCGTAGGCGTTGCGCAATCTGCGGCGGATTATTTTGTTCTCTTCTTTTGCCATATCCCCCCAATTTGACCTCAAATATAATAATTAATCGGTTTTTCAAAAAAAAATACTTACCTTTGTGCAAAATGGCTCAGTCTGTCAATAAAGTTTTGTTCGTGAATTCCGAGATGTATCCGTACCTCCCGGAATCCCCCGTCGCAAACATTGCCAGGTACCTTCCGCAGAGCATCCAGGAGCGTAAAAAGGAGATCCGTTCCTTCATGCCGCGCTACGGTTTCATCAACGAGCGCAAGAACCAGCTGCACGAAGTGATACGCCTCTCGGGCATGAACATCATCATCTCCGACGTGGACCACCCGCTGATCATCAAGGTGGCGTCCATTTCGGCGGCCCACATCCAGGTGTACTTCATCGACAACGAGGATTATTTCCGCCGCAAGTTCATGTACGCCGACGCCGACGGCAAGTTCTTCGAAGACAACGACGAGAGGGCCATTTTCTTTGCCAGGGGCGTGCTGGAGACCACCAAGAAGCTGCGCTGGGCCCCCGACGTCATCCACTGCCAGGGCTGGATTTCGCACCTGGTGCCCGCCTACCTCAAGAAAGCATACAAGGACGACCCCATTTTCTCGTCCAGCAAGATAGTCCTGTCGCTCTACGACGATACACCCGCGGAACCGTTCCGCGCCGGCTTCGCCGAGAAGGCCGCATTCGGCGGTCTGGCGGCGGCGGACCTGTCTTTCCTCAAGAAGCCGGATGGCATAAATCTTGCTAAAACCGCCATCCAGTACGCCGACGGTGTGATTATCGGTTCTCCCGATCCCGACGCCAGACTCCTGAGGTATTGCAAGTCGAAGGGCGTTCCCGTGCTCCCTTACGACGCAAAAGCCATGGAGGACGGCACTTACATCGATGCGTACAACGCTTTTTACGACACGATCTGACGCGATGAAGTTTTATTTTCCTGCCATAGCGGCGGCTCTGCTCTGCTGCTTGTCTTGTGTGGAAATCGATTCCGGTTTGGGTGGAAACCTGATCCCGGTAGACCAGACATATACCATTCACCCGAAGGAGACTTTGCTGCCCTACGGATCCATCCGCATGGCGCTCACCGACTCGCTGTCGGGCTATTCGCAGACCCGCATCACCGTCGGCGCGGTGCGCGACGGGCAGTTCGGGCTCACCACGCGCAGCTGCGCGATGACCCTGGTGCCCGTGACCGACACCCTCGACTTCGGCAACATTTCCGCTGCCCGCGTGCAGCGTTTCCATTTCGCCGCTGCGTTCGACACCTTGTCGGTGGCTACTCTCGACCAGTCACACATTATTCAGAACGTGCGCGTGCACGAGCTCGCGGAGCCGGTTAAGCCCGGGCGCGACTACGACTGCAACGGCAGCAACGTCAAGGTCGACTTCGGCAAGTCCATCGTGAGGGGCTGCCCCACCATGGACGGGGCCGACTCGCTGAGCTTCGACTTCACCGAGGAGTACGCCCGCAAGTTCTTGACTATCACACAGGAAGATCTGGGCGACTTCAACCGGTACTGCCGTAAGATTCCCGGTATCCACATATCCACCGACAAGCCTGTGGGCCAGGGCGGACGCATCAACATGTTCGAGCTGCAGATGGGCTACGACAGCCAGGTAAAGTACGTGGTGGGCAATTATGCGATGCTCACCCTGCGCTGCGACTACGACTATGACGGCGTGGCCGAGAAAGACACCGCTTTCTTCTTCGCCTTCGGCCTGATGAACTTCACCAACGTGGATTCGCTGTTCACCAACGTGACGCGCGGCAGCTATCCGGAGTATGCCCTCAATCTCACCACTCACGAGACGCGCGCCCTTGCTGGCAACGCCGGAGAGGAGATTCTGGTGGAGGGCGGCGGCGGCCTTAAGCCGGTGGTTTCCGCACTGTCGCTCAAGCATTTGGCGGAGGATATGATCGCCGCCGAGGGCGGGGATCCGTCCACTGCGGTCATCAACAAGGCGAGCATCGTGATGCCGTTCCGTTTCCCGGCCGACTATCGCGACATGGACAAGTATCCGTACATGCTGTCGCCGACGTGCCGCATACGTCAGAACGACACCACGGTGGTGTTCGCGGGCCTCACGGACGCGAGCTCCGCCGACGAGAACCAGGGGACGGTGAACCGCAGCACGCTGCGTTATGCGCCGGATATCACATACCACATGCAGGAACTTCTGAAGATTCACGAGACTCCGGTGGCGGGCGAGTCCGAGGCTGATGCGGTCAAGCGCAAGAAGCTGCTCGGCGGCGAGTACGATATCTGGTTCATCATCACCGCCCACGAGGTTACAGAATCCACCAGCAGCGACTCCAGCCTGAGCGACTATTACCAGATGCTGGCGTACCAGAGTTATTATAATAGTATGTATGGCGGTTACGGCGGCTATGGTTACGGCGGTTACGGTTACGGCTATGGCGGCTATGGTTATGGCGGTTACGGCGGCTATGGCTACGATCCCTATACCAACTATTACAGTTATCTGATGATGGCGCAATACGCCAGCCAGTCGTCGAATTCCACCACCGCCAGCGACGTCCTCGACAAGGACCGCTACTATTGCGGCTATCTGTACGGGCCGAAGTATTCCGACGCCTCGCTGCGACCGCAGTTCAAACTGACATTCTCTCTCGCCAACAAAGAATAATCTTTAAGGCCCCGTTCCGGGGTCTTTTTTTTGTCCCTTTTCGGCAACGATTCTGCCGTGTCGAAAAAGTTGCAAAGTTTTTTGGGCCGGGTGTCGTAAGTGTCCGAAAAACGAACAGTTGACTGAAAAATTTCGCGTCGAAAATAGGTGAAAATTTTTTGCAAAACACTTGTCAATTGCAGAATTTTTAGTATCTTTGCAGTCCCAAAAATTGGCTAGTTGTGTGCCAAGGCGCTGATAGTCAATGGTTTAGGGTTTTAGGAATATATTTTTTAAAGTAATACTACAATGTTACAACCTAAGAGAACAAAATTTAGAAGGGAACAGAAGAACCGCATGAAGGGCAACTCCCAGCGTGGCAACCAGCTTGCTTTCGGTTCCTTCGGTATCAAGACCCTTGAAAATTGTTGGCTCACCGCGCAGCAGATTGAGGCTGCCCGTCAGGCTATCTCTCGTCGCATGAATCGTGAAGGTCAGATCTGGATCCGCGTCTTCCCTGTGAAGCCGATCACCAAGAAGCCTCTCGACACCCGTATGGGTAAAGGTAAGGGCGACCCCTATGCATTCGTCGCTCCCATCACCCCGGGCCGTATCATCTTCGAGGCCGAGGGCGTTTCCCTCGAGACCGCCAAGGAGGCAATGCGCCTCGGTGCCAACAAGCTCCCTATCGCAACCAAGTTCGTGGTTCGCAGGGACTATGTCGAATAATTAAATGGAGAAAAGAAAATGAAAGCAGCTGAAGCACGCGAAATGTCTGTAGCAGACCTGCGCGACCGCATCCAGATCGAGAAAAGCAATCTCGACACCATGAAGATCAACCACGCTATTTCTCCATTGGAGGACACCTCCAAATTCAAGAAGACCAGGAAGGATATAGCTCTCATGATCACTATCCTCGCTGAAAAAGAAAAACAGAACTAAATCAAGAGCTTTATGGAAAGAAATCTTCGTAAGGAAAG
>JAEELG010000073.1 GCA_016288775.1 Bacteroidales bacterium | reverse complement strand
GGCGATGATCAGGGACGGGCCGTCATAAGCCTCGGCTTCCTTGATGGCGTTGAAGAACTGCACCGGGCTGGCGCCCATTGCGACCTGCGCCACATAGACATAGCCGTAGCTGATGGCCATCATGCCGAGATCCTTCTTGCGGATCTTCTTGCCCGATGCGGCGAACTTGGCGATAGCACCTGCAGGGGTAGCCTTGGAGGACTGTCCGCCGGTGTTGGAGTACACCTCGGTGTCGAGCACCAGGATGTTCACGTTCTCACCGCTAGCGAGCACGTGGTCCAGACCGCCGTAGCCGATGTCGTAGCTTGCGCCGTCACCGCCGAAGATCCACTGGCTGCGTGCCGGGATGTACTGCTTGAGGGAAAGCAGAGCCTTGCTGACCTCGCAGCCGCAAGCCTCCATGAGGGGAACGAGCTTGTCGCAGACCTCGCGGGTGACTGCGTAGTCGGCGCGGTTGTCGAGCCACTTCTGATAGAGTTCCTTCATCTCGGGGCTGCACTTCTCGCACTCGAGACCCTTTGCCATCCAGCGGGCGACGGTTTCGCGGATGCGCTCGGAACCGAGACGCATGCCGAGACCGAATTCGCAGAAGTCCTCGAAGAGGGAGTTCTGCCATGCGGGGCCGTGGCCCTTGTCGTTAGTGCAGTAAGGGGAAGCGGGGAAGGAGGCGCCGTAGATGGAGGAGCATCCGGTGGCGTTGGCAATCATCATGTGGTCGCCGAACAGCTGGGTGATGTTCTTGATATACGGGGTCTCGCCGCAACCTGCGCAGGCGCCGCTGAATTCGAACAGAGGCTGTGCGAACTGGGCGGCCTTCATGTTGCTCTTGGGATCGAACGGCTGCTTGTAGCCGACCTTGGCATTAAGGTAGTCGAAGTTGGCCTGCTCCGCCACGTTGTCCTGATAGGACTGCATGCTGAGGGCCTTCTCCTTTGCGAGACACACGTCGACGCAGTTGCCGCAGCCGGTACAGTCGGCGACGGAGACCGCAAGGGCGTACTTGTACTGCTTGAGGTTTGCCTTGCCTTCTGTGAGCTTGAGACCTGCAGGTACTGCAGCGGCCTCTTCCTCGGTAAGAAGGAACGGACGGATGGCTGCGTGAGGGCAGACGAATGCACAGGTGTTGCACTGGATACACTTTTCTGCATCCCAGACGGGTACGTTGACCGCCACGCCGCGCTTCTCGTATGCAGCGGTGCCGGCGGGCATGGTGCCGTCCTGCCAGGGAACGAACGCACTCACGGGCAGGGTGTCGCCGCACTGGGCGTTGACCACATCGGCAATCTCCTTGACGAATGCGGGAGCGAGCCTCTTTGCGTTGGGATTCACGAACTTGGCTGTGATATCGGCCCACTCTGCGGGAACCTTGACCTCGGTGTACTCGCCGCCGCGGTCGATGGCCGCATAGTTCATGTTCACGATGTTCTCGCCCTTCTTGCCGTAGCTCTTGAGGGCGGCGTCCTTCATGTACTTCACGGCGTCGTCAGCGGGGATGATGCCGGTGATGCGGAAGAATGCGGACTGGAGGATGGTGTTGGTACGTCCGCCGAGACCGATTTCAGCAGCGATCTTGGTGGCGTTGATGATGTACAGCTTGATGTGCTTGCGTCCTATGACCGCCTTTGCGTGGTCGGGGATGCGCTTGAGGGTCTCTTCCTCGTCCCAGAGGGAGTTGAGCAGGAGGCTGCCGCCTTCCTTGATACCCTTCAGCACGTCGTACTTCTCGAGATACGAAGGCACGTGGCAGGCAACGAAGTCGGGTGTGCCTACGAGGTAAGGAGCCTTGATGGGGGCCTTGCCGAAGCGAAGGTGGCTGCAAGTGTAGCCGCCGGATTTCTTGGAGTCGTAGTCGAAGTATGCCTGGCTGTACAGGTCGGTGTGGGTGCCGATGATCTTGATGGTGTTCTTGTTGGCTCCCACGGTGCCGTCGGAACCGAGTCCGTAGAACTTGCACTCGGTGGTGCCGGGCTTGACGATGGAGATCTCCTCCTTAACGGGGAGGCTCTTGAAGGTCACGTCGTCGACGATGCCGATGGTGAAGTCGGCCTTGGGGGCCTTGAGCGCGAGATTGTCAGACACGGCGACGATCTGGGCGGGAGTGGTGTCCTTGGAGGACAGACCATAACGGCCACCGATTACGAGCGGGGCGTTCTCCTTGCCCTGGAAGAGGGCCTTGACGTCGAGGAACAGGGGCTCGCCGAGGGCTCCGGGCTCCTTGGTGCGGTCGAGCACCGCAATCTTCTTCACGCTCTTGGGGAGCACCTTGAGGAAGTACTTCTCGGAGAACGGACGGTAGAGGTGTACGGTGATGAGACCGCACTTTTTGCCCTTCGCTTCGAGGTAGTCGATGGTTTCGCGTATGGTCTCGGTGACGGAACCCATGGCGACTATGATATTCTCCGCGTCGGGAGCTCCGTAGTACTCGAATGGCCTGTAGCAGCGTCCGGTGAGTTCGCTGATCTCGCCCATGTAGCGCGCCACGATGTCGGGAACGGCCTCATAGACCTGGTTGCGGGACTCGACGGCCTGGAAATAAACGTCGCCGTTCTGTGCGGTACCGCGGGTGACAGGGGTCTCGGGGCTGAGTGCGCGTGCGCGGAAATTGTCGAGGGCCTTCTGGCTCACCATGCCGCGGAGTGCGTCCTCGTCGAGAGCCTCGATCTTCTGGATCTCGTGGGAGGTGCGGAAGCCGTCGAAGAAATGCAGGAACGGAACGCTGGCCTTGATGGTGGACAGATGTGCCACTGCGGCGAGGTCCTGTGCCTCCTGGACAGAGCCGGATGCGAGCATCGCAAAGCCGGTCTGGCGGCATGCCATCACGTCCTGATGGTCTCCGAAGATGGAGAGGGCGTGGGATGCGAGGGCGCGTGCGGAAACGTGGAACACGGCGGGAAGCATTTCACCCGCGATCTTGTACATGTTCGGAATCATCAGCAGGAGGCCCTGGGATGCCGTGAATGTGCTGGTGAGCGCGCCTGCCTGCAGGGAACCGTGAACGGCTCCGGCTGCGCCGGCCTCACTCTGCATCTCGGTGACCTTGACAGTCTCGCCCCAGAGGTTCTTCTTGCCCTGGGCTGCCCATTCGTCGATGTTCTCCGCCATTGTGGAGGAAGGTGTGATAGGGTAGATGGCAGCGTGCTCGCTGAACAGATAAGCGATGCTGCTGGCTGCCTGGTTACCGTCACATGTTATGAATTTCTTTTGTGCCATGTGTAGTTATTGTGTATGATGGTTATTGGATTCCTTGTATGGTTATGCCTTCGATTCCCTTGGAGATGCGGCCGATGAGTCCCTGAAGCACGGCTCCGGGGCCGATTTCGGTGAAATCGGTGGCGCCGTCGGCCAGCATGGCCTTAACGCTCTGGGTCCAGCGGACCGGGGACGTGAGCTGGGCAAGGAGATTTGCCTTGATCCTCACAGGGTCTGTCTCAGCGCTCGCGCTGACGTTCTGGTAGATGGGACAGGAAGGGGCGACGATTTCGGTTGCCTCGATTGCCTCTGCCAGTTCGGCCCGTGCCGGTTCCATAAGAGGGGAGTGGAACGCTCCGCCCACGATGAGCGGGAGGGCGCGTTTGGCACCAGCCGCCTTCATGGCGTCGCATGCCAGGCTTACCGCCTCCTTGTCGCCTGAAATCACTATCTGCCCGTCGCAGTTGTAGTTGGCGGGAACTACGGTTCCGGGAATGCCGGCGCAGACTTCTTCCACGGTTTCCGGGGCGAGGGCGATGACGGCCGCCATGGAACCGGGATGGAGTTCGCAGCATTTCTGCATCGCGCTCGCACGTGCCGCGACAAGCCTGAGGCCGTCTTCAAAAGAGACGGCACCGGCGGCCACCAGGGCACTGAATTCGCCCAGCGAGTGGCCGCCGACCATGTCGGGTGTGTCGAGTGCGTTGCATCCGGCCAGAACGACCGAATGCAGGAAAATGGCCGGTTGTGTTACGCGGGTGGCTTTTAGGTCCTCGTCGGACCCTCCGAACATGATGTCGGTAATCCTGAATCCCAGTATGTCGTTGGCCTGTTCCATCATGGCGCGGGCCTTGGGGTTGGCTTCATACAACTCCTTGCCCATACCCGGGAACTGAGACCCCTGACCGGGAAATACGAATGCTTTTTTCATCTTCACAAAATTAAGTATTTTTTATTATTTTTGCAAAGCAGTTTTTGCGCCCTTAGTTTAATGGATAGAATTTAGGATTCCGGTTCCTACGATAGGCGTTCGATTCGCCTAGGGCGTACGAAAGAGACGGGTTTCGGCCTGTCTCTTTTCGTTTTTTTTCGAAAGAAAAATATTTCGGAAAGAATTTGCTGATTTTTAAAGGGTTGCACGGAGTTTTGCACTATATTCGTGCGAACAATTAATACTTACGAACTATGAAAAAGATTCTTCTTCTATTGATGCCTGTCCTGATCATGGCGGCATCCTGCGACGATTTCATGAAATCATTCGGCCTGCAGGGAACCCTGCAGATACGCTTCGCCGACGGCACTGTTCCTTCCACCAGGGCGGCAGCCTTTCCCGACACCAACGACTTCATCCTTTCCGTTACCGACGAAAAGGGCAATGAGGTTTACAGCGGCAATTACGGCGGAATCAAGGACAAACTCCCCTTGAACGAAGGCGTGTACACGGTAACGGCCATTTCGTGCGAGTTTTCCGCACCCCTGTTCGATACCCCTCAGTACGGAGATACCCAGGTGGCCACGATCAAGGCCGGGCGCAACACGGTGGTTACCCTCACCTGCGTACAGATGAATGCCGGAATACGGTTGAAAATCGCTCCTGAATTCAAGGCGGCGTATCCTGCTTCAAACCTGTATCTGAAGTCTGCCGCCGGTAAATTGATGTACGGATACAACGAAACCCGAATCGCCTATTTCCAACCAGGCACAGTGAATCTGGAGATGTCCGACGGAGGCGAGGCCAAAACCCTGTTTACCAAGCGGCTGGAGGCGCAGCAGATACTTACGCTGAACGTCAATGCCGGCAGTCAGTCCTCCAAAAGCGGCGTCGACATCCAGGTCGATACCACCCGTACATGGATTAACGACGATTACACTATCGGCGGCGGAGACACGGGCGGAGACAACATGGACAAGGCCTACGACGTTACAACTGCCCGCAAGCATGCTGGCGAGCAGGACGTCTGGGTATATGGCTATATCGTAGGCGGTGACCTTTCATCCAGCAAATGCTCGTTCAAGGGTCCTTTCTCGTCTCGCACCAACATCGTTCTCGCCAACAAATCTTCATGCAAGGACAAAACCATCTGTCTGTCGGTACAACTGGCAAAAGGCGATATCCGAGACGCCCTGAACCTTGTGGACCATCCTGAAAACCTGGGCAAACAAGTCTTCCTGAAAGGCGATATCGTCGGCTCCTACTATGGAATCCCCGGCCTCCAGAACCTCTCAAAATACCAATTCAAGTAGCCGCCCCGCCCCCTCATCGGATAGTTGAGCGCTTTAGCGCCCCGTGAATTTTACATAATTAATAAGACAGGGGAGTTTGAGGGGGTCTGCCCCCTCATTGGATAGTTGAGCGCTTTAGCGCCCCGTGAATTTTACATAATTAATTAAGACAGGGGAGTTTGAGGGGGTCCGCCCCCTCATTGGATAGTTGAGCGCTTTAGCGCCCCGTGAATTTTACATAATTAATAAGACAGGGGAGTTTGAGGGGGTCCGCCCCCTCATTGGATAGTTGAGCGCTTTAGCGCCCCGTGAATTTTACATAATTAATAAGACAGGGGAGTTTGAGGGGGTCC
>JAEELG010000072.1 GCA_016288775.1 Bacteroidales bacterium | reverse complement strand
GCTCATCACCGTCACCATCCACGCGGCCCGTCCCGGTTTCATCATCGGCAAGGGCGGCCAGGAGGTCGACAAACTCAAGGAAGAGCTCAAGAAGGTCACCAACAAGGACATCCAGATCAACATCTACGAGGTCAAGCGCCCCGAGGTTGACGCCCACATCGTAGCGGACTCCATCGCCCGCCAGATCGAAGGCCGTGTCAGCTACCGCCGCGCCATCAAGATGGCCATCGCCAACACCATGCGCGTTGGCGCAGAGGGCATCAAGATCCAGATCGCCGGCCGCGTCGGCGGCGCCGAAATGGCTCGCAGCGAGATGTTCAAGGAGGGACGTACCCCTCTGCACACCTTCCGTGCAGATATCGACTACGCGCTGGCAGTCGCCAACACCAAGGTCGGTACCCTCGGAATCAAGGTGTGGATTTGCAACGGTGAGAAGTACGGCCGTCAGGACCTGACCCCGGCCGCACTCGCAGCCGCCAATTCACAGGCTGCAGGCCAGCCTCGCGGCGACCGCCGCGGTGGCGACCGCCGTGGCCGTGGCGACCGCCGTGGCGGTCGTGGCGAACGCCGTGACGAAAGGAGGTAATTCTAACCTCTCTATAACCTTCAAGGGGCGCCCGGTTTCGGACGCCCCTTGATTCTTGCGTGCAGTTGTGTGTCAGTCCTCCCAGGAGAGCACCCGGGAGCCGTCGGGCTCTACGGAGATGGACACCCGAAGGGTTTCTTCCGGGAGCAGGTCCTCGATGTTCTCGGGCCACTCCATCAGACAGAGCGAGCCGCTGTCGAGATAGTCGTACAGACCGATATCCAGGGCCTCGACGGGCTTGGCAATGCGGTAAAAATCAAAATGATAGACGCTCTCGCCCGAAGCGGTGCGGTACTCGTTCACTATCGCGAAGGTGGGTGAACTGACCGCATCTTCGCGGACGCCCAGCTCCTTGCATACCGCCGTGGTGAAAGTGGTTTTGCCTGCGCCCATGGGGGCGTAGAAGGCAATGAGCGTATGCCCGGCGGTAAGGGCCAGGAATTCCTTCGCGGCGCGCCCGAGATCGGCGAGTCCGTCTATTCTGATGCTGTGTTTCATTCGTGCCTCTCGGGGATGTTGATGTCCAAGCGGAACTTGGGGATGTCGAGCACGGGCTCGTCATGGCTCTCGCGGACCACATCCCACATACGCTGAACTATTTCAGGATGCTCCGTGGAAACGTCGTGAGCCTCGCTGGGGTCGGTGGACAGATTGTAGAGCTCCATGGCATGGTTGCCTTTTGCCGCCTTCTGAAGGAGGCCTTTCCACTCGCCGATGCGTACGGCAACCCATCCCTTGCCTCCGGGGAACTCCCAGTACAGGTGGTCGTGCTCCTGCTGTTTCTTGGGTTTGCCCTTGATAATGGGCGCGAAGGAAATGCCGTCGTTCTCCGGCGCTTCAACTCCGGCCAGCTCTGCGAAAGTGGGCATGAGGTCGGCGAAATATGCCATGTGGGCGCTCCTGGAGGCCTTCAGACGGTCGCCCCATGCCACGATGAACGGCATGCGGATACCGCCTTCGTGCAGCGAACTCTTGCCCCACCCGGCAGCGCAGCTGAAGGGACCGCCGCTCTGGAAGTACTCCATCGGCGAGTTGCCGTTGTGCGCAGGGCCGTTGTCGGAAGTGACGATGAAGATGGTGTTTTTCCAGATTCCGAGTTCCTTGAGCTTGGCCACCAGTTTGCCCACCTGGGTGTCGATATGGGTGACCATGGCGGCATAGGAGGCGTGCGGGTAACGCACGGGCAGATACATTCCGCCGTCGGTGCGGGGCTCCTCGTCGCCTAGTTTATCGACATAATGCATCACTTCGTCCTCCGGAGCCTGCACGGCGCTGTGCGGAACGGTGGTGGTCCACATGGCGAAGAAGGGGCCGCCGGCGTTGTCGACGATGAACTTCTCCAGCTTTTCGTACATCAGGTCGGGACTGTAGTATTTACCGCCGTAGCGCTCGTAATTCGCCGGATCGAGAGGGTCCAGGCCCTCCGGGAGCGGCTCGCCCTGCATCACGGTTTCGTTGCCGGTGGCAATCTTGACGTCGTTCTCCCAAAGGTTAGCGGGGTAGTACGAATGCGCCAGAGCCTGGCAGTTGAATCCGTAGAAGTAGTCGAAGCCCATCTTGTTGGGGGTGGAGTCGCTGGAAGGGAATCCCAGGCCCCATTTACCCACCATTGCCGTCTTGTATCCGGCCTCCTGCATCATCTTCGCGATGGTGGGAGTGCCTGCAAGCATAGGCTGCTGGCCTTCCATGGTGTCGTCGAGGAAGAGGCAGTTCCAGCCGCGGTCGTCGGTGGGGACGAAGTGCTCCTCATTGTTGCGTATCTGGCTGTGTCCCATGTGCTTGCCTGTCATGATGCAGCAGCGCGAAGGGGCCGACAGCGGGGCCGAGGTGTACATGTCGGTGAAGAGTATGCCGTGCGATGCGAGGGCGTCGATGTTTGGCGTCTCTATCATTTGCTGCCCGTAGCATCCGAGGTCGCCGTAACCGAGGTCGTCGAACATCAGGTAGATGATATTGGGCTTTTCCGTCGCCTTGTCGGAGCCTGCGCATCCGCACGCTGCGGCCGCTGCAGCCGCAAAAAGGAGTTTGTTCGTCTTCATATGGCAATATTCGTCATTATTTGCGGAATCTGCAAATAATAATTATTTTTGCTAGGATAATAGAATAACCAATGGCTTTTGTAGACTGGCTTATCGTAGCCCTTTTCCTTGGCGCACTTGTCACCATAGGCTACCTCTTTTCTCACAAGAACAAGAACATTGAAGATTATTTCGTGGCGGGCCGCTCCATGCCCGGATGGCTCGTGGCGATTGCCGCAACCGGCACCACCATCAGCGCCGGCACCTTCGTTGGATCGCCGGAACTGGGTTTCAACACCAACCTGACCTATGTGCTCAACCTTCTGGGTTCGATTGTAGGCGGATGCCTGGTGGCAGCGCTCATACTGCCAAAGCTGTATAACGCCCGCACGATTACTATTTATGGATTCATAGGCGACCGTTTCGGCAACACCTCCAAGCACGCCAATTCGGTCATGTTCCTCATAGGCCAGCTGCTCACCAGCGGCAGCCGCCTGTTCATCGCCGCCATCGCCATCAGCGTCATCGCCTTCGGCAGCATACAGTTCCAGTTCATGGTATGGAGCATCATAATCCTCGGCGTCGTGTCCACATTCTATACGATGATGGGAGGCATCAAGGGCCTGCTCTACATCGATACCTTCCAGACGCTGCTGATGATTTTCACCGGCGTGGTGGGACTGGTCATCGTTGCCTGCGACCTTAACGGACTGAGCCTCAGGGACGTATGGCAGACCCTGACCGCAGACGGCATGGTCAAGGCGCCCGCCGCCACCGGAGTGGCCCCCGGACTCGCCGCCGACGGCACCCTGAACGGATGGGTTCCCGGCAGCAAGGTGCAAATGTTCGACCCCAGCGTCGACTTCAGCAAGCCGTACACCATCCTGGGAGGCCTGATCGGCGTGGCGTTCTTCAAGATCGCACAGTACACCACAGACCAGGAGTTCGTGCAGCGCCAGCTGGCCTGCAAGGACGTGCGCAAGGCGGGCCGTTCGCTCGTGGCCTCGCAGCTCATCGCGCTGCCCGTGGTGCTCATTTTCCTGTGCATCGGCCTGCTGCTGTACGTCAAATACATCCACGATCCCGCGTGCGACGGCGCCCTCAGCACCGCGTTCTTCAGCGACGCGCGCGACATCTTCCCGCAGTACATCAAGAACCATATACCCATCGGCGTGCGTGGTCTGATGATCACCGGCCTGCTGGCAGCGGCCCTGTCGAGCTTCAACTCCGCCATCAACTCCATGGCTTCCAGCTTCGTGGCCGACCTCTACCTGCCACTGCGCGAGCGCCGGGGCAAGGCTGTCAAGAGCGACAAGGACCAGATCGCATCGTCGCGCTGGATGGTGGGGCTCATGGGCATGATGCTCACCGGTTTCGCCATCGTGACCTGCGTGATGCAGCAGAGCAGCGGCCTCAACCTGGTGGACTTCGCCACCGGCATCATGTGCTTCGCCTACGCCGGCATGATCGGAGTGTTCCTCACCGCCATCTTCACCAAACGCGGCAACGGCAAGAGCGTGATCGCCGCCCTGATCGTGGGCGCGCTCATCATCATCCCGCTGATGTTCCAGAAGGAATTCTTCGGCCACAATTACATCGCATGGACCTGGTGGTGCCCCATCGGCGGCCTCATCTCCACCCTTGTGTGCATGCTCGGCAAACCTAAAGCAGCCGTAAAATGAAAAGAATACTGACAGTGCTCGCTCTGGCCGCCTGCTGCGTGCAGGTGCTGGCCGGAAACGTGTGCGGACGAGTGACCTGCAACCGCCAGCCTATGGCCGGCGTAGCCGTGTCCGACGGCATATCCATCGTATTCACCGACAGGGACGGACGCTATTCCATCGACTCCGACAAGCGCGACGGGAGCGTGTTCGTGATCACGCCATCGGGGTATGTCGCCCGCAGCATCGACGGCCTGCGGCCCGGATTCTGGCAGCCGCTGTATCTCGCCCCGGAGCTGGAGGAGGTGCACGATTTCGTGCTCGAGAAGCAGGACCAGAGCCGCTACACCGTTGTTTTCCTGGCCGACATGCACCTGTCGAACGACCCGGCGCGCGACGACCTGAACCGCTTCCGCAACGAGGTGATGCCGGTGATCCGCAGGCAGGCCGCGGCCGCTACCGGAGCTGTGTACACCATCAATCTCGGCGACACCACCCACGACATCTACTGGGGCGAGTTCAACTTCAACGAGACCGACGCCCTGCGCCTGCTGCAGGACCTTGAATACCCCACGCCCATGTACTCCATCATGGGCAACCACGACCACGATCCGTCGGTGGTCGGCGACGACGTCGACCGCCGTGCCGCCTGGCGCGAGCGCGACTGCTGGGGCCCTGGCCAGTTCTCCGTGAACATCGGCGGCGACCACTGGGTATTCCTCGACAACATCATCTATATCAACGTGGAAGGCAAGGGCAAGAAGGCTCCCGGCGTGCTGGGCGACCGTTCCTATCTGAACGAGCTCACGGAGGACCAGATGGCATGGCTCGAGAAAGACCTGGCGCTGGTGGACAAGGACGCGCGCGTTTTCATCTGCACCCACGCTCCCATGCTCTTTTCTGGAAGGAGCAGCGGGCTGCTGATGCCCCGGAAGCAGGTCCAGCGGATTGCGGAACTCTGCGCGCCGTTCTCACACGACCTAACGGTGTTCTCCGGCCACAGTCATCGCAACGATATCCGTACACACGAAGACTTCCCCCGCATCCACCAGCGTACGCTGCCCGCCACTTCCGGCATAATGTGGACCACCGTGCGCGACTGGCCCCTGTACAGCAGCGACGGCGGCGACGCCGGCATCTGGATCGGCAATTTCGAATCCGGAGCGGAGCCGCGCTACCGGCTCGAGACCTATCTGTACGGCGAGAAATACTGCCGCTTCTATGACATGAATTCCGTAGGCGAAGCGTACCGCTCAAGCGAAGGGATAAAGAAGCAGCAGGAGATGTTCCCCGATACCCGCGCCGACTACGGCAAGAAGCAGTGGCGCAACCACGTGTTCCTCAACTACTGGGGCTGGGAGCCGGGAGATTGTGTGGAGATGTACGAGAAGGCCCGTAAACTGAAGGTGGAGGCTACCACCTACGAGGATCCGACCAAGAATTTCGCCTATGAACTGCCCCGCGTGATGTCGCCCTACAAGCACAGCAGCAAGAGCTCCAAGGACAACACCTATCACATGTTCGTGGCAAAGACGTCATCACCCAAGACCCCCGTCACCGTGCGCATATACGGCGCCGACGGCAATCTCAAGTACGAGCGAGTCTACGAGCGCCCGCGCGCCTTCGACCCTTCGAAGCCGGAGGACTGACAGTCTATCTGTAATCGCCTTCGAGCTTCTCGCCGGTGTTGCCGGGGCTGAGGCGGTAGAAGGCGGCGCCGTGGGGAGGAACTGAAACTTCCCAGCGTTCCTTGCCGGTCACCTTGCCCATGTCCTGCTGACGCCAGAGGTCGCGGACGGTCTGTTCGCCCAGGATACCCAGCTTGAAGGGGGTGAAGCCCAGGGTGCGCTCCTCCTCACCGAGGTTGAAGAGCGCGACGGCGACGGAGCCGTCCTCAAGCAGTTTCACGTAGGTGGCGTGGCCGTCACCCTGGATGGTGTTCACGCCCTGGATGCCGAGGGGATCCTGGTTCACGTCCAGCACTTCGGTATTGGTGAGCAGGCTGACGGTGAAGTCGTCAAGCATGGCCATGTCGCAGCCGAGAAGCATGGGCGAAGCCAGTATGGCCCAAAGGGTTATGTGGGTGTACTGCTCCCAGGGGTTGAGTTCCGTCCAGTGCATCTTGCGTCCCCAGCCTACCTTGCCGAGAACAAGCATGTCGGCGTCGGGCCAGTTGCCCGGGCCGCGGAATCCTGCCCAGCAGTCCTGCCCCTTGAATCCGATATCGGACATGCTCTGCCAGGTATCGCGGATGTCGCCGGTGGTGCGCCAGCACTGGGCGTACTTCTGAAGGACGGGTCCGAGCACAACCCTGGAGTGGTTGGAGATGCTGTAGACTATGTCGCGCCCGGTGGCGTCGATGGCCTCGCGCATGTCGCGCAGCCACCATTCGTCGTTGGGGTTCCAGTCGTATTTGAGATAGTCCACTCCCCATTCTGCCCACTGCTTTGCGTCGGCGCGGGCGAAGGAATACTTGCCGAAGATGCGGAACTCTTCCCTGTTTAGTTTGCTTCGGTCGAGCTTCAGTACACCATCCACCAGGCCGTCTTCGATCCACCAGTATTTGCCGTCGGGGCTGTCGCAAGAGCTTCCGATGTGCCCGGCATAGGTAGTTATCCACGGTCCTGAGTAGATGCCGAACTTGAGGCCGAGGGCATGGATGGAGTCGCCGAGAGCCTTCATGTCGGGGAACTTGCTATTGGGCTGGATGCCGTTCCACTTGCCTCCGCGGATGCCCTGCCAGCCGTCGTCGATGTTGATATAGGTCCAGCCGCAGTCGGCCAGGCCCTTATCCACCATCGCACGGGCGGACTGCATGATCTGCTCCTGCGTCACGGTGTTGCCCCAGCAGTTCCAGGAATTCCATCCCAGCGGCGGCGTCAGGGAAATGCGGTCGCCGATCTCGATGCGCAGCGTGCGTTCGTCGGATCCGAGGGCGTTGACTGCCTTGAGGGTCACGTTGAAGACGCCTTTCCTGCGGGCCCGGCCGCTGATGATTCCGGTATCGGGATTGAGCTTCAGGCCGCGCGGGAGACCTTTCGCCTCGAAGCGCATGGGACGCACGCCGGTGGCCGGAATGCGGTACAGGAAGTCGGCTTTCTTGCGGGCGCCATACACCTTTGGTCCGTTGATGCGGGGGGTGTCGGGGGCCTTGGGAGTGAGGATGTACTCGCTGTAGTCGGGTACTGTGATGCTGTCTTCGCCGGGGAGCTGTGCTGCCACCGGAAGGCTGAGGGCCAGAATGGCAAGGAGTGTGGTTAATTGTTTCATAATTGTGATAAAGATAGGAATTTTTTCGTACCTTCGCTCTATCCCGGCATTATAATCTTTCAGGAGCATGAAAATAATCTGTGTAGCAGACGCATTCGTCACCCCCGCCATGATGGAGGAAGGAGTCCGTCCATTCCTCAGGGCCGGGGACGAGATGCATGTCTTCTTTTTCGGATACGGGGAAAGAGCTGCCATGCGTGACCTCGTAAAGACTATCGAAGCCCGCCGGATAGACGACCTGGACCTGCCTGAAGGACTGGAAGAAGCCATAAAGGATGCCGATCTGCTGATCACACACCTCTGCCCGGCGAACAAGCGCCTGATTGCCGCCGCAGGCAGGCTCAAGGCGATCATGTCATGCCGGGGCGGGCTGGAGCACATCGACATTCCCGCAGCATCCGCCAAGGGAATCATAGTTTCCAACAACCCCGCCCACAACGCCAACGGCGTGGCCGAGTTCACCGTAGGGCTCATCCTTTCCGAAACCCGCAACATAGCCCGTGCGGATGCAGCCCTCAAGCGTGGGGAATGGCGCAAGACATACCCCAACACCGCCACGACTATCAAGGAGCTATGCGACTGCACCGTAGGCATAATCGGATTCGGCACCATCGGGCGGCTGGTGGCGGAAAAGCTTTCGGTTTTCGGATGCGGCATACTGGTCTTCGACCCCTACGCGGAGCGGAAAGACGGACCGTACTACTGCTTCACAAGCAAGGAGGACCTCCTCCGGCGGTCCGACATCGTAACGCTTCACGCACGCGCAAATGGCGTGATCATGGGCGAGGAAGAATTCGCCATGATGAAGCGGAATGCCTATCTGATCAACTGCGCAAGGTCGTATCTGGTGGACTCCGAGGCCTTCCGCAAGGCGATGGACAGCGGCAGGCTGCAGGGCGCCGCGATCGACGTATTCGAGAGTGAGCCCGAGATCCCGGACTTCTACCGCAAGTACGACAACGTCACGCTCACCAACCACCGCGCCGGTGACACCATCGAATCGTACAGCAAGGCTCCGGTCTTCGCCATAAAGAATTATCTCGGGTTCCTCGAAGGCGCGGAACTCAAATTCCGTGTCAATTAATACTGTTATATGAAATCCATACTCGAAGGAAGAGAAGCGCTCAGGGCGGAACTCGGCAAAGTGGCCGAAGTGGCCGGTTATCTCTGGCAGAAAGGCTGGGCGGAACGCAACGGCGGCAACATTACGGTAAACATCACACATCTTGTGGATGAGGGCATGCGCGAAATGCCCCCTCTCGGAGAGCCGCTGCCGATAGGAACCGTGCTACCCCGGCTCAGAGGCCTCTATTTCTATTGCAAGGGCACGGGCAAGCGCATGCGCGACCTCGCACGCGACCCCATGTGCGCCGGCAGCATCATAAGGATATGCGACGACTGCGCCAGTTATGAAATCATAGCCGACAGTCCCATCAAGCCCACATCGGAGCTTGCTTCGCACCTCTCGCTGCAGGACTACCTAATCGGATCCGGCAGCAGCTACAAGGCCACGCTCCATACCCATCCCATAGAGCTCGTAGCCATGTCGCACAACCCCTCGTTCCTGGATTCGAAGGTGCTCACCCGCACTCTCTGGTCCATGATTCCGGAGACCCTGGCGTTCGCCCCGCTGGGAATAGGCGTGGTGCCTTACAACATGCCCGGCTCGGTCGAGCTGGCCGACGCCACCACGGCACTGATCAAAGAGTACGACGTGGTGCTTTGGGAGAAACACGGAACCCTGGCGGTGGGAGAAGACATCATCGAGGCCTTCGACAGCACCGACGTCCTGAACAAGGCTGCATGCATCTATATGACCGGATGCAACATGGGCTTCATCCCGGAGGGCATGACGGACAAGGCTATGGAAGACATCCGCAAAGCGTTTTCACTTCCAGACAAAAGAGAGAAATAACCCCATGAAAAGAATACTGCTATTCGCTTTTGCCGCAGCTGCCCTCCTCTGCTCCTGTACCGGCAACGACCATCCAAGGATTCTGGTGCACCGCGGACTCGTGAGCGAGGGCGACCGCTTCGTAACCGACGAGAACACCCTGGACGCCCTTCGCCGCGCCCAGGAGCACAGGGACATAGGCGCCGTCGAGTTCGACGTGCACATGACCAGGGACAGCCAGCTCGTCATCCGCCACGACAACAGGATCGACGCGGGGCTCAGCTGTCAGGGAAGCACCCTGGAAGAGATCAAGGCATATACCCTGCCCCACGGCAACAAAATCCCCACGCTTCACGAGTGGCTGGTGCAGGCCCGGGAGACCCCCTGGCTGCGCCAGGCGCTGGAAATCAAGGTGCAGAAGACACAGGAGCTCGAGAACGCGATGATACGCAAATGCATAGACGAAATACATGCCCTCGGCATGGATGACCAGGTTACGTTCGTGTCGTTCAGCGTCGAAGGGCTGAAAGAAGTGCTGCGTATCTTCCCCGAAGCGGACGTGGTGCTCAACTCAAGCAGCCTGCACGACTCCATGCCACCGGAGGAAGTGAAGGCCAACGGATTCACGGGCGTCTCCTACAACATGAGCGTCATCCTGAACCATCCGGAATGGATAGGACAGTTCCGCGACCTGGGGATTGAAACCTATCTGTGGATGGTGAACAGCACCTACATGCGCGGAATCGCCGAAGACCTGGGATTCAACTGGATCACCACCGATTTCTACGATATCGTAAAATACTGACGCGACTATTCGGGCAGCGTGATATCCATTTCGAACTTGGGATTGCCGCTGGGAACGGGGGCATGTGAAGCCTTTATTATCTCCCACATGCGGGACACCGTTTCCGGATGCTCAGCCGCTACGTCAACGGTCTCCCCCGGGTCTGTTTCCAGGTTGAAGAGCTGCATCCTGCAATTGCCGTCCAGGACATTCTCCACCAGGCCTTTCCACGGCCCGATGCGGACTGCGAGCAGGCCTGTATTGCCCGGGAATTCCCAGTACAGATACTCGTGCTGCGGCTGCTTTGCGCCCTTGAGAGAGGGCACGAAGGAGATGCCGTCGTTTGGCGGAGCCGTTGTGCCCGCGAGCTCGGCGAATGTCGGCATGAGGTCGGTGAACTGGCCTGCGTAGGAGCATCTGCCGGGTTTCAGATGCCCGCCCCAGCTCGCCACGAAAGGCATCCTGATCCCGCCTTCATGCAGGGAACGCTTGCCCCATCCCTTGCCGCACTTGAAGGGGCCGCCGCTGTTGAAATACTCCATCGGGGAGTTGGAATTGCAAGCCGGGCCGTTGTCGGAGGT
Organism: Bacteroidales bacterium; assembly: GCA_016288775.1. Classification (GTDB taxonomy): domain Bacteria; phylum Bacteroidota; class Bacteroidia; order Bacteroidales; family UBA932; genus Cryptobacteroides. The sequence goes on along the minus strand of JAEELG010000072.1, from coordinate 25,574 downwards.
GACGATTATCAGGGTGTTGTCGTAAACTCCAAGGTCCTTGAGAAGTTGCACCAGGCGCCCCACCTGCGTGTCAATGTGTGTAATCATAGCCGCATACGCGGAATGGGGATACAGCACAGGGTAATACCAGCCGCCGTCGGTGATGGGGGTTTTCTCCTCGCCCAGTTTGTCCACGTAGTACATCACCTCTTCTTCCGGAGCCTGGACGGTGCTGTGCGGCACGGTGGTGGTCCACATCAGGAAGAACGGCCCTCCGGCGCTTTCGGTGACGAATTTCTCCAGCTTGTCGTACATCAGGTCGCAGGAGTAGTTCTGCTGGTTGAACTTGTCGTAACTGCGGATGTCGTAAGGGTCGGCGCCGGGGTCGAGTCGGCGGTTTATGGGCATGTACTCGTTGCCGGTGAGAACCTTCGTTTCGTTTTCCCAGAGATAGTCGGGGTAGTATGAGTGCGCCAGCATCTGGCAGTTGAATCCGTAGAAATAGTCGAAGCCCATGTCGTTCGGAGCCGAGCCGGAGCCGGGCCCGCCGAGGCCCCATTTGCCTATCATGGCGGTGCGGTAGCCGGCGTCGCGCATCATAGCCGCCACCGTAGGAGTGCCTTCGGCCATGGGCCACTGCCCCTCGAACTGCGGGTTCTCGCTGATGCGTTTGAAATAGCCGTCGGCGTTCGCAGGCACGAGGTCCTCGGGGCGCGGCACCCTTTCGTCGTTGGACCGTATCTGGCTGTGGCCGGTATGCATGCCCGTCATGATGCTGCAGCGCGACGGCGCAGACAGCGGGCAGGCGGTATACATGTCGGTGAACACGATGCCGCCCTCGGCAAGCGCGTCGATGTTTGGGGTCTCGATGAGTTTCTGCCCATAGCAGCCAAGGTCGCCGTAGCCGAGGTCGTCGAACATCAGGAATAAGATATTGGGGCGCTCCGGCAGACGGGTGTTGCAGCCGGTGAGCAATATGGCCGGCATGGCGGCCAGGCAGGCATTATGAGCTTTCATAGCGCTAATATAGCAAAAAGGGCCGAAATCAAGGCATCTTGCGGTCGAGGAAACGATATGCGGCAGCTTCTGAAATGTGCTGCGGGAGTATTGATTCTGAGCCTTCCAGGTCGGCTATCGTGCGGGCCACCTTGATGATGCGGAAATACGCCCTCATCGACAGCCCGAGCCTGTCCATCAGCGAGATCAGCAGGTTCTTGCTGTCTTCGCCCAGCACGCAGAAACGCTCAATCTGCTTGTTGCTCATTTCCGAATTTGCGTTGATATTCTGGCCTTTGAAGCGCTTCTGCTGTATTTCCCTGGCCGCCGTCACCCTTGCCGCCACCGCTGCGCTCGGCTCCGAGCGCCGGCCTTCGGCCCTCAGCCTGGTAAGCTGGGCCGCATCCAGCATGGGAACGACCAGCTGCAGGTCGATCCTGTCCATCAAGGGACCGCTCAGGCGCGAGAGGTACGCCAGGCGCTGGGCCGGAGTGCAGGTGCATCTGTCGCCGACTCCCCAGTAGCCGCAGGGGCAGGGGTTGGATGCCAGCACGAGCATGAACGACGAAGGATATTCCACCTTCGACTTGAGCCGGGAAATCACCACCTTGCGGTCTTCGATCGGGCCTCTCAGGGCTTCGATCACGCTGCGCGGCATTTGCGCGGCCTCGTCGAGAAAGAGCACGCCATTTTGTGCGAGGCTCACCTCCCCGGGCACGATTCCGTCGCCCGCTCCACCACCGATGATGGCGGCCAGCGACGCCGAATAGTGCGGCGAACGGAAGGGCCTGCGGTCCATAAGCCCGTAGCGCAGGTTCCCCTTGCCGGCGATGCTGAATATCTTCGAGGTAAGCAGGCTTTCCTCCCTGGTCATGGGTGGCATGATTCCGGCCAGGGCCTTCGCCAGCGAGCTTTTTCCCGAACCAGGCGGACCGATCATGGCTACATTGTGAGATCCTGCGGCGGCTATTTCCAGGGCGCGCTTGGCGCCTTCCTGGCCGATGATGTCGGCGAAGTCCGGAATGTCCTGGCGCAGGCCGGCCCCGGTTCGGGATTCCTTCATGCTGCGGTAAGCGGAGCTGTTCCAGACAAGCATGCCGGAGCAGTCTTCCTCGCCGGAGAGAATGTTTACCACGTCGTCCAGGGTATGCACTCCGTAAACGCTGACGTTTTGGAGTTCGGCAGCCTCGAGCGCCGACGCCAGCGGAAGAATGATACCGTCAAAGTCTTCCGAGGCAGCGAGTTCCGTGAACGGGAGCGCGCCCGGGATCCCCCTCACGCTGCCATCCAGGCCAAGTTCTCCCATCATAAGGAAACGCCCCGCCAGAGGCAGTTCCCGCTGGTCCGACGCCGCGATGATTCCTATAGCTATTGGGAGGTCGTAGCCGCTGCCGTTCTTGTGCACGTCCGCCGGTGCCAGGTTGATGACTATGCGCTTCCCCGGAATGCGGTAGCCAAGAGCCTGGAGGGCGGTGGTGGTGCGCAGCAGGCTCTCTTTTACGGCGACGTCCGCCAGGCCGACGAGGTGGATTCCGATGCCCCGGTCGATGTTGACTTCCACGGTTACCTTGACCGCGTCTATCCCCACGCATTTGGCGCCGTATACCCTAATCAGCATCGTGTTCCCGTATATCAACGGCCAGCCCGGAAAGGAAGCCGTGCAGTTTGTACTCGAGAGTGTCGCCGGCCACCGTCAGGAACGGGAAACTCCCGTCCTTTGGGGTGAGGGCCATGGCAAAATCCCCGCTGATACGTGCGGCGCAGTCGCGCTTGAAAAAGAAGTTGTCCGCAGGCACCTTCAGCGGATACCACGTGTCATCTTCGAAATAAACGTAGCCGGTGTCGGAGCCCAGATTGGTATAATCTCCGTCAAGGCCTACGCCAAGAGTGCTTGCGCCGGGAGCGCCTGTGCCCACTCGACCGGTAATTGCCGGTTCGCCCCTGTGCATGAAGATGGTTCCGTCCAGCCAGTCGAGGGTGCCTCCGAAATCGACATTCACATAATAACCGTCATACAGAAGGACGGTGAAAACGTCCTGCTTGAACAGGACCGACGGGATTCCGTCGAGAGATTTCGCATCGAAATACACGGCATCCGTTTCCTGGGCCAGCTGCATGGTATCTCCGTCCTTCACCAGATATGCGCCATCGCCGTCCCGGTACGAGAAACAGATTCTGCCTTTGTCCAGATACAGCGCTCCCGTAGGGCCGTAGGTATCCATCCCGAAACCGCCCAGGGGGACCGCAGTCTCCGACTGAATGATGACGCGCCCGTCCCTGCGGTACGAAAAACCGCTTCCGGAGGATGAGCGGCCGAGGGTGTAAACGGTGCCGTCCAGAGGGAGGATTCCGGTTATGATTTCCTGTTCCTCCCATTCCCCTATGGTTTCGCCGTTGCATTTTACGGTGGTGCCGCTTCTGTCGCAATAGTCCGAATAGAGTTTGCCGTCTATGATATGATGCCTGTCGGGTGCGGCGCTTATGCGTTTGGAAGGCCCTGCGGGCAGGGAAAGCACGCGTGTGGCGCCTTCGTAGAGTTCAAGGTTGCAGGTTACGGCCCCGAAAGCGGTGTCTCTCTGCCAGTCGTAGCTGTCGGGAAAGCTGACGGCCGATACCATATATACCGTATCGCGTTTGAGCGAGCCGGAGCGTGAACTGTCGGCTCCGTTTTCCGGGATGCGGGGCTCGCCGAGCGAGAGCGGCGGCTCCAGAAGGGTGCAGCATGTGACGGCGAGAGCCGCCGGGAGAAATAGAAATGCGGTTTTCATAGTTTGGTTTTTCCGCAAAGAAAAGCCTTTTTTATTATTCCGCCACTACGCCGCACCCGTCATTCGTCACATTTTTACGATTCTTTAAGGAATTGCTGATTCTTATTGTTTATATTTGCGTTATGCATGATTTGAAACACAGTGTGCTCGACGCCAACCTTGAGCTTGTACGGCACGGGCTCGTCATCCATACCTGGGGCAACGCCTCCGGAATAGACAGGGACGGTTCCGTTGTATGGATAAAGCCCAGCGGCGTTCCCTACCACACCATGACGAAAGAGGACATGGTTCCGGTGGATATGGACGGAAATGTTTGCGGAGGCCATCTGAAGCCGTCTTCCGACACCCCCACGCATCTTGTCCTGTACAAAGCGTTCCCCGTCATAGGCGGAGTGGTCCACACCCATTCCCCGTACGCCACGGCATGGGCGCAGGCCGGAATGGACATTCCGTGCCTGGGCACAACCCATGCGGATTGTTTCCGCGGCCCGGTGCCCTGCACGGCGGACCTTACGGAAGAGCAGTTGAACGGTGAATTCGAGAAAGAAACCGGGATGGCAATCGTCGAGCGATTCCGCAACCTGGATCCCATGCATACGCCCGGCGTCCTGGTAAAGCACCACGGCCCGTTTACCTGGGGCCGCACTCCTCAGGAGGCCGCCTATCACGCCTCGGTGCTGGAAGAAATCGCCAAAATTGCGTTCTTTACCCTTCAAATCAACCCTTCCGCCACCGGCAACGAACTCCTCGAGCGCATCCACTTCTTCCGGAAGCACGGTCCGAACGCCCGCTACGGGCAGTAGACACCCGATACTTTCGCCGCATCTCCGGCCATTCATATCAAAAAAATTAGTATCTTTATACGCTAAACTGATAACCGTATGAAGAGAATCATCGAATGCGTCCCGAATTACAGTGAGGGACGCGACAGGGCGGTAATCGACGCAATCGTCGCCGCCATAGCATCCGAAGAAGGAGTCAAAGTGCTGGACGTCGATCCCGGCCAGGCCACCAACCGCACTGTGGTGACCTTTGTGGGAGAGCCCGAGTGCGTGGTGGAGGCCGCCTTCAAAGGCGCCGCCAAGGCCCAGGAGCTGATTGACATGAGGCAGCATCACGGAGCGCACCCCCGCTCCGGCGCCACCGACGTACTGCCCCTCATCCCCGTCAGCGGCATCACTCTGGAAGAGTGCGCCGAACTGGCCCGCAAGCTGGCCGAGAGGCTTTTCAAGGAGCTCGGAATCCCCTGCTACTGCTACGAGGCGGCGGCCTATAAGCCGGAGCGCCGCAACCTTGCGGTTTGCCGCGCAGGCGAGTACGAGGCCCTTCCCGAGAAGATGGCCGACCCCGCCCGCAAGCCGGACTTCGGCGACGGATACAATGAGGTAGTAGCCCGCTGCGGCGCCACCAACGTGGGCGCACGCAACTTCCTGGTTGCCGTGAATTACAATCTCAACACCACCTCCACGCGCCGCGCCATGGCAATCGCCTTCGACGTGCGCGAGAAAGGCCGCAAGGCGCGCGAGGGCGGCTCCCTCACCGGCAAACTGCTCAAGGACGCCGACGGCAACCAGATATGGATTCCCGGCACCCTGAAGGGCTGCAAGGCGATAGGATGGTACATCGACGAATACGGCATCGCACAGGTGTCGATGAACATAACCGATATCAACGCCACCCCGCTGCACGTGGCTTACGAAGAGGTGAGCCGCGCAGCGGCAGCCCGCGGACTCCGCGTCACCGGGGCCGAAATCGTGGGCCTGGTGCCCAAGAAGGTGCTCATCGACGCCGGCAAGTTCTATCTGGAGCGCCAGCAGCGCTCGCTCGGAATCAGCGAAGACGAAATACTCAAGATAGCCGTCAAATCCATGTCGCTCGACGACCTCAAGCCCTTCGAGCCGAAGGAGAAGGTCATCGAGTTCCTGATGGAGGACGAAGCGGAGCTGGCGAAAAAACGCCGGCTGGCCCGCATGACAGTGGAGGGTTTCGCCCGCGAGACGGCGGCTGAGTCCCCCGCTCCAGGCGGCGGTTCGGTCTCCGCCTGCATGGGCGCATTCGGAGCCGCTCTCGCCACGATGGTCGCCAACCTGTCGGCGCATAAGCGCGGATGGGACGACCGTTGGAAGGAGTTCTCCGACGTCGCGGAAAAGGGACAGGCAGTGCTCGAAGAGCTGCTCGCCCTCATTGACGAAGACACCGCAGCCTTCAACCGCATCATGGACGCGTTCGGCATGCCAAAGGGCAACGACGCCGAAAAGCAGGCGCGTGCAGCCGCCATCGAAGAGGCCACCCTGTACGCCGCCAGCGTGCCCCTGAAGACTATGGAGGCGTCCCTCAAGGCCCTCCCCCTGGCGCTCGAGATGGCCCGCAGCGGCAATCCCGCATCGGCTTCAGACGCCGGCGTGGCCGCCCTCGCCGCACTAGCCGCGGTGCGCGGCGCCGAGCTCAACGTGCGCATCAACGCATCCGGCCTGACCGACAAGACCCCCGCCGGGCCGCTGCTCAAGCGGGCGAAAGAAATCGTCGCCGAAGCCGAAGCCCTGGAAGCCCAGGTTCTGGAAGCCGTAAACGGACATATTGACCTTTAGAATGACAAAGTTTCAAGAACAAATCCTGGCAGGCATTCCGGCGGAACTGCCGGCGCCAAAGCCGTACGACACCGCCATCAACCACGCGCCCAGGCGCAAGGACATACTGACTCCGGAACAGAAGGTGCTGGCGCTGAAGAACGCCCTGCGCTACTTCGAGCCAAGGCACCACGCCACCCTCGCCCCGGAATTCGCCGACGAGCTGAAGCGCTACGGCCGCATCTACATGTACCGTTTCCGTCCTGAATACGAAATGTACGCTCGCCCCATTGACGAGTATCCGGCCAAATCGAGGCAGGCCGCCGCAATCATGGCGATGATCCAGAACAACCTGGATCCCCGGGTAGCCCAGCATCCGCACGAACTCATCATATACGGAGGCAACGGCGCCATATTCCAGAACTGGGCGCAGTACCGTCTTGTAATGCAGTATCTGGCCACCATGACCGACGAGCAGACGCTCGTGATGTACTCCGGGCATCCCCTGGGGCTGTTCCCAAGCCATAAGGACGCTCCCCGCGTAATCATTACAAACGGCATGGTGATCCCCAACTACTCCAAGCCCGACGACTGGGAGAGGTTCAACGCCCTCGGCGTAAGCCAGTACGGACAGATGACCGCCGGCAGCTACATGTACATCGGCCCCCAGGGCATAGTCCACGGCACCACCATCACGGTGATGAACGCAGCGAGGAAGCAGCTCCGCAAGCGCGGAGCATCCGATACCGACAACCGCGCCGGCATACTCTTCGTTACAGCCGGTTTAGGCGGCATGTCGGGCGCGCAGCCTAAGGCTGGCAACATCGCCGGAGTGGTGAGCGTCACCGCGGAAATCAACCCCCTCGCCGCGCGCAAGCGTTTCGACCAGGGATGGGTGGACGAGCTCCACGACTCGCTCGACGAGCTGATCCCCCGCATCCGCAAGGCAGTGGAAGCAAAGGAGGTGGTCTCGCTGGCATATGTTGGCAACGTGGTCGACCTCTGGGAGCGGCTCGCCGACGAAGGCATCAAAGTGGACCTCGGCTCCGACCAGACCTCGCTCCACAACCCCTGGGCCGGCGGATACTACCCCGTGGGGTACTCGCTGGAGGAATCCAAGCGCATGATGGCGGAGAACCCGGCAGCGTTCAAGGAGGCTGTTCAGGCGTCGCTGCGCAGGCAGGTGGCGGCCATCAACAGGCTAGCCGCTCAAGGCATGTACTTCTTCGACTACGGCAACGCATTCCTTCTGGAAAGCAGCCGCGCCGGCGCCGACGTGCTCAAGGCCGACGGCAGTTTCCGCTATCCTTCTTACGTGCAGGACATCATGGGCCCCATGTACTTCGACTACGGATTCGGTCCGTTCCGCTGGGTGTGCATGAGCGAGAAGCCCGAGGACCTGGCCACCACGGACGCCATCGCAGTGCGCGTGCTGGGCGAGCTTGCGGCAACGTCTCCCGCGGAGATCGCAGGGCAGATGCGCGACAACATACGCTGGATCGAGGAGGCCGGGCGCAACCATCTCGTGGTAGGTTCGCAGGCCCGAATCCTGTACGCCGACTGCGAGGGGCGCACGAAGATAGCCCTGGCGTTCAACGACGCCATACGCAGCGGCGAACTAAGCGGCCCGGTGGTGCTCGGACGCGACCATCACGACGTTTCAGGCACCGACTCCCCGTTCCGCGAAACCTCCAACATATACGACGGCTCGCAGTTCACCGCTGACATGGCGGTGCAGAACGTCATCGGCGACGGCTTCCGCGGCGCCACCTGGGTAAGCATCCACAACGGCGGCGGCGTAGGCTGGGGCGAAGTCATCAACGGCGGCTTCGGAATGGTCATCGACGGCTCCGAAGACTCGGCGCGCCACATACGCGAGATGCTGTTCTGGGACGTCAACAACGGCATCGCGCGCCGCTCCTGGGCACGCAACGAAGGCGCCCGATTCGCCATCGAGCGCGAAATGGCCCGCACCCCGGAACTCCGCGTCACCCTCCCCAACACAGCAGACGAAGAACTTATACGAAAATCACTGGCAGAATGATACATTACATATCGTCGGAGCGTCTCACGCTCGAGCGCCTCAAGGAAATAATCGATTCGCACGCCACCCTGGCCCTTTCGGAGGCATCGGTGGAAGCCGTTGTCAAGTGCCGCAAGTATCTTGACGACAAGATGAAAGACATCGACCGCCCGCTCTACGGCATAACCACCGGCTTCGGTTCACTCTACAACGTCAGCATACCGAAGGAGGACCTCTCGGCTCTCCAGCACAACCTGGTGATGTCGCACGCCTGCGGCACCGGCCCAGTTGTGCGCCCGGAAATCGTAAAGCTGATGCTCTTCCTCAAGGCCCAGAGTCTTTCTTACGGCCACTCCGGAGTGCAGCTCATAACCCTCCAGCGTCTCATAGACATGTTCAACAACGACGTGCTCCCTGTGGTTTACACCCAGGGGTCGCTCGGAGCCTCCGGCGACCTGGCCCCTCTCGCCCACCTGAGCCTGCCGCTCATCGGAATGGGAGAGGTCCTTTACAGGGGTCAGGTGCGTCCGGCTGCGGAAGTCTGGGCCGAAATGGGCTGGGAGCCCATCAAGCTCCAGTCGAAGGAAGGCCTCGCCCTGCTGAACGGCACGCAGTTCATGAGCGCCCATGCGGTGTGGGCCATACTCAAGAGCATGCGCCTTTCGCGCTGGGCCGACCGCATCGGAGCCATGTCGCTCGACGCATACGACGGCCGCATAGAGCCCTTCCTGCCGCTTACGCACCAGCTGCGCCCGCACGTGGGGCAGATTATGACCGGCGAGGCGTTCATGTCGATACTTGAGGGCAGCGAACTCATCAAGCGCCCCAAGGAGCATGTGCAGGATCCGTACAGCTTCCGCTGCATCCCCCAGGTTCACGGCGCGGTCAAGGACAACATCCTGTATGTCAAATCCGTGATAGAGAACGAGATAAACTCCGCCACCGACAACCCCAACGTCTTCCCCGACGAAGACATGGTGATCTCCGCAGGCAATTTCCACGGCGAGCCGATAGCCATTCCTATGGACGCGCTTGCCATAGCCATGTCAGAGCTCGCCAGCATCTCGGAGCGCCGCACCTACCAGCTCATCCACGGCCTGCGCGGCCTGCCCAAGTATCTGGTGGCCAATCCCGGACTGAACAGCGGATTCATGATCCCGCAGTACACGGCGGCGTCGATCGTGAGCCAGAACAAGGGCCTCTGCTGGCCTGCGTCCTGCGATTCCATCCCCTCTTCCCAGGGGCAGGAGGACCACGTGAGCATGGGATCCAACTCCGCCACCAAGCTCGTGCGCGTGGTGGACAATACCGAGAGGGTGCTTGGCATCGAACTCTTCAACGCGGCGCAGGCCCTCGAATTCCGCAGGCCCGCCAAGTCCAGTCCGCTGATCGAAAAGATATTCGCCGACTACCGCAAGGAGGTGCCCTTCATCGACAACGACACCTACATGCATCCGCTCATCGAGAAATCCGTCAAATTCCTGTCGAGGGAAGATTACTTATGCTAATCGTCAACATAGGTGAACTCGTGGGCATCGTGCCCGCAGGCGTCCTGCGCAAGCAGGGGCCGGAAATGTCGGAAACCGGCATTCTCCGCAACGCCTGGCTGCGCGTCGCTGACGGCCGTATCGAAGGCTTTGGCACCGGACCTGCAACTCCTGACGCCGGCGAAGAAACCGTCGACGCCGGAGGCGGCATGGTGATGCCGGCGTTCTGCGACTCACACACCCATATCGTGTACGCAGGGAGCCGAGAGGGCGAGTTCCTCGACAAGATCGAGGGCCTGAGCTACGAGCAGATCGCTGCCCGCGGCGGCGGCATACTCAACTCCTCCGACCTGCTGCACGACACCCCGGAAGACGAACTCTACCGGCAGTCGATGGAGCGCGTGACTGAGATGATGGAAGCCGGCACCGGAGCCATCGAAATCAAGAGCGGATACGGCCTCAACCCCGCCGACGAACTCAAGATGCTGCGCGTCATCCGCCGCATACGCGAGACCGTCCCTGCGGTGGTACGTTCCACCTTCCTAGGGGCTCACGCCGTAGGACGGGGCTACACCCGCGAAGAATACGTCAGTGCCGTAATCGGCATGATGCCGGATGCCGCCGGACTCTGCGATTTCGTTGACGTTTTCTGCGACGAAGGATTCTTCACCCCGGAAGACACCGACCGCATCCTGCGCGCCGCCGAACCTTTCGGCCTCCGGCCCAAGATCCACGCCAACGAGCTCGCCGTGAGCGGCGGAGTGGAGGTCGGAGTGCGCCACGGGGCCCTGTCCGTCGACCACCTCGAGCGCACCACCCCGGCCCAGGTCGAGGCCTTGCACGGCACCGGGACCATGCCAACCATGCTCCCGGGATCCTCATTCTTCCTCGGAATCCCGTTCGGAGAGGCCAAGGCCTTCGTGAGCGCCGGCCTCGGACTGGCCCTCGCATCGGACTACAACCCCGGATCGTCGCCGTCGGGCAACATGCGCTTCGTCATGGCTCTCGGATGCATCAGGATGCGTCTTACACCCGTCCAGGCCTTCAACGCAGTTACCCTGAATTCCGCTTACGCCATGGGAATCAGCGACATCGCAGGCTCTGTAACGCCCGGCAAGCTCGCCAACCTCATCGTCACCAGACCGGGCTGGAACCTCACCCGCCTGGCCTACAACTACTCCACCCCGTTCGCAAGCCGCATCATACTTCGCGGAAAGACCCTTATGCAACTTATATGAAAAAGATTATCCTGCTCTTCAGCATCCTGATTACGCTGAGCCTGGCAGCTCAGGAAGAGAACCACGGCAAACACCACTTCGACATCAGCGCCGGTTACGCCATCCCTGCCGAAATACTCGCAGAAAAAATCACCTTCCCCGAGAATAAATCCGTCAACATCAACGCCGCATACCGTTACGAACTGCCCAGCGGCCTATCCTTCGGCGTCCAGTACGGCTTCGTACCCAATCACAACGGATCCATAGAGATCGTCATTCCCGGAGTCCCCGGTTCTGAAGATGTCAAGGAAACCGTCGAGACATTCGCCGTCAGCACGCGCTACCACACCATTAACGCCATCGTAGAATACAAGACCGGACCTTACGGCCCCATGTTCATGTTCATCGGCGGTGGCGGTGGCACCCAGTGCCGTTTCGTAAAGTATTCCCACAAGGTCGAACCCGAATACTACTGGAGCGCGAATGTCGCCCTGTACGCCGGCCTGGAGTTCTTCAATCACCTCCGCTTATCCGTCGGCCACAACCACGACCTCCACGTTCCATTCTCCTCCATCAACTCCGGCGCCCCCTATTATTACATCAATCTAGGCTGGTCTTTCTAGGTTTATTTTAATTCTATTAAAATATTTTTCTTAACTTTAGAAAATTATTTGCTATCCGAATGAAACGCAGAGATTTTCTAAAGTCCTCAGGTGTGGCCGTGGCAGGCGGAATGCTGCTCGGCGCAGCGCCGGTTGTCAGCGGCTGCACAACTCCTGAAAACAATGTCAAAAACCTAGGCATTATTGACGTAGTTGTCGTTGGCGGCGGCCCTGCAGGCGTCTGCGCTGCAATTGCCGCAGCCCGCAACGGAGCCAAAGTTCTCATAGTCGAACAAGGCAACTGCCTCGGCGGAATGGCCACCCGCGGCCTCGTCGCCCCCTTCATGACCTGCTACGACACCACGGGCGAAGTCATGGTCATCAGGGGCCTCTTCGGCGAAATCGTCGACCGCATGGTGGAACTCGGCGGAGCCATACACCCCTCCGAAGTCCGCTCCGGCACCCCCTACACAGCATGGATCACCGCCGGCCACGACCACGTCACCCCCTTCGACGCCGAAGTCCTCAAATACGTCCTTGACGTAATGTGCGCCGAAGCAGGAGTCAAAGTCCTCTTCCACACATCCCTGGTGGACGCCGAACTCAGGGGCAACACCGTCACCGGCCTGCGCCTGCTGTGCCGCGAAGGACTCTGCCGCATAGGCGCCAGGGTCGTGATCGACGCCACCGGCGACGGCGACCTCTCGGCCAGCGCAGGAGCACCCTGCACATTCGGCAACCCCGACATAGGCGTGGTCCAGCCGGCGACCCTGTTCTTCCACATCAACAACGTCGACTCCCCTAAACTCATTGCAGACGTGCAGGCGCACCTGCACGAGTTCCGCAAGGTCAACGGAGTCAGCTACAGGGCCCTCCACTGGAGAGTGGCGGAAGCCGAAGCAGCCGGCGAATGGGACATCGCCCGCAAGAGCGTCAACATCTACCGCGGCGTACGGGAAGATGAATGGGCCGTCAACTGCACCCGCATCATGAATGTCGACGCCACAAATACCGAAAGCCTGAGCGCCGGCGAGGCCGAGGGCCGCAGGCAGGTGCGCGAACTCATGAATTTCTTCCACAAATACGTGCCCGGCTGCGAAAACGCCACCGTAAAGTGCTCCGCCTCCACCCTCGGAATCCGCGAGTCCCGCCATGTTCTTGGCGAATACGTGCTGACCGCCGACGACCTGCTTCACGGCGAGGTGCCTGACGACAGCATACTCCTTGCATCCAACTCCGTAGACGTCCACGGCCGCAACGGCGCCAATACCACCGAATACAAGACCGTCGAGAACGGCCAGTGGTACGGACTCCCGCTCCGCTGCCTGGTACCGCGCGACATCGAAGGCCTGCTGGTGGCCGGACGCGCCATCTCCGCAACATCCGACGCCGCCGGTGCGGTGCGCGTGATGCCTCCCTGCATGGCCATGGGCCACGCCGCCGGCATCACTGCCGCGATCGCAGCGCTCGGCCTCACCCTGCCTCGCAACGTCGACGCAGCCGAGGTGCGCAGCCGCCTGCGCAACGAAGGGGCCTTCCTCGGATAAATTCTAATTCACATACAATACTAACACCACGAAGAAACACTTACTTTTAACCCTCTTCTCCCTTGCGCTGGCGTCGGTTGCCGCGTTCGCCCAGGTGCAGGTCTCGGGTACCGTCCTCGACCAGGACGGTCTCGCAGTGATAGGAGCGGGGGTCATTGAGCAGGGAACGCTCAACGGCACCACCACCGATGCCGACGGAAAGTATGTCCTTACCGTCGCATCCGCGAACTCGGTGCTGGAATTCACCTTCATCGGCTACGAGACCGTACATGAGACTGTCGGCTCACGCCGCGTCATCGACGTCGTGATGCAGGATGACAACAAGCTACTGGACGAAGTGGTCGTCATCGGTTACGGCACCGTCAAGAAAAAGGACCTCACCGGCGCCATCGCCGCGGTTGACGGCGGCAAGCTCGCGGCAGTGCAGGGAGTCGGCCTCAGCCAGGCCCTGCAGGGCTCGATGCCCGGCGTGCAGGTTGTGCACCCGCTTTCATGATTAACGGCATTTTCGACCTGTTTTGACGTTAATGGTCCATCGGCCGGCACCATTAACGACAGCAGGGGTTAGTAAAAACCGTTAAAAGGACAAAAGCGGCAACGTCAGGAGAAAATCCTTTGGTTTTTACATAAAATCCCCGTATCTTCGCAAACGATTTGAATCGTTTCAAAAAAATCAAATACATTTCTTAAAGTATGGACAGAAGAGACTTTCTCAAGGCTGGCGGGATTGCAGCCACGGCAGCGGTCGTACCCGGGTTTGCTGCTTCTTGTACAAAAGGACAGACGTTCAGGGATTTTGTTGTCAAAGACAGCTACCAGGCACAGGTGGTGGTGGTTGGAGGAGGGCCTTCAGGCGTGGCGGCGGCTCTGGCTGCGGCGAGGGCAGGTATGAAAACAATCCTGATTGAACACGGTTCCTGCCTGGGAGGAATGGCCACACGGGGCCTTGTGGAGCCTTTTATGACTTGCTACGACACCACCGGAGAGCAGATGATTATCAAGGGTATCTTCGAAGAAATCGTGAACAATCTCGTAGAGAACGGAGGAGCCATTCATCCCAAGGAGGTAAGGTGGGAAACACCCTACACAGCATGGATGAAACTCGGCCACGACCATGAGACCCCTTTTGACCCGGAAGTACTGAAGTTCGTGCTTGACACGATGGTCCTGCAAGCCGGAATTAAAGTCCTGTACCATACAACGTTCGTGAAATCCGTCGTAAAGGGAGACAAAATAGAGAAGCTTGTCCTGCTCACAAAGAGGGGGCTCGAATCGGTCAAGGCTGACTTCGTGATAGATACGACCGGCGACGGCGACGTTGCCGCTACTGCCGGAGTTCCGTTCACAATAGGAAACGGGAAGGGCAAAGTGCAGCCGTGCACCCTCTTTATGAGGCTGAACAACATAGAGTCCGACAAACTCATAAAAGACGTGGAATCCCACCTTCCGGAGTTCAAGAGAGTGAACGGAGTGAGTTACAGAGCCCTGTTCTGGTATGTGGAGCAAGCCGAGAACGCCGGTGAATGGGATATAGAAAGGAAGTCCGTCAATCTCCACAGATGCGTCAAAGGCGACGAGTGGTCCGTAAATGTTACGAGAATCCTTGATGTGGACGCACTTGACCCGGAGAGTCTGACCGCAGGCGAGATTGAGGGAAGACGCCAGGTGCAGGAAGTGTTCAAGTTCTTTAAGAAATATGTTCCGGGTTGCAAGAATGCTACACTCATGAAAACCGCTGATACTCTGGGCATAAGGGAATCTAGACATATAGAAGGAGAGTTCCTGCTGCAGGCCGACGACCTCCTCAACGGAGTAGTCCCTGAGGACAGCATACTTGTGGCATCGAACTCGATTGACGTGCACGGAGGCCAGGGCAACACGAATACAACCAACTACACCCTCATGAAACAGGGAAGGTGGTATGGCGTCCCGTACCGTTGCCTTGTTCCCAAGGGTATCAGGAACCTTCTCGTTGCCGGCAGGCCTATTTCTGCAACCAGCGAGGCCGTGGGAGCGGTTAGGGTTATGCCGCCTTGTATGGCGATGGGCCAGGCTGCCGGTATAGCCGCAGCATTCGCAGTCCGGAACGCCACTGCCGCTAAAGACGTTGACATTGACTCGCTCAGGAAAGAAATCGTAAAACAGGGAGGATTCCTCGGATAAGATATGAAAAGGATACTAACCGCCTTTGCGGCAGCCCTGATGCTGGCCGCGGTCCCCTCAACAGGCCAGGACAACTCCCAGTTCATCCTCACCCCCAAGGCTCCTGAAACCCCGCACATCAACGGGCCCAAGGTATATGGTGCTCACCCGCAGGTGGACTTCCTCTACAAAGTGCCGGCTACCGGCGTGAGGCCGATGACTTTCAGCGCCAAAGGGCTTCCGAAGGGCCTTTCCATCGACTACCGCACAGGAATCATCTCCGGCAAGGCTAAGAAAGCCGGCGAGTATATTGTCACGCTGAAAGCCGAAAACGAGCTGGGCTCCGACACCCGGGAGTTGCGCATCGTCATAGGCGGCAAGCTCGCACTCACACCTCCCCTGGGATGGAACTCATGGAACTGCTGGGGAAACTCCGTCTCGCAGGAAAAGGTGATGAGCTCCGCCAACGCCCTTATAGAGAAAGGGTTGGACCAGTACGGATGGACCTACATCAACATAGACGACGGCTGGCAGGGCCTGCGCGGCGGCAAGTACAACGCCATCCAGCCGAACTGCAAGTTCGGAGATATGAAGGAGCTGGCGGACTACCTGCACTCCAAAGGCCTCAAACTTGGCATTTACTCCGGCCCCTGGGTGGGAACCTACGCCGGCCACATCGGAACCACCTGCGAGAATGAAGACGGTAAATACTGGTGGGTAGAGCAGGGCATAGTTGACGATGTTTGGAAACTCGACCGCTCAAAACAGAAGCGTGACAGCCTCTGGTACTTCGGCGATGTTTCATTCGCAAAACAGGACGCGAAGCAATGGGCGGACTGGGGTGTCGATTACCTGAAATACGACTGGAACCCTAACGACAGGTATTACCTGCGGGATATGTACGACGCCCTCCAGGAATGCGGCAGGGACATCATTTACAGCATCTCCAACTCCTCTCCCATAGCACTCGGACCATATCTTCAGCAGTATGCCCAGTGCTGGCGCACCACCGGTGACATCCGTGACAACTGGGACAGCATCTTCAAGATAGGCTTCGGAGGCCAGGACCGCTGGGCGGGATACAAGGGCCCGGGCAACTGGCCGGACGCCGATATGCTCGTGGTGGGCAAGGTCGGCTGGGGTCCCAAGACCCACTGGACCAACCTCACGCCCGACGAACAGTACACCCACATCACGCTCTGGAGCATACTCGCTTCCCCGCTGCTGATAGGTTGCGACATTGCCGAGATGGATGACTTCACCATCAGCCTGCTATGCAACTCCGAGGTGCTCGACGTCAACCAGGATGCGCTGGGCAAGCAGGCTTCACGCATTTACGGCGACGACACTTACGCCACGTACCTGAAGCCTCTTGAAGACGGTTCCGTGGCCATAGCGATGTTCAATCTCTCCGACAAACCCCGCAAGATAGGTTTCATCCCTGTGAAAATCGGCCTGATCGGCGAGCAGATTGTCCACGACCTGTGGCGCCAGAAGGATATAGCCGTGATAGGGAATCATCACGACCGCTGGGAAACGGAAGTCGCCTCACACGGTGTAGTGTTCCTGCGCCTGTCCCCCGGGGTACAGGACGTGAAGATCACCGGAATGATAAGGAGCCGCTAACAGGATTTCGGAGCGGAAGACTCTCCGGCGATGAGCCGGGGCTCGATAATTACAGTCCTGCCCGGAACGCCTTCAGTCATCATCTCCATAAGGATGGCGCAGGCGTTTTGGGCAGTTTCTTTTGCGCTTTGGTCAATCTGCGTGATTGACGGAGTCATAAGGGAGAATGTCTCTCCGCCGTCGAATCCCACGAGGGCCAGGTCTTCCGGAATCTTCAGGCCCAGCTTCTTCACTACCGTAACCACCTTGACTCCGAGATAGCCCTGCGGAATGATGATCGCGTCCGTCCCCCTGTCGCGGGACTCTTGTATCATCCGCATCATTTCCGCCTCATCCTGTTCGTTCACGTGTTGCACACGTGCCGTGTCACCCAGGCCAAGTTCGCGGAAATAAGCCAGATAGGCCTCTTCCCTGGCCGTCAGGTTTGAATAAGGGGCCTCGTTGGAAAAGACCTCGATATGTTTGTATCCGTTTGCAAACAGATGGTCTACGGCCATTCTCATAGCCTTGTTATGGTCAAGATGCACCCTGCCTGCCTCTACGTTGCCCTTGGGGTTACGGTTCAGGAAGACCACGGACATCCCCAGCTTGACAGCCCTTTCAATCTCCTTGGAACAGTCATCGGTCGGGGTGATCATAAGCCCTTTGACGCCGTCGGCGTGGAAAGTGTCTATCAGCCTGGCTATCTTGGATGTAAGGTTGTCGGAGCTGCTGAAAAGGACAGTGAAACCGTTCTCGTAAGCTATATCTTCAATCTGCCTCGTTATTTCCGCAAAAAAGCTGTTGGAGATATCCGGGGTAATCACCCCGATTATCTTATTGAAACCGATTCTGAGAGTAGAAGCAGCCTTGTTTGGCGTGTAATTCAACTCTTTCACCACCGCCAGGACCTTGTCTGCAGTTTTGCTTGCCACCCCTTTTCTGTTGTTCAGTACCATTGATACCGAGCCGACAGAAACTCCGGCCCTTTTAGCGACATCTTTTATGGTAATCTTCTCCATTTGCACAAAATTATACATAATCGCTTGAATTATCAAAAAAATCAACGTATCTTAGCAAAGAGTTTGAATCGTTTCAAACCAAGATAGCACACTTTAGACTTCGTTCAATTCAAGAATGTTTTGTATATTAGCGGTTCATAGACTAACAACTGCCAACACAAGATTAGAATATGAAACGACGTGACTTTCTTAAAGCCAGCGGTGCTGCGGTGGCCGGAGGCATGCTTATAGGAAGCGCAGGAAGCCTTGCTTCTTCCTGTGCCGGCAAAAATATTCCTGCAGATAAAGATCTGGATTTTGGTTCTGTAGACGTCCTGGTGGTCGGAGGAGGCCCCGCAGCATAGATGCCGCAGAGGTCCGCCAGAAACTGCTGGAGCAAGGAGCTTTCCTCGGATAGTTTATTACTCTCATAATTAACAACCAAATGAAAAAACAGATTCTGATCACACTCCTGTTCCTTGCCCTGGGAACGCTGGCACTCAGCGCCCAGAACGGGGTAAAGGTAACGGGAACCGTCCTCGACAAGGACGGACTTGCCGTCATCGGAGCCGGTGTCCTTGAGCAGGGAACGCTCAACGGAGCTGTAACCGACGCAGACGGAAAGTACAGTATCCAGGTGGCATCTGCGAACTCCGTGCTGGAGTTCTCCTGCATCGGATACCAGACCGTAGCGGAGACCGTCGGCAGCCGCAAGGTTATCGACATCATCCTGGAAGATGACAACAAGCTCCTCGATGAGGTAGTTGTTATCGGTTACGGCACAGTCAAGAAGAAAGACCTTACCGGAGCTATCGCCAACGTGGACGGCGGCAAGCTTTCCGCCATCCAGGGAGTTGGCCTGAGCCAGGCGCTGCAGGGCTCCATGCCCGGCGTGCAGGTCACGCGTACCAGCGGCCTCCCCGGCGCAGGAGCTACCATCCGCGTCCGCGGTATCACCACCATCGGCGACTCCGACCCGCTCATCATAGTTGACGGCGTGCCCGTGGGCACCATCAACGACGTGGATGTGGACGCAATCGAGAACATCACCGTGCTTAAGGATGCGGCTTCCGCTTCCATCTACGGTGCACGTGCATCGGCGGGCGTCATCCTCATCACCACCAAGCGCGCCAAGGAAGGCCACATGAGCATCGACTACAACGGAAGCTTCAGCATGCTCACCCGTACCCGCCATCCCGAGCAGGTGAGTCCCACCCGTTTCATGGAGCTCCAGAACGAGGCTCAGTGGAACGATGCAGGCAATCCCGAGGGAAGCGATTACTACCAGTATCCCAAGGATTTCGTTGACAACTACATCGCCAACAACGCAATCGATCCCGACACTTACCCGCTTACCGACTGGGATTCCCTTATGATTGATAAATGGGCTCCGCAGCATAAGCACCGCGTTGGCATCAGCTATGGCAACAAGGTTATCAAGTCCCGCGCAATGCTCTCCTACGAGAACGAAGAGGCCCTCTACTACGGCCGCAACGTGGAGCAGTACACCGCAAGGCTCAACAACGACATCAAGATCAACAAGTTCATCTCGGCGTCGTTCGACATGACCTTCAACCATAAGCTGTCCAACAACAACCAGGTCAACCCGGTTCAGGCGGCTTTCAAGTACAACCCCATCTACTGCGCAGTCTGGTCCGACGGCACCATGGGTCCCGGAAACAACGGCACCAATACCTATGCCCGTCTTCATGCCGGCGGCTTCGACAACACTGAGCGCGACGCATTCTACGGAAAATTCTCCGTCGACCTGACTCCGTTCAAGAACTTCAAGATTTCCGCCGTCTTCGCCCCTTCGCTCCGCCACAGCGCAGAGAAGAGTTACGTGGAGCAGGCATTCTACTACAGCGAGCCCGGGGTTCTCAGCAACAACCCCCTCAGCGGATGCGCATCCACCTCGCTGACCGAGAGCCGCACGGAATCCAAAACAATCACCAAGCAGTTGCTGCTCAACTACAGCGCCGACTTCGGCAAGGATCACCACACCACCTACCTGCTCGGTTACGAGGACAGCTACAACTTATCCGAGAGCATGGGCGCAGGTACCGACTACATTGACGTGGCCGGCTATCCTTACCTTAACCTGGCAAACAAGAACTTCCTCAGCGTATCCGGAAATGCCTCCGACAATGCATACCAGTCTGTCTTCGGACGCATTACCTACGACTATAAAGGACGTTATCTCTTCCAGGCCAACGCCCGTTACGACCGTTCTTCCCGCTTCGCAAAGGAATATCGCGGCGCCTTCTTCCCCTCCGCCTCCTTCGGCTGGGTAATTACCGAGGAGCCCTGGATGGCGGGAATCAAGGGCGGGAACTTCCTCAACTTCGCCAAGCTTCGCTTGTCTTACGGTACTCTGGGCAATGAGCGCATCGGTAATTATCCTTACCAGAGCCTCATTTCCTTCGGCAACGTCGTAATGTACGACTCCCCCACCACGATAGCTTCGGTAAAGTCAGCGGCACAAAGCGCTTACGCTATCTACAACATCACCTGGGAGACCACAAAGACCTGGGACGTGGGCGTAGACCTCTCATTCTTCAACAACCGCCTCAACTTCACCGGAGACGTGTACCATAAAGACACTTACGGAATGTTGCTCAGCCGCAAGATTCCCGATGTGCTCGGATATACCGACCCTGAAGACAACATCGGCCAGATGCATACCAACGGCTGGGAATTCCAGATAGGATGGCAGGACCGCAAGGGCGACTTCACCTATGCGTTCAGCGCCAACCTCTCCGACTACACCTCCATAATGGGAGACCTTGGCGGCTATCAGAGCCTCGGTTCACAGATAGTCAAGGAGGGCGTGGAATACCTTGCATGGTACGGTTACCGCAGCAACGGCCTGTATCTGACCCAGGAGCAGGTGGACAATTCCGCCAAGCTGTATCCCGGCGTAGGTCTTGGAAACCTCGAGTACAAGGACCTCAGCGGCCCCGACAGCGAGCCCGACGGCATTATCAACTCCGCATACGACCGCGAGGTGCTCGGAAGCTCCATGCCTCACTACCAGTACGGCGGCAACATCAACCTCGGCTGGAAGAACTGGGATCTTGCTATGACCTTCCAGGGCATAGGCAAGGTTCTGGCATGGAAGAGCAACGCCATGATTTACCGCGACGGTGACGCCTACACCTTCCCTGTCGAATACGACCAGCATTACTGGAGCCGCTACAAGTCCGACGAGGAAAACGCCAAGGCTCTCTACCCGAGGGCCATGCTCAAAAACTCCGGTGCCAACGATTACGAGCAGACTTCCGACTACTGGCTGTTCAACGGCGGTTACTTCCGTATGAAGAACATCACCCTCAGCTACACCATTCCCGAGCGTATCGTGAAGGCCATCAACATGCAGAAAGTCCGCATCTACGGCAGCGCCACCGATCCGTTCTCGATTGACCGCTTCCCCCAGGGCTGGGATCCTGAATCATACACCAACCTCGGCGCTTACATGACCAGGACCTTTACCCTCGGTCTGCAGGTCGTATTCGGAGGAGACACTTCCGTAGCATCCTCAGGAGCTGGCCTCGTCACTCCTGCCGCAGCATCTCGCGCCGCCAAGACGGCCCGTGCCGCCCAGCCTGAAGTCAAGGAGGTTATCAAGGAGGTTGTCAAGGAAGTCATCAAGGAAGTTCCCGTCGAGAAGATTGTTGAGAAGAAAGTGGAGGTTCCCGTTTCCACTCTCAAGGGTGAGTACACCGACGACCTCTTCTTCATCATCGGCAAGTCCGAAATCCGTCCCGACGAAGCCTTCAAACTCGGCCGTATCTGCCAGATCCTGAAGGACAACCCTGACGCCAAGATAGTGGTTACCGGCTATGCCGACTCCGCTACCGGTACCGAAGAAATCAACAAGGTGCTCTCCGAGAACCGCGCCAACGTGGTCGCAGAGATGCTGAAGAGCGCCGGTATTGCTGCAGACCGCATCGTCTGTGAGGCCGCCGGCACCGACAGGGATGCCAACGCAGACCCGTCCGACAACCGTGTTGCCGTTTGTATCATCAAGTAATTAATGCGCCATGAAAAAATATTTAAGTCTTATCCTTTGTGCAGCCCTTGCTTTTGCAGCATGCGGCCCCGTGGTTCCCGATAACGGCAACGAGGTCGAAGAATATGCAGGCAACAGAGTCAAAGTGAGCAAGTCTTCCGAGGAGTCCATCCCCGCAAACGGCGGTTCACTCACCGTGACTTTAAGCGACTGCCCCGACTTTACAGCTTCCCTGCCCAAGACTGCCACCTGGCTCAATTGCTCGCAGTCGGGCAACACCCTTACTTTCAGCGCAAGCGCCAATACTTCTTCTGCACTCCGCTATGCCAATGTGAGCATTATCGACAAGGAGCTCAACATTGCCATCACCAACTTCGACGTTATCCAGGCCGGAACGGCAAAGGAAATCGTCCGTAAGAGCTTCCAGGTTTCAACTCAGTCCCTGCTTGCCAAGGCCGACGACACAAGTGCATCCTTCACGGTCTCGACAGAAGTCGCATGGACCGTCAGCAGTTCCAACCCTGCGTTCGTTCCCTCTCCAAGCTCCGGAGAAGGCAACGGTACGGTGACAGTCAGTTTCCCTGTCAATTCAGTACCTGAAGAAGTCACGGCGGTCATAACCGTCAGCACTACAGACGAAGCAGTGGTCAACAAAGAGCTCCTGGTCACCATCAAGCAGGAGGCCGGCAAGCCCAACAACCCTGCGGTGAAGCCCGCTCCCGGCACCGTTCTGGCCGAGTGGGAATTCGAAACCCAGCAGGCCGAGGCCCTGCGTGCCGGCGGAATCGAAGGGGTTTCGCTTGACGACGACAACAAGCCCGGAAATGTCGGAAATCCCTATGTCCCTTCCCTTGTTGCCGGAAAAGGCAAGCTGGAATATTATAACGGAACCGACAAGAGCTCATACTCCACCAAGAAACACAAACGCCGTATAGGCACCCGTGGAGAGCTTTGCGTCTATGGCACCTGGATAGATGACTACATTCTTTGGTCCGCCCCCACCGAGACTGATGCTCCGCTGGCAGCCGGCACCAAGATCCAGGTCAATTTCGCCCTCCGTCCCAACGGAGCGGGCGTCATGAGAGACTGGAAATGCGAAGTCCTTGACGGTAACGAATGGAAAGAACTCGATCCCGTCAAACTCGAATTCCATCCCGATGCCGCAGGAACAGCTGAGAATCCCAAGCAGGTCAACGCAATTATCGTAAGAAGCGCAACCCTCACCAAGGATACTCCCAATGCCTGCTTCCGTTTCACCTGCACATCCCAGTACAACAGCGCAGGCGTAGAACTTGGAGAGCTTGTGAAGGGCGATGCATTACGTTTTGCCGGAAAATTCCTGGAAGCCACAGAGGCTGAAGCATACCTCCAGGTTCCCGAGAATCCCAAGATTATGGTCGTAGAATAAAAAGACAACCGATATGAAAAAGATATTATTCTCAATACTAGCCGCCGCGGCTCTTCTGACCGCCTGCGTGGATCTCGACCTGACTCCAAGGTCTCAGGGATCCAGTGAAAACTGGTACTCCACCGAGCAGCAGCTTCAGTTGTCGCTCAACGCCCTGTATTCCCCCGGTCTATGGAATTTTGAATGCAACCGCTTTTTCCATACCGACCGTTACAGCGATGACTGGAGCCAGCGCACCGAACTTTACGACTGGCTGGCCGGAAGCGTAGACGACAACTGGTCCAAAGCCAAGAACGAGTGGGCAAACGACTACAAGAGCATTGCCCGTGCCAACACAATCCTGGTGAGTCTGGAAAAGACAAAAGACAAGATGAGCGAGGCCACCGTACACCAGTATGCCGGTGAGGCAAAGTTCTTCCGTGCGGCCATGTACACCTATCTCATTTTCCTCTTCGGCGACGTGCCCTTCTACACCGAGAGCATTTCGCTTGAAGATGCTTACAAGATGGGACGTACCGACAAGAACGTCATCCTGGAGCAGATCTACAGGGACTTCGACGATGCAGCGGCAGCACTCCCCGTCTCTTATACCGGAGCCCAGCGTGTCACCAAGGGTGCAGCATATGCAATGAAGGCCCGTACTGCATTGCTCATGAACGACTGGAAGACCTGCGCCGAAGCGGCGAAGGCCTGCATGGACCTGGGAGTGTACTCACTGCACCCGGACTACCGCGAGCTGTTCCTCTCTTCCTGCAAGACCAGCCCTGAGTATATTTTCGTACTGCCTTGCTCCAACGAGCTGGCTGTACATTCATACGGAGAGGCTGCCACACGCTCGTTCTGTCCCCGTATGAACGGCGGCACCTCCGTTGCCCAGCCTTCCTGGGAGCTCTTCTTCGCTTACACCTGCACCGACGGCAAGAATGTAGAGGACTCTCCGCTGTACGACCCGGCCAATCCTTTTGCCAACCGCGACCCTCGTCTCAGCGAGATTACCGTACCCTTCGATTCGGAGTTCATGGATTACATCTACAACCCCCGTCCGAGCGCTACGCAGACCCTTCAGGTCTCTACCGGCAAGATGCTTAAGAACGTCGACAGCAAAGTGGGTTCTAAGGACTGCTCATACAACGGTCTTATGCTGAAGAAGTTCGTCGATGAGGAGTGGCCCGACGACCGCCTTACCGACACGCCCCAGCGCATCATGCGTTACGGCGACGTTCTGCTTATGTATGCCGAGGCCAAGATGGAACTGGGCGAGATAGACAATTCCGTATTCAAGGCACTCAACAGCCTTCGCGCCCGCGCATACAAGTGCGGCGTAGCAGAGACGGGCAAGTACCCTGCAATCACCGAGACCAACCAAACCGCCCTTCGCCGCATCATTCGCAACGAACGCCGCTGCGAACTTGCATGGGAGAACCGCCGCTGGAGCGACCTTATCCGTTGGAGAATCTGTGACCCCTGCCTCAACAAGCCCATTTATGGCCTGCCCGCTATTGACAAGGTAAAGAAAAACGAGGCTACCGGCTATTGGATATGGCCTAAGGACTTCCGCCCGCACATGAGGATGGATACCACCATAGACCTGTCCGATATCGAGGGTTATCCCGATTATTTACAGATTAATGTAACGCGCCTGTTCGTACCTCGTCAGTACCTTTTCCCCATCCCTCAGAACGAGAGGGTGGTATCCCCCATGCTTACACAGAACCCCGGTTATTAACAGATTACGATTATGAAAAAGTATTTGGCATTACTGGCCGCCGCATCCGTAGCGTTCTTCGCATGCGTGGAGAAACCGGATCCGACTCCCACTCCCGAACCGGAACCTGAACCGGAGCCCCAGGAGAAGGCCTTCAGCGTAACTCCCGAGAGCATCTCCGTGGGCGCAGACGATACCAGCGCCACCATCACCGTGAATGCGGTGGACGTAAAGTGGTCCGCCAAGAGCGACAACAACGCCTTTACCGTGAGCCCCGAATCCGGAGAGGGCAACGCCACCATCACCGTGAGCTTCCCCGCAAACAAGGTCACTCAGGAAGTGAAGGCCGCAATTACGGTCTCCACTTACGACTCCGCGGTCAAGACTCAGAAACTTGTGGTCAACATTACCCAGGCTGCCGCCGCCGAGCCTCCTGCAGGCCCGAAGATGCTTGCCGAATGGGAGTTCTCCGCGGATAACGCAGCATTCTTCAACGAGCATTTCACATACGAGGC
>JAEELG010000071.1 GCA_016288775.1 Bacteroidales bacterium | reverse complement strand
CTGTTCATTTGGAGTTAATTGGTTAGAGTTAATATATTATAGATTCGTGTATGTTCCGTTGGCGTTGCCGCCGGCTACGATGTTTCGGACCAGGTAGTGGAGGTACATCTCCAGGTTGGTATAGCGGCCGTTCTTGTCCAGGCCTCCGGCTGCGGCGTCGGCGGGATTGTTCTTGCCAAGGCCGAACTGGTCTTCGAACCAGTCGGGCATGCCGTCTGCGTCGGAGTCGTTGCTCGCCTCGCCCTTGTACTGGGGCCAGTTGTCTTTCCAGGTGTCGTCCTTGACGTCGGTCTGGGTGTCTATGATACCCTTGGTGCCGCCCTTGCTTCCGGTGTAGGTGTATTTGCCTTCGCGGGCCTCGCCGGTCACGCGCTTGTCGATGGAGTCCTGCGCGTAGCTGGCTCCTGCGTATGCGAGGACTGCGGTGAATGCATCCTGGGCGCTGTGGAGGCTGAGCGAGCTGGGATTGGACGGATATGTGAAAGGAGCGTCGGCCTTGATCTGGGCTATCACTCCGCTGCCGGCGGTGGTGCCGGTCCAGTTGTCGGAGGTCATGCCTGAGTTGCCGTCCATG
Organism: Bacteroidales bacterium; assembly: GCA_016288775.1. Lineage (GTDB taxonomy): Bacteria > Bacteroidota > Bacteroidia > Bacteroidales > UBA932 > Cryptobacteroides. The sequence goes on along the minus strand of JAEELG010000071.1, from coordinate 26,448 downwards.
TAGTTGCCGGTCATGTAGAAGTGGCCGGGAACGATCTTGGCACCGGGAGCGCTGCCGCTGCAGTTGCTGCAGGAGGTGGTGGGGTCGATGAACCAGATCTTCTTGGAATTGGTGGCGGGACCGGGCTTGTAGTAGTTGTTGAGCACGTTGTACATGCGGAAGACGCCCTCGTTGTTGGCGCTCTCGCCGCCGTAGCACGTGTTGCTGCCCCAGTTGTAGATAACGTTGTTCACCAGGCTCACGGGGCCCTTCTGGGAGCACACGTAGTCATGGTCGATACGGGGGTTGCGGGAGTCGTGGTGAGCCAGCAGGTTGTGGTGATAGGTGGCGTTCTCGCCGCCCCAGATGCCGCCGTATCCGTGGTTGCCCTTGCCGTGCACGGAAACGCGCAGGCTCTCGGAAACGATGTTCCACTGGAAGCTGAAGTCGCTCATACCGTAGAACGATGCGCACTCGTCGGTGCACCAACTCAGCGAGCAGTGGTCGATGATGATGTTCTTGAGCTTTCCGCCGTCGTGGTCCATGATGTTCATGGCGTCGTCCTCGGTCTTCTTTTCGTCGCCCATGCGGCAGCGGATGAAGCGGATGATCACGTTGCTGGCGTTGATCGCCACGCGGTAATTCTTGAGGCAGATGCCGTCGCCGGGAGCGGTCTGGCCAGCGATGGTCACGTTGTCGCGGTTGATGTTGAGGGTGCCGTTGAGCTCGATCACACCGGCAACGTCGAACACTATGATGCGGGGATAGTTCTGGCTTACGGCCCAGCGAAGGGTGCCTTCTGTGTTGGAGTCCGCAAGGCTGGTGACGTGGAGTACCTTGCCTCCGCGGCCGCCGGTAGCCCACATTCCGCCGCCCTCGGCTCCGGGGAAGGCGCGCGCCTTGCCGTCTTCCTCGATTGCGGGGATGAGGAACTCTTCGTATTTGGCGGACAGGTTTGGATCCGGTCCGGGTCCCGGGGGATCGACGTGAGGGAGCGTGCTTACCGTCAGCGCTCCGCTGTAGTCGGAGGTCTTGCTGCCGTTGGTGCTGCGTACGGAAAAACCGTAGGTGGTTTCCGGAGTCAGGTCTTTGATGATGACGCTCCTTACCGAAGTGCTGCCGGACTGCAGCTCGGTGACGCCTATGCCTTCGAAGAGCTTCCAGTCGTAGCCGGTGGCACCTTCGACCGGGTCCCATTGAATCGCCAGGGTGGTTTCTGTGGCGCTTTTAAGCGTTATGCCTGAAGGCGTTGCAGGGCCTTCCGGCTCAACGGGCTGGTTGGGATTGCAGCATGTGGCGCACAAGCATGCGGCCAAGAGTGTAGCCAGTATCATCTGTATATGCTTCATAATTTATCGTATTCGAGCGCCGCCCAGATCAGGGGACCTATGCCCTTGGGGTCGTTCGCGCGTATGCGTTCGTGTATGTAATAGTCGTAGTCCCCGCTGCGGTTCTCCTTTCCTCCCAGGCCGGCCACTTCGCAGCACTGGTTGAGGTTCACCAGGCCGCCGTCGCCGTTGGTGACGAACTGGCGGATGGTTTTCCGGTAAAGTTTGCGGGCATAGCCCTTGTCAGCGAGGACTTTCAGGTTCACGCCTTTAAGGCAGGCGTAACTGAACATCGCGTTGCAGGTTGCCTCCAGGTAATTGCCTTCCTCTCCGGGGCGGTCGAGTACCTGGAACCACAGGCCGGTTTTGGGGTCGCTGAACTTCCTGAGGGGCTGGAGTACGGCGTACAGCATGTTCTTCAGTTCCTTCGGTGTGTCTTCTCCAAGTATGCCGGTTACGTCCGCCAGGGCCATGCTGAACCATCCGAGGGCGCGGCCCCAGGCGTGCGCTGACTGTCCGGTGGCGGGGTCGCACCAGAACATGCTGCGCGAAAAGTCGCACGCGTGACGGAGAAGCTTCGTGACAGGGTCATGGCATGAATCGTATGCCAGGGTGAACTGGTTGGTGATGTCGGCTATGTTCGCTGCCTTTTCGGCCTGGTCGGAAACGTAGCGGACGGTATATTCGGCATAGAAAGGCTGGGCCATGTAAAGGCCGTCCAGCCACATCTGGTCGGGATATATCTTCTTGTGCCAGAAGCCTCCCCGGGCGTTGCGCGGCTGCTCTTTCAGCTGCACATAAAGGGAGTCCATGGCCTTGCGGTACTTCTCCTTGCCGGTGATGTCGTAAAGCTGGAACAGAGTGCGTCCGGGGCAGATATGGTCGAGGGAGTAATTGCTCTTCTTGTACTTCCCGCCTATCACTCCGTCTTCCGAGATAACCGCATCGTACCAAGCGTCCACGTACTTCAGGATGGATTCGTCTTCATTGACGGAATATGCGTCCAGCATGGCCTTGAGCTCGAGGCCGGTGGTATAGTTCCACTTGAGCTTGCCTTCCTGCCCGTCGATGTAGGAAGCTTCGGGGTTGCGGGCCATCTCGGAGCGCACCACGTCGGTATACAGCTGAGCCCTGGCCGTGCATGCGGTCAAGGCCAGAGCCATGAATATCGCCAGTTTACGTATCATTTGTTGTCGTATGGATTCCAGATTATTCCGTCTTCCTTCTGGTACATCACTTTCTCGAAAGTGTAGTCCTTCAGGTCTTTCTTCCTGAGCGTGTGCGCCCACTTTACGCGGGGGCCGCGGGCTCCGGGGCCGTGGTTGCCGTACTCGGCGTAATAGCTGTTCTTCTTGGTGTCGGGCTTGCCTTCCTTCTCCCAGTCGTGCCAGCCTTCGGGGAGGATGTGCCCTCCGAGCTCGCAGTCGATGAACACAGTCTTGGCATAAGCGCCCCAGGGACGCCCCAGATAGCATTTCTCAATGCCGGGGTCGGCCGTAAGTGTGCAGTTTTTGAATACGTAGCCGTACTTCTGCCCCTGCAGGGTGGAAGCCGCCGTGACGTAGCTGTTCTTCTTGGAATGAATGGTGCAGTTCTCGAAGTATGCGATGCTGGTGCCGAATATGAAGTCGGTGGTCCCTTCGATGTAGCAGTCCAGGAAATAGTTCCGCTTGATGCCGCCGAACTTGCCGAAGCGGCCATAGGTGTAGAGGGTGTCCTGGTTGCCGAGGAAACGGCAGTTCCTGAAGAACAGGAAGTCGCCGTCGGTGAACACCGCCACGGCCTGGGCTATGTCCTTGCCCTCGCCGGCGCTGTTCTCGAACGTAAGGTTCTCGAAAGTGATGTAGCTGGCGTGGATGTAGATGGTGGCGCTGCCCGACGTGCCCACGGGGAAGTCGCGGCCGGGCCAGAGGCGTTTGGCGTAGTTGTCGTTGGTGATGACCGTATTCTCTGCGTCCTCGCCGATGAAATGTACGCGGAACTTGGTGTGGGGGATGCTCACGCATTCCTTGTACACGCCTTTGCGGATGAATACGGTGCTGATCTCGTTGTGGCTGTAGTTGGGAAGGGCGTTCACCGCTTCCTGTACGGTCAGGAAGTCGCCGTGGCCGTCGGCTGAAACCACAAAGTCGTAAGGAGCTATAAGGTGGGCGGCGATTTCCGGCAGCTGCCCGCGAACCAGGCCGCACACGATTTCGGTGACCTTGCGGGCGCCGCATGCTACCGTGTGGGTGTTGTCGTTCTTGCCGGTGGAAATCATGAAGTACGGCTTTGACGCCTCGTCGCCCAGGCCCTCGAGCCAGTCGAGGGTTGCGGTAGTGGCATCCAGCAGGGGAGTGCCGGTCTCGGCGGCTACCTGTTTCATGGCGGCGGGATAGTCGCCGTGGCAGTTCCGGTCGAGACCGTTCTCCTTGAACCAGCGGCGTGCCACCGGAGTCAGCAGCACGGGATTGCCGCCTTTTGCCCGTACGTCGGAAACGAAGCGGCGCAGGTTGTCCTGATAGGCGCCGAATGCCGCGGCGAAGCGGGTGCTGTCCGATTCCTTGGAATCGTTGTGGCCGAACTGTATGAATACCCAGTCGCCGGGCTGAACGGCTTCGCATACGCTGGCCCAGTCACCGTTGTCGATGAAACTCTTGGTGCTGCGTCCGTTCTTTGCGTAGTTCACCACCTTCGCTCCGTCGTCCAGATAATTCTGGAACATCATGCCCCAGCCGCGTTCCGGACCTGCCTTGGCAAGGTCTTTTTCGGCCATTGTGCTGTCGCCGCACAGATGTATGGTGAAGGAACTGCAGAGCAGCCAGAGCGCAGCTATTGCGAATAAGGAGAGACGTCTCATAATGCCTTTCCGTTAACGGTTACATTGTCGTATGTAATATCCACCGCATTGTGGATCTCCGGCTTTTTTGAGGCGCGGAAGACGCTGTTGCGGAAGGAAACGTTCTTCAGGGGGAGTTCCGGCAGGCCGTTGATATATAAGGCCTGCTTTGCGCCTGCGCATGTTATATCACTGAAGTGGATGTCGCGGAACTCTGGAGTGGTTTCGTCCACCGGAGGCAGTGCGTCCGGGCTCTCGGCCACGGCTGCTGCCTTTTCCGTTGAGGCGACGCCGGCATAATAAAGATTGAAGGTAACGGCCTCTGCCACGATGTCGGTCATGTAGATATGGTCGCACCAGATGTCCTTCACCAGGCCGCCGCGTCCGCGGGCGCTCTTGAAGCGAAGGCCCACGTCGGTGCCCATGAAGCGGCAGCCCGTTACGTGGATGTTCTCCACGCCTCCGGACATCTCGCTGCCGATCACGAATCCTCCGTGCCCGTGATATACGGTGCAGCCGGAGATGATGAGGTTGCGGCACTTGCGGGCGTGGCGGCGTCCGTCTGCGTCCTTGCCGGACTTGATGCAGATGGCGTCGTCGCCAACGTCGAAGGAGGAACCGGTGAGCACAACGTTCTCGCATGCGTCGATGTCGATGCCGTCGCCGTTGGCGGAGTAGTGGGGGTTGCGGACGGTTATATCCTTGATAATTACATCCTTGCACCACAGGGGGTGAAGGTTCCACGCAGGGGAATTCTGGAAGGTGACGCCCTCGAGCAGTACGCGCTCGCATTCCCGCAGACTTACGAGTACGGGGCGCAGGAAGGTCTTGATTTCGTTCTCGTCCAGCGACGGGTCGGGGAAGTTGAGGCTTCCGGCGGTGAGGCGCGCTTTCTTGTAGCCCTCGTCGGGGAACCAGACACTGCCGTCGTCGGCCAGCACTCCGCCCCGTTTCGTGATGGCCTTCCAGTCATCGGCGCCCACCTTGCGCTTCTTGACCTCGCGCCATGCGGCTCCGTTGCCGTCGATGACTCCGCCGCCGGTGATCGCTATGTCATGAGCGCCTTCAGCATGTATGGGAGAGAGGCAGCGGCGGACGTCCAGCCCCTCGAAGTTGGTGTCTATGATGGGGTAGAGGTCCTGGTCGGTGGAGAAGACTATGAGGGCGCTGTTGTCGAGATGCAGTTCGCAGTTGCTCGGAATTCCGATGGGGCCTGTGAACCATATCCCTGCGGGAACGTCGAGCCTGCCGCCGCCCTTGTCGGAAAGGGCCTTGAATGCGTCGGCGAAAGCCTGCGTGTTCAGGGTTACTCCGTCGGGCACGGCGCCATAGTCTGACAGGTTCACGCTGCGCGCCGGAATCCTGGGCGAAGAGGGGGCTTCCATGTCGAAAGGAGCCGCCTCGCAGAGGTTGTGCAAACGTTTGTCTTGCACTCCACAACAAAAGAGGAAGGGTGTGCTCAACAATAAGGATATTAATAAGTTAGCGTATTTCATCGGTTATAGTTTCCAATGTTGTCCGGCAAATATAGGGATAAAAGTTGAATTAATCAACTATTATAGTTAAATTTGATGCATGAAGAAGACTTTTTGCCTCTTGGCCACGGCGTTTTTTCTGGCCGCCGGCACCCTCTCGGCCCAGCAGATCCGTTCCCTCGACATCGATGTCTATATCAACGATGAAGGCGACGCATATATCAAGCAGCTTTGGGACGTAAACGTGGTTTCCGGTACCGAATGGTACATCCCGATAGAGAATTTGGGCGGCATGTATATCAGCGGTCTCGAGGTTGAGGAAAACGGATCCGGATTCATCGACGAGGGCCGCGAATGGAACACGCATCGCAGCCTTTCGGAGAAGGCCGGCCGGAGCGGCATCGTGGTGAAGAAAGACGGCGTGGAACTGTGCTGGGGCCAGGGGAGCATGGGCGACCATGTGTGGAAGGCGGGATTCGTGGCGCTCAAACTGGTGCAGTCGCTCGAAGACTACGACGCATTCAACTTCATGTTCGTCAACCCCGACATGATTGCCGGCCCTGAGAGTGTCACCCTGACTTTCCACCGTATGGGGGAGGAGCCCTTCTCGTTCGATTACACCCGTTTCTGGTTCTTCGGTACCGAAGGCGAATCCGAGCTCCTGGACGACGGCACGATACGGTTCCATGCCGAAAAACTTCGCCGCAGCGACTCCGTGATATGCATGATGCGCTTCGACAAGGGCCACTTCCAGCCGTCCCTGTCCAAGGACATGAAGTTCGAAAAGATGCAGAAAAAGGCCTTCAAGGGAAGTACTTATAAGGCGGACGGAAAAAAGAAGTTTTCTTTCGAGGACCTTCTGGCGTTGATTGTGGGAGGCGGCTTCGTATTGGTCATTGTCGGCCTCGTCCTGCTGTTCCTGTATAGCCTGATAAGAGATATCATCCTGAAGATAACCGGACACGTCTGGTCCAAAAAAGTGTTCGGAAGCACCAAACCGCAGGGATGGGAGAGGGAGGCTCCGTTCGGCGGCAGTATCCCGGTGGCCGCCGCGCTGCTCAAAGATGGCAACCGCCTGTCGCTTAGCGTAGGCCATACCGAGAGGTGCATAGGCGCGTACTTCCTTAAATGGATTCACGAAGGGATAGTGACGCCGGTGAAGGCGGCCGACGGGCACTTCGACGTGCAGTTCCAGTCGGAGAAGCCGGTCTTTACCGACAAGTCCGAGGACTCTCTCTACGACAAGGCGTTCGAAGCAGCGGGCCAGAACCTGATCCTCGAGAAAGGGGAGTTCGATTCCTGGGCGAAGAAGCACTACCGTTCCCTTGCCGGATGGCCGAAAGCCATCGAGACAGAAGGCCGTAACAAGCTCTCCGATTTTGAAGGAGACAGAGTGGAGGAATCCGCCAAACTTCTGAAATTCATGATTTTCCTTAAAGATTTCACGCTCGCCCGCGAGCGCGAAGTGCCTGAGGTGGGTCTCTGGGGTCAGTACCTGGTCTTCGCCCAGGTCTTCGGCATCGCCGACAAGGTGGCGAAGGGTTTTGCCGAGCGCTATCCCGAGCAGTTCAGCAAGTACAGCAGCCAGTATGGTCTGGATTCGGCCACCATGTGTACGGTCGTCCATTCCTGGTCCAATTCCGCCGTGCATGCATACAAGACCGCCTATGACGAAAAGATATCGAAGGAGGCTGCCGCAAAATCGCACACGTCAAGCGGCGGATTCGGCGGTTATTCCTCGCGCGGCGGCGGTGGCGGCTTCAGCGGCGGCGGGCATGGCGGCGGCAGCAGATAATGGTTTTTCCTCCGAATTGATTATCTTTGTAGTCTGTAACTAACACCAAACCTATGCAAACAACTGTTCAGCGTAAAAAGAACCGTCGTGACCGTTACGACGGCTGGTACGTCTCCGGACTCGATTCCATGCATGTCATGATGCCGTACTTTTTCGGCCCCAGGACCAAGAACGAAGCCGTGATGAGCGAAGTGATGGACCTTACCGAAGTGGACAAGTACCTGGCCAAAAAGAATGCAGACAATCCCGATTTCAAGTATACCTGGTTCCATTTCTTCGTGGCTGCGCTTGCCAAGGCATGGCTGCTGCGTCCCAAGATGAACTATTTCATCGCCGGGCACCGCTACTATGAGCGCAAGAAGATCCAGATTTCCTTTGTTGTCAAACGCCAGTTCAACGAGGCAGCCGAAGAGGCGGAAGCCAAGTTCGTCCTTGACCGCGAAGGCGGTTCGCCCGTGGATCAGGTTCACGACTATGTGCAGTCCTATGTGCAGAAAGTGCGTGTCGAGGACAAGACGGTAGGCGTGACAAATGCACTCAACGTGATTCAGAAGCTCCCCAGACCTCTGTTCCGCCTGCTGGCATCCATCCTCAACTGGATGGAGTATCACGGATGGTATCCCAAGAGCCTGGCCGACGACGATCCCTGCTACTCCAGCATATTCGTGACCAATCTTGGCAGCATCAAGCTGCACGCCGACTATCATCATCTCTTCGACTGGGGCAACAATTCCGTGTTCGCGGTGATCAGCGAGAAGAAGATGAGGCCCTTCTTCAACGAAGACGGCAGCTATGACATGCGCAACACCATCAAACTCGGCCTCACGATAGACGAACGCATCGCCGACGGTTACTATTTTGCAAATACCGTCAAACTCGTCCGTCATATATTTGCCCATCCCGAGCTCCTCGACGAGCCAGCAGCAACTCCTATCGACTATGACATTTGATTACAGCAACGTTTCCGCGCCGTGGCTTTCAAGCTACGGCGATGTACCCGCACACCTCGACTACAGCGAGAAAACGATGTCCGAAGCGGTCCTCGAGACCGCCGCTGCAGAGGGTGATTTCCCCGCAATGACATTCATGGGCCGCAAGATTCCGTATCGCGAGATGGCGGAGAATATCGAACTCACGGCCCGTTCGTTCTATGCCCTGGGCGTACGCCCGGGCCACAGGGTGCTGGTGTGCCTTCCCAACGTTCCCCAGGCTATATACTGTCTTTACGGACTCAACCGTATCGGCGCGGTGCCCTCAATGGTGCACCCGCTGTCGGCGGTCGGTGAGCTTGTCCATTTCCTCAACGAGGCCTCCTGCGACGTGGCCGTGACCCTTGACCAGTTCTATGCAAAGTTCCTGGAAGTCAGGGCTCAGCGCCCCATCAGCAAGCTTGTCATTGCCCGCGTTTCCGAAGAACTGCCCTTCCCCCTCAACCTGGGTCAGAAGCTCATGACCGAGCGCAAGTTCCCCAAGGTCGTCGAGGACGGTGGAACCGTGACCTGGCGCAGCCTGCTCAAGCTCGGACGCGGATACGAAGGCAAATACGTGTTCAAGAAGGACTTCTGCAGCGAGGCGGTGGTACTGTTCTCCGGCGGCACAACCGGAATCACCAAGGGCATCATGCTCTCGGACCTCAATTTCAATTCCCTTGCAGCCCAGACCGCGGCCATGAGCAACGAGGACGTGCATCACTGCAAGATGCTGGCTGCCATGCCGGTGTTCCATGGATTCGGTCTCGGTGTGTGCATCCACACCGTTCTGTTCATCGGCGGAACGTCTATCCTGGTACCCCGCTTCAACGTCAAGAGCTACGCCAACCTCATCCGCAAGACGCGCCCCAACTTCATAGCCGGCGTGCCCACCCTGTTCGAAGCCATCACCCGCAACGAGTATCTCGACGGCGCCGACCTGTCCTGCCTGCGCGGAGTGTTCTCCGGCGGCGATTCGCTCACCGTGGAGCTCAAGAAGAAGTTCGACAAGTTCCTTGCCGACCACAACGCCCGCATCCGTGTGCGCGAGGGCTACGGCACCACCGAGTGCGTGACCGCCAGCTGCCTCACTCCGTACAACAAGGAGAAGGAGGGGAGCATAGGCATCCCGTTCCCGGACACGTACTACAAGATCTGCAAACCCGGCACCTGCGACGAAATCCCCTATGGCGAGGAAGGCGAAATCTGCCTTACCGGCCCTTCCATGATGCTCGGTTACATCAATCACGAGGATGAGAACGCCAACACCCTGCGCCGCCACGACGACGGGCACATCTGGCTGCACACCGGCGACCTCGGCATGATGGACGACGAAGGGTTCATCTACTTCCGCCAGCGCATCAAGAGAATGATAGTGACCAGCGGATACAATGTGTATCCTTCGCAGCTGGAGAATATCCTGGAGGGACATCCCGCCGTGCAGCGCAGCTGCGTGATCGGCGTGCCCGATCCGTACAAGATGCAGAAGGTCAAGGCTTTCGTGGTGCTCGCAAAGGGCTGGGAGAACACTCCCGAGACCATGGACAGCATCATGGAGCACTGCCGCAAGCACATTGCCAAGTACGCTATGCCTTATGTGATAGAGGTGCGTGAGTCCCTGCCCACTACGCTTGTGGGCAAAGTGGCCTACACCCAGCTCAGCTGATCTACGGACGCATCATGAAACGCTACGCACTGTACCTGCTTGTATTTGTCGCCATGGCACTGTTCCCGGTGTCGTGCCGGCACGACGGTCGCGAAGAATCGGGTCCGGCAGGCGAGAGTGCGGATTCCCTGGTAATCGTCCGGGGAGGGGAGAGCGCTTTCAGGATAATCGCGTCTTCGGGCAACGCCAATGCATCCGGCCTGGCATCGTTCATCAAGGCCCTCACAGGAGTCGCCATTCCTACGGCCCTGCCGGCAGCTGCGGCGAACGATTATGAGATCCTTGTGGGCTATTCTCCCCGCGAGGAAAGCATCAGGGCGTACAAGGAGCTTGAGGGCACCTTTGGCTATATCGTCCGCGTGGACGGAAAAAAGCTGGTAATCGCCGGAAGCGACGACACATGGGTGGCCCTGGGCCTGTATGCGTTGGTTTCGAAACTGTCGGCTTCTTCGGGCAGCGAGTTGGTCAATGGCATGAGCATCCTCAAGAGCCTTTCTCTTACCGAGACCTCTTCCGATCCTCAGTTGATAGCCCGTCTTATCAAAGGCAGGTATGATTTCTCCCTGCAACTCAAGTATGTGATGTCTTGTCCGCCGGCAGGCACTGTGTACGTGGCACAGGGCGCGGCGAGCGATGGCGAGCATTTCTACTTCGTCATGCGCACGTCCGACGATTCCAAGTCGATCGCCTACAAGTACGATATGAGAACCCAGGAGCTCATTGCCAGTTCCGCCGAATTCAATGGCGGGCACTGCAACGATGCCACCTTCGACGTCGCCGGCGGACGGTTTATCGTCGCGCACGGCCAGTCGGAGGGCAAGATACTCACGCCAATCGATGCCGCAACCATGACGGTGCAGCCGAACATCACCATTTCCGTGGGCAGCGGCGCCATCACTTACAGCCCGGCCCGAAACGGATATGCCATCAGCCAGGGCGGCTCTTCCTTCTACGTAACCGACAGCAATTTCAAGGTGAAGGTGAAGAAGACCCGCACAGACAAGACCGGCTATACCGCACAGGGCATGGGCAGCGACGAAAGCTACGTCTATTTCCCTATGAGCGGCAGCAAGGACAACATACTGGTGGTTTACGACTGGGAGGGAACATACGTCACCACTTTGACGGTGCCCACGACTACCGAGTCCGAATCCATGTTCTATGCCGCCGGCCGGTATTACGTGAATTTTTATGCCGGCTCCTCTAAGGGGGCCATGCTTTACGAGATAGTTCCCGTGCATACGTTCAAATATCCCAATAATTGATAACGCAACGATGATGAAACGTTTAATTAACATTGCCGCCATTCTGGCGGCGGCAGTCTCCCTGAGTTCCTGCCTTGCCGGCAAGTACATGTCCAGCTACGCCCTTACTCCGGAGCCTCACGGTGTCGCCGACATCGAGCGTACCCGCCACAAGGCCGACTCCCTCATGCCGGGCAGCACCGCCTGGTACGACTCTCTCAAGACCATAGGTCTGCTGAAGGACACTATGATCGTGGGCCACAACAACTTCAAGGTCCACGCCTGCTATGTTCCCGCTGCAAAGCCCGCAGAATCCGAAGGCACCGCCATCGTGATCCACGGTTACGGCGACAACCATCTCGTGTTCCTCTATCTTGTCCGCATGTACCGCGACGAGCTGAACTACAACGTTCTGTTTCCCGACCTCCAGTATCACGGCTATTCCGAGGGCAACCACATCCAGATGGGATGGAACGACCGCCTGGACATCGAGAAGTGGATCCCCATTGCACATGACATCTTCAAGGACGACTTCATGGTACTCCACGGAGTATCCATGGGCGGCGCCACCGTCATGATGACCAGCGGCGACGAACTGCCCGATTACGTGCGCGCATTCGTCGAGGACTGCGGCTATTCCTCCGTGGTCATGCAGTTCAACAACAACCGCAAGCAGAGCTTCTGGTTCATACCGCCGGATGTGCTTCAGAGCGCCAGTCTGGTGACCAGGAAGAAATATGGCTGGGGCTTCTGGGAGGCATCTTCACTGAAGCAGCTCGAGAAGTGCGAGAAACCCATGCTCTTCATCCACGGCGATGCCGACGACTTCGTTCCCACCTTCCATGTGTACAAGAACTACGAGGCCAAGAAGAAGGGCTACAAGGAAATGTGGGTCACTCCCGGTGCCGTGCACGCCAACTCCTACGCCAAGTACCCTCAGGAGTACACCCAGCGCGTCCGCGACTTCCTCGCAAAAGCCAAGACGCTCTAGCGCTGTAACGGTATACGAAAACAGGCGGCCTTTTCAGGTCGCCTGTTTTGTATGGTATGTGTCCGCTAGAACTGGTAGTTGATACCGATACCGATCCAGGTATCTGCGTTCATGCTGCCGACGAAGCAGTGTGCGTATTCGGCGGAAACTATGAAGTTCTGGTTCATGGCTATCTTGAGGCCTACACCGCCGCTGTAAATCAGGTTGTTGAAGGTGTTGTTGATATTGGCTGCGTCGTAGATGAGACCCTGATAACCGGGTGCTAACAAATTGGTGGCAGTCTTGTAGGCAACGAGCTTCTCGTCGTAAATCTTGCCGTTGGTGGATGCAGCGAGCAGCTCTGCTGCGCGGTAAGGCTTGGTGATGATGCCAGCGTCGAAGAACGGATTGACTGCAATGTAGAAATACTGGTTGAACAGTTTGAATTTCACTAGCTTGATACGCAGTTCCGTATTTGCCCATGCGAGGCCCTCGGCAAGTATACGGTTCTCGCGGACGCCACGGATGGTGTTCGAGGAACCGAAGCCCTCGGATATCATATTACGCTGGACGAGAAGAGGATTGTTCTGAATCATGTAGAACGGAGTCTCGCCAAGGATGGTGTGCTGCCACGCAAGACGGTATGCGAAGACAGGGTTGCCTGCAGGAATGAAGTTGATGGGGATGCTGATATACTGACGGAAATACATGCAAGCTTTCAGGTAGGGGTGCTCGATGACGTTTCCGTTGAGATATGCCTCAGCCCAGATACCTTTATTGGGGGCTGCTTCCATGTCGCGGGTGTCGTATACAAAACCTGCATTGATCTCCAGGGCGCTGCCGCCATTGGCCTCGGACGCTTTGATGATGCCGAGTTCCTGATACTTCTTGTACAGGGTGACGTTGGTATCGTAATAGCTCTTGTTGCCGTTGTCTCCGGCCAGGCCAATGTCCTGCATGTCGCCCAGCTTCCAGTTCCAGAAGTTGATGCCGGCGGCCCAGTTGAGGTTGTCGGTAACTCGGCCCTGAACGTTGGCGAGGATACGCAGCATCTGACGGCTCATGCCGTAGTAGTGCATGTTGGGATTGGTGCCCCTGTTGTACCAGACGTCATAATCCTGCACGGATGCGGATCCGTTGAAGCCCCACATGCTGTAGGTGGGATCGGTCATGAAGGTGACTGATGCGTTCACACGCATGTTGGGAATGAGATACTTGGAGTCGTATGCCGTATAGAGGCGTACACGGTGGCTCTTTGTGAAGTACGATGCCTCCCAGCTGATTTTGTGGAGGGGATCGGGATAGGTGGAGCCGTCTCCGTAGTAGTATACGTCGCCGAATGCTCCGGCCTGGAAGCCGTTATCGGCAGAGAACGTTGCGGTAGGCAGGACGCCGAAGCTCCATCCGGTCTTCATTTCCTTTTCCTCGACGGGTTCCTGAGCTGCTTCCTGAACGGCTTCCTGTGCGGAAAGCAGGAGCGTTGCCCCTGTTGCGAAAACGGCGATTGCCGTAAGTAGTAGTTTCTTCATTATAAAAGATTGGTTAAAAGTTTGCAAATGTAATAAAAATAATCGAATTACTCTCAAAGCATGGACTCAATGCTGCCGTAGTACTTCTTTGAGATGGGGATCGGCTCTTCGCCGGCTTCGCCGAGGTCGGCGAAGTTTATGCCGGTTGAGTTCTTGCGGATTTGCTTGATATGCAGCGGATTAATTATGTAGCACCTGTGCACTCTGGCGAAGCCCGCCTGCTCGCAGAGCGGCTCGATATTCTTCATGGAAGTGCGTATCTGGAAGCGCTTTGACACTCCGTTTTCGAGGTAATGTACTATGATATAGTTCTCGTTGGACTCGATAAAAGTTACAGACGCCGCTGTTGTTATGAATTTGAGCTGGTGGCGGTTGTCGTAGAATTTCAGGCGGGCGTCGTTGTCCGGCGCTCCGGAGCGGGAGTCGTCCAGCGCCATGTAGAGAAGCGTAAGGATGATGTATGGAACGATCAGCACGGAACCCGCCGCCGAGATGCTCAGCCCGAAATAATGGAAATACCCCCCGTCGTAAGAGCGGTCCATAAGCACCAGATACAGTCCGGTGAAGGCGCAGCAGACCAGGATTTCCCCTATGCACCAGAAGGCGTAGCGCCACATGTCCGCAGGGAAACGCTTGCGTATCAGCCACAGTGTAATGCGTGAAATGGCCATGACCACCAGGATAATGGCTGAACAAATGACGATGTTGAACGAATTGACATTGCCGAGCGGGGCATAACTGTCGCCGGCGCTCATGAGCGCGTTCAGTGCCTTGGGCTCGTAAAGCAGGGCCCCGGCAAGAAAAGCGGCCGGAATGGCTCCGATGTGCAGAAAAGCAGCCGGAAGCCTGGTCAGATTTTTGGGAAACGCATTCATTCGTCACAAAATTTGGTGTGACAAAGTTAAAACAATTTTTTATTCGTCACAAAAATCCCGGGTTTTTGTCACTATTCCGTGTATTTTATCACAAAAACCAGTCATTGGTGGCAACTGTTTCCGGGTGTGTTGCGCATGTGCTACTTTTGCATTGCCAAACCAAAAACGACGAAAACAATGACAGTACCCGAATGGACCAGGCTGGAGAACTCAGCCATCATATACCCCTCTTGCCAGACGCGCAAGTACTCCGTAGTTTACAGAATGTCCCTCACTCTGGACCGCACTGTCAACCCCGAACTCCTCGGCGATGCGCTCCGGGCTACCATCCACCGTTTCCCCGGCTTCCGCTTCACTCTCAAGCGGGGCGTTTTCTGGTGGTATCTCCAGAGGCTGGAGAACTCTCCTGAGATCGCCGAGTCCGACACCCTGAAATCGTTCAACCTCCGCAAGAACGGAGGCTATATGTTCAAGATGTCCTGCTCCGGAGCCCGTATCGACCTGGACGTGTTCCATGCCCTCACGGACGGTACCGGTGCCATGACCTTCCTGATCAGCGTCGCTGCCGAATACCTCAAGCTCTGCGGCGAGTCCCCCATAGAATACGGCGGATGGGTGTTCAATCCCGACGAGGAGCCCGTGGCCGAAGAGATGGAGGACGGTTTCGACAGCTTCTCCGGCACCAAGGGCGCGCTCGACAGCGAGCACAGGGCCTACCATATAAAGGGGACCGAGGAGCGCGCCGGCGTTCTCAACTCCCTCGGCGTGTCGCTCCAGCTCAGCCAGGCCGTAGCCAAGGCGAAGGAATACGACTGCACCATCACCGAGTTCCTTACCGCCCTCATGCTGCTGTCCATCCAGGAAGTGCGCGCGAAAGACAAATCCGCCCGCAAGCACTCCGACATCCGCATGGAGGTTCCGGTCAACCTGCGCCCCATCTTCGGCAAGAAGACCCTCCGCAACTTCTCCTCGTATGTCTATATCGGCCTCGACCTCTCCTATGGTGAGTTTACCCTCGAGCAGGCGATACGCGAGGTCAAGTTCCAGAAGCGTCTCTACACCCAGCCCGGCCGCCTTACCCGCCGTATCGCAGCCAACGTGCAGCTGGAAGACAACTTCGCAATCCGTTGCATCCCCCTGTTCATCAAGAAGCCGGTCATCAATCTCATCAACCACCTCAAGGGCGACAATTATGCGACCTACACCTTCTCCAACCTCGGCAACATCGAACTTCCCGAGGGCCTGAAGGAGCATGTCCGCGACCTCCACTTCATCCTGGGCCGCACGCGCCAGCGCTCCGGTTCATGTGCCTGCGTGAGTTGCGGCGACCGCCTTAACCTGGACTTCTCCCGCAAGATCGTCGAGGATGACCTTGAGAGGGTTTTCGTCCGCCGTCTGCGTGAACTCGGAATATGGTCCAGCGTGCAGGTTCCCAGCGAGCCGCTCCGTCCCGAGCGCGGTCGCGAATCCTCCTCGCGCCCGGTCTTCAACTCCCGCTGCCTGATGCCGAAATTATTGATTTAACGTATAATTTATTTATATTTGCGGCGCTAAAACGTGAACACAAAGATGACTTTATGGGAAAAGTTTTGCGCCGGTGCGCTCCGTCTGATGGGATGGACCGCGGTTGACGATGCGGTTGAATCCGACAAATGCATCATCCTCGGCGTGCCCCACACCAGTATGTGGGATTTCGTAGTCTCTTACCTGTATTACCGTTCCAAGGGCGAGAAAGCCAAGTGCATGATCAAGAAGGACTTCTTCTTCCCGCCCCTCGGCTGGCTCCTGAGGGCCCTGGGCGGCATTCCCGTGGATCGCACCAGCCCCACCAACATGCTGCGCAGCGTAATTGCTGAGATGCAGAAGCCGGGGCGCTTCCATCTGGCCCTTGCGCCGGAAGGTACCCGCAAGCCGGTGAAGAACTGGAAAACCGGTTTCCATCTGATAGCACGCTCAGCTGGCATCCCCGTTTATCTCGGTTACTTCGATTGGGGAACCAAGCGTATCGGCCGCGGACAGAAGGTAGAACTGACCGACGACGCCCGCGCCGACATGAAGCGAATACAGGAAATCTACGAGAGCATGCATCTGGTGGGCAAACATCCCGACAAATACATTACTCACTGATGAAACACAACTTCCAGACCCTTGCGGAGGTATTTGAGTATTCCACTACAAAATATGCCAAACGCCCCGCATACGAGTTGATAGGAGGCGACCAGACATACGATTACGCATCGTTGCGGGATACCAGCCGCAGGCTGTCGCGTCTCCTGTCGAGTTTCGGCATAAACAGCGGCGACAAGGTTGCCATCTTATCGCAGAACATGCCCAACTGGCCCGCCGCTTTCTTCGCCGTCACCGCTTTCGGACGCATCGCCGTCCCCCTCCTCACTGAACTCTCCGAAAACGAGATCACCAACATACTCACCCACTCGGAGACGAAGGCGCTCTTCGTTTCCCGCCGCCTGCTTTCCAAGGTTTCCGAGGAACTGCTGGCCGCGATGCGCATCGTCATCTGCACCGACGACTTGAGCATTATCCGCACGGGAGAGTCGGCGTACACCTGCGACGGCTCCATTTCGAGCCCGCTTCCCGACGAGGTGGCGTGCCTCATCTACACCTCCGGCACCACTGGCGCCGCCAAGGGCGTCATGCTCACGCACAAGAATTTCTGCGTCAACATCCGCGCCTCCTGGGACGCCCACCGGGTGCGCAGGCGCGACGTCTTCATCTCCATCCTGCCGCTTGCGCACACTTACGAGATGAGCATCGGCATGCTGTATCCGTTCGCCGTCGGCGCCAAGGTGTACTACCTCATGCGCCCGCCGACCCCGTCCATCCTGCTTCCCAACTTCAAGAAATACCGTCCCACCTGCATGCTGTCGGTGCCCCTCGTCATCGAGAAGATATATCGTTCCAGCATCGTGCCCACCATCCAGGGGAGCCCCTTCCTGAGATGGCTGCAGAAGGGATTCCCGCTGCTGCTCGACCGCCTGGTGGGCCTGCGCCTGAATAAGACCTTCGGCGGACGCCTGAAGTTCTTCGGCATCGGCGGCGCCAAGCTGGACGGCGAGGTGGAGGCGTTCCTGCGCCGCGCACGATTCCCGTATTCCATCGGCTACGGCCTCACGGAAACCGCGCCTCTCATCGGCTATGCCCGCGTCGGAGAAACCCGCGTCGGCTCGCTGGGCAAGCCCGCGTACGGAGTGGAGGTGCGCCTGGACAACGTGAATCCCGAGACCGGCGAAGGCGAAATCGTGGCCCGCGGCGACAACGTGATGAAGGGTTATTACAAGGACTACGCCCGCACCTGCCGCGTGCTGTCGTCCGACGGGTGGTTCCACACCGGGGACATCGCCTCCTGCGACAAGCACGGCCGCTACTACATCAAGGGCCGTCTGGGCAGCGTTATCCTGGGCCCATCCGGCGAGAACATCTATCCGGAAGAGATCGAAGACGTCATCAACAACATCAACGACATCAGCGAATCGCTGGTGGTCGAGCGTGACGGCCATCTGGTGGCTCTGGTTCACTTCAACGACAACGTCCTCAACTGGGACTACCGTAACCAGGACCGTTTCATCGAAGACCTGGACAGGCGCAAGAAGGAAATCCTGGAATTCGTGAACTCCCACGTCAACCGCAGCAGCCGCATCAAGGAGGTCGAGGTGGAGGAGGAACCCTTCGCCAAGACCGCCACCATGAAGATCAAGCGTTTCCTCTACAAAGAAAAAACAAAGGATGAAGCTGATAAAAAACAATGAGTTCGGCGGCGAGCGCCCGCTGTATTGCGAGCACGGCCTCCGTCTGGAAGACGTGACGGTCCATGCCGGGGAGTCTGCGCTTAAGGAGACCTCCGACATCGAAGCCGTCCGCTGCCGGTTCGAGGGTAAGTATCCTTTCTGGTGCTGCGACCGCTTCACCGTGAAGAACTGCCTGTTCACGGAAGGGGCCCGCGCCGCGCTGTGGTACAGCCGCGGCCTGCTGATGGAGGACACTCTGGTAGAGGCTCCCAAGATGTTCCGCGAGATGGAGGACATGACGCTGCACCGCGTCCGCATCCCTAATGCGCTGGAGACGCTCTGGCGCTGCAAGGGTGTGGTGCTGGAGGATGTGGAGATTGAGAAGGGCGACTATCTTTTCATGCATTCTTCAGATATCCGAATCAGCCGCCTGAAACTGCAGGGCAATTATTCGTTCCAGTATTGCCGGAACGTGGAGATCCGCGATTCCGTGATGGACACGAAGGACGCTTTCTGGGAGACGGAAAACGTGACTGTATACGATTCCGTGATCAGCGGCGAGTATCTTGGCTGGTACAGCCGCAACCTGCGTCTGGTGAACTGCCGCATCGGCGGCACGCAGCCGCTCTGCTATGCCGAGAACCTGGTGATGGAGAACTGCGTGCTGGATTCCGACGCCGACCTGGCGTTCGAGTATTCGTCGGTGCACGCCGACCTTCGCGGCGCCGTGACCTCCGTGAAGAATCCGCGCTCCGGCCGCATCGTGGCCGATTCGTACGGCGAAATCATCCTGGACGCCAACATCAAGGCCCCGGGAGATTGTGAAATCATATGTCATTTACAGAAATAATACAAAGAAAAGGCACCAACTGCGTCAAGTGGGACCTGGTGCCGGAAGGCGTGCTGCCGATGTGGGTGGCGGATATGGACTTCGAAACGGCACCCTGCGTGATGGAGGCGGTGCGGAAGCGCGCCGGGCACGGAGCGTTCGGTTATACCGCGGTGCCGGCGAGCTATTACGAATCGGTGTGCAATTGGTTCGCGGAGCATCACGGCTGGCGGCCTGATCCGTCGTGGATCATCTACTGCCCGGGTCTTGTGCCTGCGATGTCGGCGTGCGTGAGCGCGTTCACCAGGCCGGGCGACAAGGTCATCATCATGAGCCCGGTGTACAACTGTTTCTTCTCGTCGATACGAAACTACGGCTGCACGGTGCTTGACGTGCCGCTGCTGACTGTGGAAGAGGGTGGAGTGCCGCACTATGAGATTGATTTCGAGGGCCTTGAGCGTGCCGCAAGCGACCCTGATGCAAAGCTGATGCTGTTCTGCTCGCCTCACAATCCGGCGGGACGCGTCTGGAACCGCAGCGAGCTTGAGCGTGTCGGGCGCATCTGCCTGGAACACGGAATCGTTCCCGTCAGCGACGAGATCCATTGCGAGTTCACTCAGCCGGGGGTGGAGTTCATGCCGTTCGCTTCCGTATGTCCGGAGTTCGAGCGTGCCTGCGTTACACTCAATTCTCCCAGCAAGGCGTTCAACATAGCCGGACTGCAGATATCGAACATCATCGTAGCCGATCCGGATCTTCGGGCGCGTGTGAACAGGGCGGTGAATGTCAATGAGATATGCGACGTCAATCCCTTCGGGGTGGTGGCGCTTCAGGCCGCTTATACTCCCGAAGGCTTTGAGTGGCTTCAGGGGCTGAATGAATGCATCGCCGGCAACTACAAAAGGCTGGTTGCCGCCGTGGCGCGCGACCTGCCCTGGTGCAGGCTGTACCGCCTTGAAGGCACTTATCTGGCCTGGCTGGACTGCAAGGCTCTGGGTATTTCCACTGTGGAAGTCGAGAAGAGCCTGACTGAAGTGGAGAAGGTGCGGATCAACAACGGAGTTATGTACGGGCAGGACGGATTCATCCGCATCAACATGGCATGCCCGCCGTCCATGTTCGACGACGGTGTTGGGCGTATTGTCCGTGGACTCAACAGATTAAAGGAACAGATATGAAAAGGCTTTTGTTTTTTGTCACGACGCTTATGATTCTGGCATCTTGTACCGGCAATGGCTGGACCGACTCTGAACGCCGCCTTATCATGGACGGCGATGGCCTCATGAGGGTGCTGACTGTCGACGATCCTGCGGATTCGCTTATTCTTCGCGAGCCCTCTGCGATGATGTCCGTCGAAGATCTGAAGGCTCCCGAATATGAGGCGCTTGCGCGTCGCATGGTGATTACGGTGACCGATCCGTCGCAGGACGGCGTCGGCATTGCGGGCCCCCAGGTGGGCGTTCTCAGGCGCGTGGTGGCCGTGCAGCGCCTCGACAAGGAGGGCGAACCCTTCGAGGTGTATCCCAACATCAGGATAGTTGCGTTCCGCGGCGAACCCGTATCCGGTCCCGAAGGGTGCCTCAGCGTTCCCGGCCGGCGAGGCAAGGTGCTCCGCTGGAGGGATATCGATATCGAATACACCTCGCCGAAGACGCTCCAGGATACGCTTGAGACCGTTCAGGGCTTCACTGCAGTCATCTTCCAGCATGAAAGCGATCATCTGGACGGTGTGCTCTATACCGACAAATTAGATTTGGAATAATCAATTTTATTCGTATCTTTGCATCCTCTAACACGGTGCGATTAGTTCAGTTGGTAGAGCACCAGATTGTGGTTCTGGGTGTCGTGGGTTCGAGCCCCACATCGCACCCCTACCGACGCTCTCGGATGATTCCGAGGGCGTCTTTTCGTTAAGGGTGTTGGAAGTGTTTGATTTTCCGACAATTAGAGATACGAGCGGAGAAAGAGTCGCGGTTCGAGGGGCGGAATTCTCGAAAACGATTTTTCCCGAGAAAATCGAACCGAGGATGTTCAACTTAAGTTCAATCGGGGCTGTAGCCACGCAGGAGCCCATATTCTCTATCAGTGCGAGCGAGAATTTCAACTTCTCTGCCACCTCCTTATCTGACGGCTGCTCCTTGCTTTCCGATAACCTCAACTCAAGGTCTTTCTTGTCCGCGACAAGTCGAGAATTCATCGCAGTAAAAGTCTCATCGTCAAGGATGCCTTCAAACCACTTCTCCTGAACTTTCTTTATCTTGGTCTCGATGGCAACAAGGTTATTCTTCATAGTGCTCTGCTCATCCTTGACTGCTTTCGCATTCGCTTTTGTCAGGTCCACCAAGATTGCCTCATATAAGGCGAGTACGGCATCGGTGGGCCTCAACGACTTCAGGAACTTGTACATACCGTCGTTAGCATCCTCTGCGGATATCCTGTAGTGTCCGCAGTAGTTGCAGTGGTAGTACGCGTACCGTCTGCTCCTTCCTTTACTGAAGGACCCATATACGGTGCTGCCACAGTGTGGGCAACGCAAGAATGAACGCATGAAGAATGTCTCGTCGGGGACCTTCTTCACTTCGGGCGCTGCCTTATCCTTGTTGCCGTCCAATCGGGACTGTACAAGATAGAATGTCTTCCCGTCGGTTAGCGGCTCATGGATGCCTTTGACGAACTGTGCGGGAGTTTCTCCGTACTCGGGCACAAAGACATCGCCGACCATGAATCGGTTACGGAGGGTTCGAAAGAATGTCGATTCGCTCGCCTTCATCCCGCGTCTCTTAAGGTCTCGCCATACGAGGGTGGGAGCCTCAACGCCGTTAGCAACGCGTTGGAACGCTTCCCGCACGAACGGGGCTTCCTGCGGGTCGGGCTCTATCCAACATTCATGCTTGCCCGTACTCTTGTTCACATATCCATACGGGGCTTTCCCCACTCGCTTCCCTTCGATGAGGGCTTGGTGGATACCATCCCGAGTCGCTTTCGACCTCTTGTCGTTGTCAACTTCTGCCATCGTGAGGTACACAGATAGCATAATCTTTGACTCGGCTACGCTGTAGTCGATGTGTTCCTCTATAGCATTGACTTCGATTTCGTGCTTACGGAACTTGGAAATATACTCCCATCCATCCGCAGCCTCACGGGTGAAGCGATTCCATCGGAGGACCAACAAAGCGTCGGCATCCACCTCCTTTTTCTTCCGCAGGTACTTCTTGCATATCTTATTCATCTCGGGACGGTCGAAGGTCTTCGCGGAGTAGTCTTCGCGGAATACATCTACGACATTGATTCCATTGCTTTCACAATGCCGCCTCAAGGCAGTCTCTTGGTACTTCAGCGAGCCGCCCTTCGCCTGTTCGTCACTGCTCACTCGGCAGTATATTATCGCGTTTTTCATTCGTATCTTCTTTATAATCAGTTATTTGGTAGATTGCTATCATGGTTAGGAAATCCCTCAACTGAGCAATCTCGTTATCATTCAATTTGTAATCATACTTGTTCAATATATCTCTACATCGTTGAATATCAAGCATTTAAGTGTCATATTATTGCACTTATACGGCGCTTATACCTCTCCACGACCATCTTGGTCAGGAGACTTCTGCTCGGTACGGGGACACCGCTCCCACTGCGACTAACTGTCGCATCATTAACATATTACACGGGTAAAATGGTTTTATTCGAGTTATTCTTGAAGGACAGGACCCTCGCCTGTCTATATCAAATATACAATTTTCCCGCGAGAAAACCAAATCGGTGCTTGGGGCGGGGGTCATATGATGGATTTCAACTTACGGAGTGTATTGATTGCTGTCCCCGTGATTGCGGAGATGTTGCGAAGGGAGATGCCCTTCTTCAGCAGGGAGAGTTCCTTTGCGTACTGCTGCTTATAGGAGTCCACGCTCTTTCTATAGGTGGAGGGCCTGCCCATCTTGAGCCCATCCCTACGGCACTTGGCGATGTATTGGTCACGCCCGCTTGCCATCCGTTCCTTGATGGTAAGTCGTTCCATCGACGCTATCTCGAGCAGGATGGTGCAGATGAGCGATGCGACGGGATTGACCTTGCCGTCGGGGTTGAGGGTCTCCAAGTTGTAGTTCTTTACGAACAAACTGACCCCGTGCGCGTTGAGATGCTCGATGACCTTTAGGGCTTCGAGGGTGTTACGACCGAGACGGCTGATTTCGAGACAGACCACCTTATCAATGGCGTTGGACTTCACATAGTCGATGAGGTCCAAAATCTCGGGGCGCTCCTCTATTCGCTTCGCTCCGCTGACCTTGTTACTGAACACCGCCTCCACGCTCCACCCAACGAGGGCGCAATAGTCTGTCAATTCATTGACCTGCCTCTGATACTCTTGTTTTTCTCCGCTCACCCGAGCCAAAATGACGACCTTATCCATAATCATAATCGTTAAATTATGGCATAAAGATACTGCTTTTGTTTAATATATGCAACTTTTAAGATGCAAATTTTGAACATTTGCAACATTTTACTATCTTTATCGAAAATTCGTGATATAGATGGTGACGAAGAAGAAACAAGAACGGGCCATCGTCCATCTTGAGAAGGATGGCAGACACTACTACTATGGCAACCTGAAAGCCCTGACCGACCATTGGGACAAGGATGCCATCGGGGTCTCATACGCCTACCTCAAGAACCTCAACATCTCTGAGGACAAGCCATATCGGAATGATATTTGTACAATACGCAGAGGGGTCATTATTACCTCTCCAAAACGGAATTAAACACTCATCATCATATGAAAAGATTATTGCTTTCTGCTGCGGTTTTGTTGTCCTGCCTCACTGCTTTTGGGCAGAGAGAGATTATCACGATGGATTGGGATGTCGTGAAGGGCATCGTCAAAGATAATCCCAACAAGGTCAAAGAACTTGTCGAAAGGTTGTCCGCTCCAACATTAGACACGACTCTTACCTATCAGGACCGCATCATTGCCTTCTATGGTCAATCACTGCTATCAAATGGCAAAGAAATGACATTGGTTGATGACGCTTCCAAGTTGTACTCAAAAGAAGATTATGTTAATGCTTTAGCAAAAGCCCAAGATGCCTTGGCTATCAATCCGCTTAACATCAGGGCTTTGGACAGGGCAGGTAGTAGCATCATCGGATTGATTGCCGCAGGAGACGCGACCTATACCAAAAATGATGCGAGACAATACTTCAACAGAGCGATGAGGTTGTTCAATACCATAGCAATGACGGGCGATGGCAGCAAGGATTATCCGTTTTGTGTCACTTCCGTTAGCGATGAGTACGATTTTATGAACAACTATCTCGAACTCTATGAGTTTGAGTCACAATTCCTCGTTGGTAATTGTGATGTATTCATCCTTTCAGAGACGAGTAAATACTATTCCAACAAGGAACTCTACTTCGATGCTACTCGCCCCCTTGAGATACTTACTCAAGCATTAGGACTGTAATTCCGAATCAAGTTATTACAAACTGATAAGGTGATACATCAAACGGCGGTGTATCACCTTGTTTTATGTGTTAAAGTGATACGGATGGAGTTTTGATACAGAGACGGGTAGGATGCATATTCTTCCTTGCTCAACAACGAATAGTATGCAGTGGCAGGGGATATTGTTATTCTATACCCTCCCATTGCACTTTAGAAGGGTCTCCCAATCCATTTTGCGCCGCCCTCGCGTGAAACGGATGACCGCCGACAGGTGGTAAAAGAACATCTTACGGAGACCATCGGCATCGAACAAGTCCTCGGGCTCGGGGAACACATTGCACATTGCGAAATAGTCCTTCAGTTCTTGGTAGTGGAGGCGGATTTCAAGGCGATAGAGACGCTTGGGATTACCATAATGGTCAAGGATATACTGCTTGTCGGAATGGTCATCTATCTCCGCTTTCTTGTCGTATGCCTGAACCGAAATACCGTTGCACTTGTTTGCTATGGCTTTCTTCTGCTTGATGGTGATGGTCGGATGGTTGAGGCGGTCCAAGGTGGATGAATACTCGAAACTGACCCCTTGAAGGACCTGCTTCCTATCCTTGACCGCCTTTCCGTTGATGATGGTCGTAATGGTCTTGTCTCGCATCATTCGCTTTATCAGAGACGGGAAATTGACACCTCCGTCCAAGGCCAAATCAATCGCGGTGAAGTTATTGAACACCATCCCGAATTCGTCGGGTAACGCCAAAAGACGCTGAAGTGTTTCGGCATCGTATAGCACGGAATTCTGCACCTTGAGATAGACATACAAGGGAGCATCTTCCATATCCGTATAGTGTCCGAATTTCAACTGCGCCACCTCCACGCCATCCTCAACTACGACAAAAAAGTATCGGAACCTCTCGTTGAGGAACCGATAGAACTTGTAGTGATACAATTCAACTGACGCACCCACCTCCACTTCGGCAAGGCAGGCCATCTGCTCTCTGTCTGCAATGTAACAGAGTTTCAATTCATCAATGACAATCTCATCTCTCTCATTGTACTGCATTCATTTCAAGGTTGAACATCGTTATTCTCGTCCGCATTTGGTCGGTGAGGAACCGTCTGCCAATACTTCTCCATCGATTGGCTGATGTGTTGTCTGTGTGATTCGGATTTCGCTCTGCCGCGTTGGCTTGCTGCAATCTTCTCCTTGGTCTCATCGTCTAACTCACGATACTGTCTCTTGTACTCTTTCATAACTACTCTTTTCATATAAATAGGTAGGTCAGGTAAAAATGTCAAGCATAGTAGAACCTTTTTCGCTGAAGATGCAGATAAAATCAACGCAACACACAGTTGATACCCTACCGTACCTTCTTGTCGTGGGACGTTTTTTACGGGATTTCACTTGTTGAAAAACAACATCTGACGGGTGTAGGGGGCAGGTATTTGCTATCCTCGTCCCGCATAAATACCTGTAACTAAATGAACGCCGTCGGCGTAGAAAATCCGCGGTCATTTTAACAGTATCGCATCCTGTAGAGTGCGCTCCTTGCCCATCAGTTCAGGGAAGAACGGATGCAAGGCCCATATCTTATCTATCCACGGCATCAGGCGGTTCAAGTCGGGACGGCACGACTCACCCCAAAGGCCTCCCGAAAGGGAGGCTTTTTTGGTGCGATGTGGGGCTAAGCCCCTACAATCCCCCGCTGCTGCGCAGCTGCCCCCAGGGGCATGGGGGAAGTTTTCCCCCACGCGGCTTCGCCGCTCCCCCTTCTATCTCCGGCATCAAGTAAGAT
>JAEELG010000070.1 GCA_016288775.1 Bacteroidales bacterium | reverse complement strand
TGGTAATACACCGCTATCTTCTCGTTTACCACCCACGTTGTCACGCCGTCTGCATCAACTGCCTTGGTGCCCGCGTCCTTCGCGGCCATTGTTGCGGTAAAGGTCATCTCCACCTGGGCGACCACTTGAGTATTATCATCCGGCGTCGGATCTTGGCTCTCAATCTTGTTGCAAGAGGTTGCAAGGGCTCCCAGCATCAGCAGGGTGGCCAAATATATCATCCTTGTTTTCATACGATTCATATTAACAATTGTCCCACCATCAACCAAACGGATTCTCATCCGTTGAATCATAGTTTGCGCGGTCTCCAAGGCTGCCGCAAATAACGCCTTCCTGCCTCACCTCGAACACCTGTAGCGAGGGTGACTCATAGTCAAAAAACTCCTTTCGTTCCATTATTTATAATTTAATGATTGACATAACAAACGCCACGTAGAATCCTGGCGAATTCACGTGGCATAATAATATAAAATACTGAGTGCTAACGACTTATTGCCCCCCACTAAAGCTGCGGAGAGGTTAACTATCATGATATTCTTATTGCAGTTAAGCACTTCAAACTTGATAAGAGATAGCAAATTTACTGATTATCAAGCACAATGCAAAATGAAATGCTTATAAACATTTATCTGACTTGCCCTTGCCACGAAGACAACGGTAGCGGCTTCTCGTTGTCCTCGCGGCATGAATAATGGCAAAAAACAGCAAAACGAGCGTGCGAAGACTACGAAATGCCCATCCCATCGTCTTCGTGTCCAACAAAAAGGTAACAAGGCCCATCAGGCGCCGCGGCGGAGCGGCAGCGAGATGCGAAGCATCGAAGCAGCGGAGCCGCCCGGGTTCTGCCGAAGAGAAGCGCACGGCAGGTTCCGGCATTCCCCCTGACAGGGGGATGTCGCGTCAGCGTCAGGGGGTTGAGAAGGAATAAGGGAGGCGAAGCCGACCGCGATTCCTCGTGGGGCTACGAAAATTGCTGGCCGCAGCCAGCAATTTTCGTAGCCCCACGAGGAATCGAACCTCGATTTAAAGTTTAGGAAACTTCCGTTCTATCCGTTGAACTATGAGGCCGTCACGGCCGGGAGAACCCGGCGGAGAGGCTACTCAGCGCTCTTGACGATGATCTGACGGCCCCTGTAATAGCCACACTCAGGGCAGACGCGGTGATACATCACCGTGGCGCCGCAGTTGGGGCAGGTTGCAAGGGTAGGAACAGGAGCGAAATCGTGGGTACGCCTCTTGTCTCTTCTCTGCTTGGAGAGTTTGTGTTTCGGATGTGCCATTGTTGTATAAATTAAATATTACTATTTGCTCAAAAACTTTATAGTCTCGGGGTTGCATTCGCCATCTTCGTGCACGCGCTGCAGCGGCAGGGCCGTGCAGGCATAGTCGTAGACGTCCTGATTGAAGTCCAGCTCGTCGCCCTCGGGGGCGTAAGTCTCTGAAAAACCGGTCTCTACGGAAATCTCCAGAGGCTCTAGGCAACGGTCACAGGGAACCGTAACCGAACCTTCGATGGAGCACTCCACATCCACCGTCGCGCCGTGTTTGACGATATCGCAGCAGACTTCCAGACTGGCATCCAGAACGTCGGGATTGCCGAAGCTTTCAAAGAACTCCTTGCCGATTTGGCGGTCGAACTCCGTGGTTCCGGAACCCAAACCGTGCAGTTTGACTATAAAGGGTTGCAAAGGTAATAAAAATTTTAAGTTTTAACAATCTTCGCTGTCACTATTTCTCTTGCGGGCCAGCGGATCGAGCAGAATCTTGCGGATACGCATGAAATGGGGCGTCACTTCCACGAATTCGTCGTCCTGAATATACTCCAGCGCTTCCTCAAGTGAGAACTTGATTGCCGGAGGCAGGATGATCTTTTCGTCGGAACCGGCGGCGCGCACGTTCGAGAGCTTCTTGGTCTTGCAGATATTGATGTTCAGGTCCCTCTCACGCGTGTGCTCCCCCACAACCTGGCCGCAGTATATCTCCTCGCCCGGCTCCACGAAGAAGCGCCCGCGATCGAGCAGCTTGTTGATGGAATAGGCAATCGCCTCGCCTGTCTCCAGGGAAACCAGGGAACCGTTGTTGCGGCGCTCTATCTCGCCCTTGTATGGCTGGTACTCCTTGAAACGGTGCGCGATGACGGCCTCGCCCTGGGTGGCGGTGAGCAGATTGGAACGCAGGCCCATCAGGCCTCGGGTAGGGATTTCGAACTCCAGAAGGGTGCGGTCGCCACGGGGCTCCATACGCACCAGCGCGCCCTTGCGGCGGGTGGAAATCTCGATGGCGGCGCCCACGAACTCCTCGGGCACCTCGATGCTGAGGTCCTCGATAGGCTCGCAGCGTTGGCCGCCGATGGTCTTGTCCAGCACCTTGGGCTGGCCCACCTGGAGCTCGAAGCCCTCGCGTCGCATGGTCTCGATAAGCACGCTCAGATGCAGCACGCCGCGGCCATAAACCACGAATGTATCGGCGCCCAGGCCGGGTTTTACGCGGAGGGCGAGATTCTTCTCCAGCTCTTTATCGAGACGCTCCTTGATGTGGCGGGAGGTCACGTATTTGCCGTCCTTGCCGAAGAACGGGGAGTTGTTGATGGAGAAGAGCATGCTCATGGTGGGCTCGTCGATGGCGATGGGCGGAAGGGGCTCGGGATTCTCGAGGTCCGCGATGGTGTCGCCAATCTCGAATCCGTCGATGCCGACCACGGCGCAGATGTCGCCGCAGCCAACGCAGTCGACGTTGGTCTTGCCAAGACCCTCGAATACCATCAGCTGCTTGATTTTCTGCTTCTGAATCACGTCGTAGCGCTTGCAGAGGCTGATCTGGCTGCCGGTACGCAGCTCGCCGCGGGTGATGCGGCCAACGGCGATACGGCCCACGTACGGCGAATACTCCAGCGACGAAATAAGCATCTGCGGGGTGCCCTCCACAACGGCGGGCGCGGGAATCACCTCAAGGATGGTATCAAGCAACGGAGTGATGTTGTCGGTGGGCTTGCGCCAGTCGAGCGACATCCAGCCCTGCTTGGCAGAGCCGTAAACCGTGGTGAAATCGAGCTGTTCTTCAGTAGCGTTCAGGTTGAACATGAGGTCGAAGACTTCCTCCTGGACCTCATCGGGACGGCAGTTGGGCTTGTCTACCTTGTTGATTACCACTATGGGCTTCTTGCCCATGGAGATGGCTTTCTGCAGCACGAAGCGCGTCTGGGGCATGCAGCCCTCGAAAGCGTCGACAAGGAGAAGTACGCCGTCAGCCATGTTCAGCACACGTTCGACCTCGCCTCCGAAGTCGCTGTGGCCGGGAGTGTCGATGATGTTGATCTTCACGCCCTTGTAGATGACCGAAACGTTCTTGGCAAGGATGGTGATTCCCCGCTCGCGCTCCAGGTCGTTGCTGTCGAGGATGAGCTGGCCCAGATTCTCGGGCTGACGCACCAGGTTGGCCTGGTAGATCATCCTGTCCACGAGCGTGGTCTTGCCGTGGTCGACGTGTGCGATGATGGCTATATTTCTGATTTCTTGCATAATACTCTCAAAAAAAGCTTGGTCCGTCGGGCCAAGCTTTTTATAGACCTTTGTAATTTGATTACTTGGAGAGGAGCACGGTAGCACGGTTCTTCTCGGGCACCTTGGAGATGCGCTCGGTGTCGCCGTACCAGTAGCACTTGATGCGGGATGCATCGATGCCTGCTGCCTGCAGAGCCTCGGCCACGATGTTGGAACGGTTCTCGGAGAGCACCCAGTTGCCGTCAGGAGTACCGGTCTCACGATCTGCGAAGCCGCAGAGGATAGCGGTTGCCTCAGGATTGTTCTTGAGGGTCTTGATGAGACGGTTGATCTTGTAGCGCTCCTGGTTGCGGATATCGTACTTGCCGATCACATAGTAAACAACGTTGGAACCCTTCTTTGCAGCCTCGATAGCGTCGGCGAGAGCCTGTGCGCGGGCGGCCTCGGCGGCAGCCTTGTCAGCGGCGGCCTTCTCCTCGGCGGCCTTGCGGGCGGCCTCGTCAGCGTCGGCCTTGTTCTTCTTGGCGGCGGCGACTGCATCGTTCAGAGCCTTGGTGCCCTTCTTGATTGCATCGAGATCCTTGGCGGCGATTGCATCCTGGAGAGCCTTGATAGCGTCGTTGATTGCGGCGACATCCTCAGGGAGGAAGTCATTCTCGGCGAGAGCCTTCTTGGCGGCCTCGATAGCCTTCTTGGCGGCCTCGATGGCGTCGGCGAG
Source organism: Bacteroidales bacterium (assembly GCA_016288775.1). Lineage (GTDB taxonomy): Bacteria > Bacteroidota > Bacteroidia > Bacteroidales > UBA932 > Cryptobacteroides. The sequence continues at coordinate 11,546 of JAEELG010000070.1, read as the reverse complement.
CTCCTTGTCGGCGCGAGCCTGTGCGGCGGCGGCCTGTGCGGCAGCGGCTGCTGCAGCGGCGGCGGCGGCCTCAGCGGCCTTCTTCTTGCCGGCGGCGGTGCCGAAGTCGAACTTCAGGCCAGCCATAAGGGTGTGCTGCCAGTCGCAGTCGATGGCGGGGCCAACGTTCTTCTTGGAGTTGAAAGCATCGGCCTGAGCGTTCAGGTTATACTCGATCTCGATGGAGAGGAGGTCGGAGAGGCGGAGGTCAACACCTGCGCCGGTGCGGGCGACGGTGCTGAACTTGGTGCCGTTCCAGTAGAGGTTCTCTGCAGGAAGGCTTGCAAGCACTGCTCCGTTGTTGAAGTAACCGACTCCACCGACACCGATCAATGCATAAGGATTGAAGAAACGCTCCTTATAGCCAAAGAGGTTCATGATATTGAGGGTTGCATCGAGAGCGACCTGAGCGAAGTTGAACTTGTAGCCGCTGTTCTGGGTGGCATACCAGCCCTTGCCCTGCCAGCCGGAGATGTCGGCGCGGAGACCGAATGCCGGAGTGATCTGATAACCGAGGTCGATGGCGGCCGCGGGGGAAAGAAGGTTGGTAATGGTAGTCTCACCAATGGTCAGTCCAACACCACCCTTGAGGCCAAGCTGGAAGCCAGGGTAGAAAATGTCCTGTGCGAATGCGCTCGAAGCAATTACGAGCATCGAAGAAATAACAAGAACTAATTTTTTCATACGTATTAATGTTGAATTTATATCCTGTCAGGAATTAACATGCAATTATACACATTTTTCATCAATAATCCAAACAATTACTCCTTTACGCATCGAACGGCATAACCGGATGCACGGCTGAAATTTGACGCCAGCTGGATTCCTCCCATGTAAACATAGAGGCCATAAGACCTGTTATAGTAAGGAGTGCAGCTCCAGTAAGGGCCGTACTGGCCCTGGCCCCAAATCTTGCCGTCAGATGCCAGGATGTAAGCCGTGGCGGGATACCATATCGTGGAGGCCTTACCAAATACACCTCCAAAATCGGTTCCGTAATGGGTTGTGTCGAATTGGGGACCGTCGAACACTGATTGGCCGTCAGTGCCGGTAGCCTTGCACCAGAGGCCATTGGGACCTCCGTCAGACACCCTCCAGCCATTCGGACAAGGATCATATATGGTCTTTGTCGAGGCCCAGAGCCCGTCATTCTTTACCCACATCCAGTCCTGTGACGACGTTTCATTCTTGATGAACTGGGTCGGATGGGCGGTGGCATATTCGACCGTGCCGACCGTCTGGCTTGAAGATATGGCCTCCTCCAAAGGATCGGAGACCGCCGCCTGAACGTTGGTGTACACGTCTTCAGGGCCGGGGAACGGGTCTTTTCGGCCCCACTGATAGTAGAGGCCCAGATTCTGGACTTCGCCCTTGACGATCGAAGTGGCGCCAAGGTTGCGGTCCATGACTACAGGGCCATTCTCTATGAGTTCTCCCTGTGCGTCATGGGAATAATACGTCTGCGCGGTAGCATCCGGATTGAAGCCGTCGCATACCCAAATATGCCAGCTCCACAGAACCTGCCTGTTACTGTCTCTGACAGCTATGACGGCGTTGCCGTTGCGGAGAGGAGAATTGACGTTGAAGGTAACGTAACCGTTGCTGTAAGTCACGCTGTCGTAATCAATGATGGAGTGCCTGGTGTACCATACGCTGGTGCCGTAACTTTCCCAAAGGAGCTCGGCAGAAGCAGGAGTTCCCACTGACTGACTACTGTTTCCCTTAACGGTCGCAATGAAGCGGTAAGACCCGGGATGGTTGACGATATAGCAGTTGGCGGTCCCCTTGGCGCTGAGATTCTCTTCCTGGTTTTCCTTCACCGTTATGGTACAGGTGGCAAACACAGTTTCGGGATACTCATCAGCTACGACCTTGATCGTAGCCACACCAATTCCGTTTGCAGTTACCAATCCGTTCTGGTCGACACTGGCGATGGAATTATCGCTGCTTGACCAGGTCATGCCAAGATTGTCGGCATTGTAAGGATAAATGGTGGCTGAAAGCTGGATGGAGCTGAACCGTTCGATTTCCGCATGATCAGGATTCACGGAAATGGACTTTACGTGAATCGTGGGCCGCACGTAATCGGTGATGCAGCGTACGCTATAACCGTTGGCGCGCACTGCAGTGGTTCCCTGGACCGTAACCCTGTTGGTTTTAAGGATGGCAAAGTTGTTTGCACAATAGTTATAGGTGCCGGCAGCCCACCACATTCCATAGGCGCCGGTTTCAGTGGGATAAAGACCATATTGACTATTGCCTGGCCTGTAGCCGCCTGCAGGGTACCATATTGTAGGCGAGGCACCCAGCACGCCGCCAAAGTTCATTCCGCCCAGATTCCAGTCAAGGTCATAATAGAAATTGCTTGAAGAGCCTTTTGCCGTAGCCCAGAAGTTTGCGGGAGGCATTCTCCATCCGGGAGGACAAGGATCGTAGATGGTCTTGAAATCACCCTGCCAAAGAGTATCGTCGCGGGTGTAAAGCCAGTCTCCGGGATTCGTGCTTGCATAGGCAATGAAAGTCGTCGGATGCTCTATCGAGTAAGCTATCGTACCGGTCTCTTCCGAAACCGTGACGATTGTCTCGTATAAAGTCCCGACAGGAGTGGTATAGCTTCCTACGAACGGATCCTTGCGGCCCCACTGATACATCAGGCCTAGAGCGCCGTAATCGCCCGGCGTCGCGTTAACCGCACCCAGATTGCGGTCCATCAATGCTCCGGCATTATTATAGTACTGAACCATGGCGGACTCGATGTCATAGCCGGGCCATACCCACAGGTGCCAGCTCCAGAGAATCTTCTTTGCCGGATCGTCGAGGGCCTTGTCATATACTGCTACGATGGCACTGCCCGCACGATTTGCTTTGAAATAGACATAGCCGGCATCGTAGGAAACGCCGGACACCACGGTTCCGATATTGCATGCGGCACCGTTGTTGGTAGACTCCCACAGCACCTGGGCGCTGACCGGAGTGCCTCCAAGACTTACGTTAGTATTGTTGCCCTTGACCGTAGCCTTGAACTTATATTCTTTCAGGACAGGAACGATATAGCAGTTGGCAGTCTCGAAAGAACCGTTAAGCATACAGATGTCTTCCGGCTCGGTCAGCCTTGTCTCCACAGTTCCCAGATTAAGAATGGTATTCTGGGCTATCTCGACAGATTTGGTAACCTCAGCCACTCCGGCACGGGAGCCATCCTGTTTGAAGCATTTCAGGGTAAAACCGCCTTCAAGGGTGCCGGGCAGGACTGACATGTAATATGTGCCCGCGCCATTGACATTCACACGGATCGAAGTGCTTCTGGTCTTACCCAGTTTCACGGAATGCTTGCCGTTGGCCGCAGCGTAAACGTTGATGCTGCCGCCACCGGTAAGAGCCTCGCCATTGTTGGAGGTAAACTCCACGGACGAGACCTCGGGACTGGTAATGGTAAACTTGATCAGGCTCGTCACATTCTTGAAGCTGATCTTATTGGTATCGAGTTTCGAGGTATATGCCACGGATACGTGGGATTCAGGGAAAGTACCGTTCTGAACCGGAAGGACCACACCCTCGATGTCAAAACTGCCGTCATCAGGATTGGGGGTCACTCCTGTGCCACCATAAACGGCGGTAAAGAATTTGTCCCCGGCAGGGATGTCGGCCTCAATGGTCGTGTACGGTCCGCTTGCGGTAACGACATGCTTGCCAACCGTTCCGGAATAACTGGAAAAATACCTGATCGTATCGTTGGCACTCCATGCTACCGAACCGTCCGACTCGATGGAAGTCCTGGTGGAAACGTCATCGAATGACAGGGTAAATGACCGGTGAATTGTCTGGCGGGGAACGAACTCGTCGCTACCCAGATCTTTGGTACAGCCGAAGGCCATCAGCGCAGCGGCGGTACAAATAGAAAGTTTGAATAATTTGTTCATAATATACATAGTTTAAGGATGGTTACCATTGAAAATCCTGCTGATCATAACCCTCATTGTCGCCGCTATAGCAGATGAGGCTGTCTTGAAGCAGAGAACAATCTTCTGCCTCGGGGGCGGTGTAAACCGGAGTCTTGAGTTTATCCATATTCTTATTGTTTTTCCACATAGCCAAGTACCTCGATCTGAGTGAAAGGCTTAAGCGGTGAATCAGTTACAAGCGAAATAACGAATCTGTTGTTCCCGGGCACCAGGGCCGAAGGGTCAACGGAAACATCTATGTCGGCCCTCAGGCCGGCAGGAACAATGTCCGGTGCCGACACGGTAACGCCGTCTTTGTCGGCACGGACGTCCTTCAAGGCAAGAGCCTTTCCGGAAACATTCTGAAGGCCGATCCGTATGCTGGCCGGATTGCCTTCGCTGATAACCCCGAAGTGATGCACTTCGCCCAGCACTTTGAAATAGGCGGACGCATTTCTCTCCTCGGAGGACAGAGAGCCGAAATCGGGCAACACCGTGGCCCAATACTCCACCGGCCGCTGGCTCTCTCCGTCTACGACCGGAACAAAACGGTAGCTGCGCCGTCCCCAGGCAAGGGAATCAGGCGTCAGCGTACACATAAGTGAGGCCCTGGAACCGCCGGGAATATCCAGACGGGCGGGCGAAATACTCAGGCCGCAACTCAGGCTGTCCAAAGAGACAGAAATGGGATGGTCTGAGAAATTGGACAGCCACATATTCATATATGCAGCTTGTCCGGGATGCACGACGTCGAAATCTCCTGGGTCATATTGCAGACCGAGCGAAGAACGACGGAAAGGAAATTCGGCCGCCAGAGACTGGGCTGTCTCATAAAAACTGCCGCTGAATTTCAATATGTGAGGTTGCGGAACCCCTTCGAAAAAGACACTGACGGATTTATCGAAACTGTCAGCTGTAAGCTCCCTTGTGTAGATTACATGAACAAAACCGGAAGCACCGGGAGCTACAGGATCGCGCGTCCAGTCAAGTTTTGTGCAGCTGCAACTTGCGACTGCATAGGCTATGCTGATCGCTCCGTCTGAATTGTTGGTGAACCTGAACTCACAATCCAGACTTTCAGTCTCCCTGGGGAGGGAACCGAAATCATGCGTCATTGAATCCCAGTCAACGGAAAACTGAGACGCAAGGAGCGACAGGCACAGCGCTAAGAGTATCACTCAAAATCCTTTTTATGCAACACTACCTTATAGGGAGCCGGAGAGAGCGGATGAGCTTGCATATCTTTGGGAAAATCGTTGCTGTACTGACGACCATCCTTGAGAGTAAGAAACCACCTGCCCTCGACTTTAACGGGCGTGAATGCAAGTTTTATACCAGGGTTCTGGGACAGTTCACCGCCTGTGCAATAACGATATACAAGATCGTTGTTGGCCTCGGTAGAGAAACTGTAACGGACACGGGTATAATCCGTAACGGGATGCTGGGAAAAACGGAGCCTGAGTTCAGCGATTGTTTCGTCACTGACTTTGTAGAGGACGTTGTTCTCAACGACTGTAAGCCTTGCAAGTGCGGAATCAAGATCGCCGCCCGGCATAAGGTCCTGCATAAACTCTTGTCCCATGGCAAATACCGTAAAAGTATCCAACTGGGTAAGAGACGCCAGGAATTCGCGTTCAGCGTCCTGGTAAGTCTTTACCTTGGGAGAATTGTTACAGGCGCAAAGCAACAGGGCAAGCGAAAGAACTGCAAATATACTTCTTTTCATTATTTTTTAGTAAAAATGGCGCGCCTCACAGAGACGCGCCATATTTTAAAGAGCTATTCTCAGATTAGTTCTGATAGTTGTGCTCGGTGCCGTAGACATCGACGGTGATGCCACCCTCATAGACACCCCAAGCGTAATCGATCGCGAACGGGATCTTAAGCTGGAAGTCCTGAGCATAACCCATGTTGTTCTGATAGGAGAACAGGTACTTGGCAAGATCGTTCACATTAGCGATGTTGATCTCAACCTTTCCGGTATAGGTACGGGCATTGGTGTCGGTGTTGATGATGCTGACCTTTGCGGCATCGTTCACGCCAGCAGTATTGCCATTGGTGTGCAGGAGGGCGAACTTGCCGGCAGCCTGAGCCTGGCTGGTCTCAACCTTGTCGAGATCAACGGTGAGCTTGTTGATGCCGTAGTAGCCGAACCAGTGAACTGCAGGATTTGCAGACTTCTCAGGATATACACCCTCTACGTAACCGCCAGCGTTGTTGTTGGCAGTGGGATCATACCAGAAGATCTTGTATCCCTGCCAATCCTTTGCGCTGAAGAGCTTACCGATTTCGATGACGGAACCGATTCCAGGAACACCGTCGACGAGGTTGTCGGATGCCTTGGTGTCGAAGTCAACGGGACGCAGGAAGCGGACGTGGATGGTCTCGGTGCCGAGATCGATGCACTTCTGGTTGTTTGCGTCGGCATAGTAAGCGTAGAGCTCGACGTTGCAGTAGAGAAGCTTGGAGTTAGGCTCTGCGTCTGCAGGGTTGGTAGCCCAGTTGATGAGCTCCTTGGTGGTAGCGTTGCAGAGGTAGGTGATCTCACCGGTGCTCTCGTCGTCGAGAGTGATGATATCAACGTTGTTCCACTTCAGCTTGGTGTCGCTGTCCTTAACAATAGCCTTGTTGGAGGCACCGACCTTAGGCTGATCCTTGCTGAACCTGTACTTGTAAACGACGGTCTGGTTTGCATTTGCAGGAGCGGCAGGGGTAACCTTCACGGTAACCTTGTTGCCCACCCAGTTGTCGTCGATCTTCTTGGTGAAGACGGTGACATCGTCGTCTGCAATACCGTCACCATAGTGCTCAGGAACGAGAACGTTGTTACGGACGGTCTTGTTAGCCTCATTCTTAACATCGTTGTACCAGTACACAGGGTTCTTGGTAACGAACTCGGAAGCGGGCTTTGCACCAACCTTCACGGTGAAGCCAATGTAAACCACACTGTTGTCGAGAGCAGTGAACTTGGCATAGAGGGTCTGGGTCTTGCCATTGCCGATATTGTCAGCCTGGGTCTTGTCGACGGAGACGGTGAACTTATCGTTGATAGCGCTTGCGCCGGTATCCTTGGTGAACACTACAGTACCGTAGTTCTTCTTTGCATCGGCGGTCGGAGGATTCTTGGTGTCCTTGAAGCCGCAGAGGATGAAGTCATTGCCGGACTTGTAGTAGGTGTTGCCAGCCTCCCAGGTGAACTTGTCGTGGAATGCCTTGTAGTCCATCTTGAGCTCCTGCTCGAGGATGTTGTAAGACATTTCGTACCATACGGTGCTCTTTTCGTTGTTGACGCAGATGTACTGGTACTCACCCATATCCTTGAGGATGAAGTCGGTGGTAACAGGCTTGGTCTCTTCCTTGGTGATGAGGATCTTGAAGTATCCGGCGAGGAGGACCTTACCGTCGCGGACGAGCTTGACGAGCACGACAGGGGTACGGCCGACTGCGGAAATACCAATGTTGGGATCGGTAGCCTCGGTGATCTGAACAGCAGAACCGTTGGAACCGGCATATGCAGGATAGAACTTGCCATCGCTGATGATACCGTAAGCGTTCTCGGAAGTGGTGTTGTTACCGAAAGTAACGTCGACAAGCTCGAATGCGAGCTCGGCATCGTACTGGGACTTGATCTGAGCAAGAGTCTTGGCAGCGTGCTTGGTGTCGTCAACTTCGTTGAGCTTGCCAACCTTGTTGGGGCTGACGTGGATCATGAAGAAGTCGAGAGGCAGACCTTCGACCTGCTTGTAACCTACGGAAACGCTGGGAAGATTCTCAACGGCAAGCTTTGCGGTCTTCCAGAGCTCATCCTTCAGGCCTGCGGTGTTGCAGTCTTCGGCCTGCTGGTTGCCACTGAATGCGATAGCTGCGAGAGCCTCCTGACGAGGAACGATTGCAAGATAGTCGGAGTTGACTTCCTTGGCGGTGTTCTTGTCGGTGATGCGGAAGTTCATGGTGGACATGTAGCCAGCCTTCTGGAGCTTGTCAGCCTTGGTGATGGCATACTTGACATTGTAGAGATTGTCAGTGCCGGCCTTTGCGATGTCCTTGAAGGTTACACCCCACTCAGTTGCACGGGTAACGACCTCATAGTCCTTACCGGTGAGGAGATAGGTGCAGTTCTTGGTAGCATCGAAAGATGCAGGGTTCACCCAATACTGGGCGATTGCGTTTTCACCGAGATTGTAGGCAGCGGCAGCGGCAGGATCCTGAATGAAGGTATTCTTCTTCTTGATGACTGCGGGAGTGTTGTCAGCCTGAACGGTGGCGGCGACGTTGGTGCCGTCCTCCTTGAGGTACTTGCCCTCGATGTGATAGTACTCGAATGCCTCGACGCCCTCGAAGTAAACCTGAGGGACACCGACTACGCTGGAAAGAACAGCGGTGGTGCTGATAACAACCTTACCACCCTCTGCGCCCTCTACGTTGTAGAGTTCGAGACCGTTGGCGGTCCACTTTGCAACGACGGGCTTGCTTCCGTCAGCGAAGAGAGGAACGAACTTGGCAGGGGTTTCATTGCTGGTGAAACCGAGAACGCCGTTCTCATTCTCACCGAAGGTCCAGGACACACCGTCCTTACCGGCTGCGCCGGGTGCGCCGGGTGCACCGGGATCGCCCTTCTCACCCTTCTCGCCAGAAGCCTTGTAGTCGGTCTTCTGGCCGTCGATGTACCAGTAGCCATCGGTACCGATGGTGATGACAGAGCCATCCTTACCATTTGTGCCGTTCTTGCCGGCGGCGCCAGTAGCTCCAGTGGCACCAGTGGCGCCCTTGTCGCCCTTGTCGCCCTTGTCGCCCTTGTCGCCCTTGTCACCCTTGTCGCCCTTAGCACCGGCGGCGCCATCCTTACCGTTGGTGATGTTGTAGTCACCTGCGGTGGTCTTGATGGTGATACCGTCAGCGGTCTTGACAACGTCGGTAATGACTGCACCAGAGTTAACCTTATCCTGCAGGCTCTTCAAATCATTCTGCAGAGCGGTAAGGTCTTTCTGAAGCTGGGCAATGTCAGTGCCGTAATCTTTGGTACAACCAGTCAAAAGTGCAGCACCCGCGAGGGTGAACACGATTGCCAATCTAAAGATTTTCTTCATAAAATTAAAGGTTTAAAAAGTTAATTATAAAAATTATTTATGTTCTAGGGTTTAGTAACCTTGTTCTGTGCGCTTCAAAGACCATTGGGCACAATACCCTATGGTCCACGAAACTATTTAACGCGCAAATTTATATAGAATTTTTTTCTTGTGCAACTTTTTTAATTAATTTTTTCAAAAACCTTCTTTATATATAATAAGGTTAGAAGTATTCGGCGAAGAAGGCGTCAAGCTCCTCCCACGTGGTTTCACGTATGATCATGCGGAAGTTCGGGAAGTCCAGCGTGAGGCGTATCCTGCCTTCAGGATACCTCACCACGCTGGCGGCTCCCTCCTTGAAAGTCATGCTGCTTTTGGTCTTGAGCTGCCTGCGTATCTCGGGATAATACTCGTCGCCGATTTCGCTGCGCAGGCTGTTGGGCATGAACTTGTTGAGCGTCTTGAGCTTGGTCAGCTTCATCGTAAGGTTTATTTTGGCATACTTGTGATGGAAATCTATCACAGGCTCGGCGGTGGCGGCCTGGGCCGTCACCACCGTAAAGCATGCCAAAAGTATGGTAATGAAGCGTTTCACTTATGAATTCTGCTTGATTGCGGCCTGGGCGGCGGAAAGCCTTGCGATAGGCACGCGGAAAGGAGAACAGCTTACATAGTCGACGCCGATGCGGTTGAAGAAGTGCACGGAGTCGGGATCGCCGCCGTGCTCGCCGCACACGCCGCACTTGAGGTCGGGACGCTTGCTGCGGCCGCCCTGGATGCCCAGTTCGACCAGCTTGCCCACGGCCTTCACGTCGATGGTCTGGAACGGATCGCCGTCGAGCAGCTTGTGGCCGAGGTACTCGCCCATGAAGGTGCCCACGTCGTCACGGCTGAAGCCGAAGGTCATCTGGGTGAGGTCGTTGGTACCGAAGCTGAAGAACTCGGCGGTACGTGCCATGCGGTCGGCGGTAAGGGCCGCACGCGGTATCTCTATCATGGTACCGAACTTGAAGTCGAGGGCCTCGCCGGTTGCGGCTTCGACCTCGGCCTTGATCTTCACGCAGATAGCCTTCTGGAAGCGCAGCTCACGCTCGGAAACGGTGACGGGAATCATGATTTCCGGGATGGGGTGCAGGCCTTCCTTCTGGAGTTCGGCCTCGGCGGTGAAGATTGCACGGTACTGTGTCTCGGCGATGAGCGGATAGGTAACGTGGAGACGGACTCCGCGGTGACCCATCATAGGATTGACCTCGTGGAGGTTCTCGCCGCGCTTCTCTATGTCGGCGACGGTGATTCCGAGCTCGTCGGCCAGTTCCTTCTCCTTGTCGATTCCCTTGGGAACGAATTCGTGGAGAGGCGGATCGAGCAGACGGAACACCACAGGCTTGCCGTCCATGATCCTGAGGGTGCTCTTGACGGAGGCCTTCATGAAGGGCTCGAGCTCGTCGAGGGCGGCCTTTCGCTCGGCGTCGGTATCGGAAAGGATCATCTTGCGCAGCTTGGCCAGGGGAACTTCGGAGTTCTTGCCGTAGAACATGTGCTCGATACGGAAGAGGCCGATGCCCTCGGCGCCGAATGCAAGGGCGCGGGCGGCGTCCTCGGGAGTGTCGGCGTTGGTGCGGATGCCAAGGCGGCGGAATTTGTCGACTATGCTCATGAACTGCACGAACAGAGGATTCTCGCTGGCGTCCATGGTGTCGATCTTCTCGGCGTAGACATAGCCCTTGGAGCCGTTGAGCGAGAACCAGTCGCCCTCCTTGTAAGTGGCTCCGCCGAAGCTCACGCTGCGGTCGGCGAGATTGATCTTCATGGATTCGCAGCCCACGATGCAGCACTTGCCCCAGCCGCGCGCAACGAGTGCGGCGTGTGAGGTCATGCCTCCGCGGGTGGTGAGGATACCGGAGGATGCACGCATGCCCTCGATGTCCTCGGGAGAGGTTTCCTCACGGATGAGGATGACCTTCTTGCCAGCTGCGGCAGCCTCCATTGCGGCCTCGGAGGTGAACACTATGGTGCCCACGGCTCCGCCCGGAGATGCGGGAAGGCCCTTGGCGACGACCGTGGCCTTCTTCTCGGAGGCGGGGTCGAGGATGGGGTGCAGGATCTCGTCGAGCTGGGCGGGGGAAACCCTCATGACGGCTTCCTTCTCGTCGATCATGCCCTCGGAGAGCATGTCCATGGCCATCTGGAGGGCGGCGATGCCGGTGCGCTTGCCGATACGGCACTGCAGCATCCAGAGCTTGCCTTCCTGGATGGTGAACTCGATGTCCTGCATGTCATGGAAGTGGTCTTCCAGGCGCTTGCGGATACCGTCGAGTTCGGCGTATACCTCGGGCATCGCGGTCTCGAGGGACTGCAGATGCTTGTTGTGCTCGGTCTTGGTAGCCTCGTTCAGGGGGTTCGGGGTGCGGATACCGGCGACCACGTCTTCGCCCTGGGCGTTGATGAGCCACTCGCCGTAGAACTTGTTGTCACCGTTGGCCGGGTTGCGGGAGAAGGC
>JAEELG010000069.1 GCA_016288775.1 Bacteroidales bacterium | reverse complement strand
GTCACGGCGGCCGCCGACGTACCCGAGGTGGTGAAGGCCGGTGCCGGCTACGGCAAGCTCGGCTGGACGGAGGCCCCGGTAGCGGCAGATAACGGCGGCATAAGCGAATTCAACGGCACCGGAGACGATCCTGTCGATCCCGATCCCGGCAACGGCGAAGATCCGGGCGACAATCCCGGAGGCAATCCGGGCGGAGAGCAGGAGGGAGGAAATCACGTGCACGTATTCTACTACGACTCGTCCAACTCGGCAGTGAACCTTACCGACGGCAAGCCAGGCAACTACTTCACCGCCACTGCCAAGACCGACCTCAGCAGCGACTACAACCAGGCTTTCAACCCCTGGAGCATAGGCGGATACACTTCCAGCAAGGGCGTGAAAATGAACAGCACCGGCGCCGTCACCTTCACTACCTCCGCCACGCTCAACAGCAGCGTACGCTTCTACTTCATCAGAAGGAAGAGCGGCGACACCAGCGCCCGCATCCAGATATTCGCGGAAGGCGGAGAGCCTACTGTGTTCGATACTCCTTACGACTCTCTTGGCGACTCCGGCGAACTGCAGCTGACCAAGGGAGCCAAATACACCATCAAGCAGGACAACAAAGAGCAGGCACTGCTGCTGGTCATAGTAAATGAAACTGAATAACCAAAGCATTATCATATGGAAAGATTAAACAGAACCTCTGCGCCCCAGGCAAAGCGCTACACAGAAAAAGTGATTCAGTTCGGCGAGGGCAACTTCCTTCGCGCCTTTATCGAATGGATTATCTGGAAGACCAACCAGAAGACCGATTTCAACGGCTCCGTAGTCGTTGTGCAGCCTATCGAGAAGGGTATGGTCGAGTGGCTCAACGAGCAGGACGGCCTCTATCACCTCAATCTTCAGGGCCTCCTTAACGGGGAGGCTATCGACAGTGTCGACCTCATCGACGTGATCAGCCGCGGCCTCAACCCTTACATTCAGTTTGACGAGTATCTCAAACTCGCCGAGCAGCCCGAAATCCGCTTCGTGATTTCCAACACCACCGAAGCCGGAATCGCCTTCGACCCTGCGTGCAAGCTTGACGACGCCCCCGCATCGTCCTACCCAGGAAAGCTCACCCAGCTGCTGTATCACCGCTGGGAGTATTTCAAGGGAGCCAAGGACAAGGGGCTCATCATCTTCCCGTGCGAGCTGATATTCGAAAACGGCAAGCACCTCAAGGAATGCATACGCCAGTACATCGACCTGTGGCAGCTCCCGGAGGCCTTCCGCGCCTGGTTCGAAGAAGCCTGCGGGGTGTACAGCACGCTGGTTGACCGCATCGTTCCCGGATATCCCCGCGACACCGCTGCCCAGCTCTGCGAGAGGGCTGGTTACGACGACCATCTGCTCGACAAGGCCGAGATCTTCCATCTCTGGGTTATCGAGGCTCCCGCCTGCGTAGCAGAGGAGTTCCCTGCCGACAAGGCGGGCCTGAACGTGCTCTTCGTTCCCTCCGAGGCACCCTATCACGAGCGCAAGGTCACCCTGCTCAACGGTCCCCACACGGTGCTGTCGCCCGTCGGCTACCTCAGCGGCCTCAATACCGTCAAGGAGTGCTGCGAGGATCCTGAGATAGGAGCCTTCGTAAAGAAGGTGATGTACGACGAACTGCTGCCCACGCTCAACCTGCCCAAGGAAGAGCTCGAGAAGTTCGCCGGCGACGTGCTGGAGCGCTTCCGCAACCCCTTCGTGAAGCACTTCGTCACTTCCATCATGCTGAATTCCTTCCCCAAATTCAAGACCCGCGACCTTCCCGGCCTCAAGACCTATCTCGAGCGCAAGGGTGAGCTGCCCAAGGGCCTGGTTCTCGGACTCGCCGGCATCTGCACCTACTACAAGGGAGGCAAACGCGGCGACGACGAAATCGTGCCTCAGGACGACGAAAAGATCATCGCCCTGCTCAAGGAGCTCTGGGCAAGCGGCGACGTCCGCAAAGTGGCCTCCGGAGTGCTTGCAGACGAGTTTATCTGGGGCGAAAACCTCAATACTGTTCCCGGTCTCACCGACCTCCTTGCAGATGACCTTGCGCTTATTCAGGCCAAGGGTATGCGCGAAGCAGTTAAGTCGATATTATGAGTACTCAAAAGAAATTGATGACCAACTGGCGCTGGTGGCTGTGCAGCCTGCTGTTCGTGGCCACCACCGTCAATTATCTCGACAGGCAGGTCCTGTCGCTGACCTACGAAGAATTCATTAAGCCCGAATTCCACTGGACCGATGCCAACTACGGCACCATCACCAGCTTCTTCTCCATCTTCTACGCCATCTGCTGCCTCTTTGCGGGCAAGTTCGTGGACTGGATGGGGACAAAGAAGGGCTACCTCATCGCCATAGGCGTATGGTCCACCGGCGCGTGCCTCCACGCCGCCACCGGCTGGGCTACCGCCCATATTGCAGGACTCGACTCCGTCGCCGCGATGCGTGCAGTGGAGGCCGGATCCAACGTTGCGCTGGCGGTTTCCACCACGTCGGTTTACCTCTTCCTGCTATGCCGCGGAATACTCGCCCTTGGCGAGGCGGGCAACTTCCCCGCCGCCATCAAGGTCACTGCCGAGTACTTCCCCAAGAAGGACCGCGCCTTCGCCACCTCAATCTTCAACGCAGGAGCATCGGTGGGCGCCCTAGCGGCTCCCCTGCTGATACCGCCGCTGGCTGTCAAGTTCGGCTGGGAGCTGGCGTTCATCCTCCTCGCCGGACTGGGTTTCATATCCATGTTCTTCTGGGCATTCATGTACGACAAGCCCGAGAAATCGCGCCGCGTGAATGAAGCGGAATTGGAATACATCCACCAGGACGACGCCGAAGAGGCGGCTGCCAAGGCCGAGGTTGCAAGCGAGAAGAGTATCCCGTTCCTGAAGTGCTTCACCTACAGGCAGACCTGGAGCTTCATCGCCGGCAAGTTCTTCACCGACGGCGTGTGGTGGTTCTTCCTGTTCTGGGCACCATCGTACTTCAGCAACCAGTTCCACGCTCCGGCCACGTCGCCGCTCGGCCAATGGCTCATCTTCACATTGTATCTGATTGTGACGGTGATCTCCATCGGCGGCGGCTACCTGCCCAAGATTTTCGTGGACAAGAAGGGCATGCACCCGTATGCCGGACGCATGCTGGCAATGCTTATTTTCGCGTTCTTCCCGCTGGCGGCCCTGCTCGCCCAGCCGCTGGGTGTGAGATTCGATTCACCCTGGTGGCCGGCAATTCTGATAGGCCTTGCCGGAGCCGGTCATCAGGCCTGGAGCGCCAACCTCTTCTCCACCACCGGTGACATGTTCCCCAAGAGCACCGTCGCCACCATCACCGGTATCGGCGCAATGGCCGGCGGTATCGGCTCGATGATCATACAGTGGGTTGCAGGTCAGCTCTTTACCTATGCCGAGAATGCCGGTTCCGCCTTCCGCTTCATGGGATTCGAAGGCAAGCCCGCCGGCTACTTCATCATGTTCTGCTTCTGCGGCCTTGCCTACCTGATCGCATGGAGCATCATGAAGAGCCTCGTGCCGAAGTACAAGCCGGTGGAGGTATAAGTATAGATTCGCTAATTTGAGCGGTCTCGCCGTCACGAAATACACTACAGACCATCCACGTTGATTTCGTGGCCGTCTATTATCTGAAAACGGGCCTTTCAGTGCTACGAAGTACACGAGAAAGGCCCGTGGTGTATTTCGCGGCAGGACGTAGAAATTAGACCACGCCGGTTTTGGGGTGTACAGGCCAAGTGCCTTCAGTTTCATCTTTACGGAATTGGGGGTAGTTGCTTTTGATTCTGTCGAACTCTTCCTGAGAAAGGAAGCATGTCGTGCGTACCGGAAAAGAAAGATTCGGTGCCGATAAGGTTTTCTCCGCGATTCTTATTATCTTGCAGACATGGAAAAGAACAGGGAAATCTGGCTGGACTGGCTGCGGGTTACCGCATGCTTCCTCGTGATGGCTACGCACAGCTGCGAGCCGTTTTATCTGGGCGGTGAGGGCTCGCTCATACTTACCAAGGCCGACGCGTTGTGGGTATCGGTGCTGAACGTGATTCCGCGCGCCTGCGTGGCACTTTTCGTGGTGGCGTCCAGCTACCTGCAGTTCCCTCTGCACTACTCTACAAAGGAGTTTTTCAAGCGGCGGGCAGTCCGAATCCTTCCGCCTTTCCTCATCTGGACCATAGTTTACGCCCTTATCTGGGGAGAGCCTGTGCAGAATTTCAAGGATGTACTGCTTAACTTCAACTACGCCGCAGGGCATCTATGGTTCGTATACATGCTGGTCGGCCTGTATCTGATCATGCCTTTGCTGTCGTCGTGGGCGGAGAAAGTCGGCAAGCGCGAGTTGCAGTTCTTCCTCGCAATCTGCCTGTTCACAACCGTAATCCCGTTCATACGCCAGTGGGCGGGCGGCAATCCTCCCGTCATCTACGGCCCGTCAGGAATACCTAACGCCGCCAAGTATCCCCTCTGGGGCGAGGCGAGCTGGAACACTTACGGACTGTTCTATTATCTGAGCGGATTCATCGGCTACCTGCTGCTGGGTCTGTATTTCAAGAAGTTCGTGGGGCAGTTGACGGTCGGACGCACGCTGGCCATCGCGGTTCCGCTGTTCCTTGCCGGCTTCGGAATCTGCAACGCCGGCTTCCTCACCAGGGTGTGGGCGGACTGCGGCGGACAGTTCCCGATAGAAGGACCCGTGGGGCTCGCCGCCGTCTGGGAAGGCCCCTGGCTCAACGACACCTTCGGCGTGGCGCTGATGGTGGTTGCATGGATGCTTGTATTCCGGCTGATACGCAGCGGCGGTGCCTTCTATGAGAAGGTTCTTCTCCCCGTCAGCAAGGCCAGTTACGGCATGTACCTGTGCCATTTGGTGATACTCGGCGCCATTTCGGCATGGTTGCGCGGCGCACTTGGAATCGGCGAGGCAGGAGTGCTCGGCATCTGGACCACCCCCGTGCAAATTGTGGCGACTGCTCTTCTGAGTTTCGCCGCTTCTGCAGTATTCTGTATCCTGATTCAGCGTATCCCGAAGGTGGGGCGCTGGATAGTCGGGTAATCGTATTATTCCGTAGCATCACTACCACCCCAGCACGGCGGAGCGGGATGTGTAGCCGGAGGCTTCGTCGGCGGTGAGAACGCGCCCGAGGGCGTTGCGCCCGCCGGTGACGGAGTTGCCGGAGAAGTCGGTGCTGCCGAATTCGCGCCAGCCGCTTGTGGCGGTGGGCGTCGCCGGGTTTGGCGCCGGATTGCTGTACCAGCCGGCGGCGGCGATGGCGGGGCTCATCTTGCAGTTCACGAAGACCACGTTGTCGAAGCAGTCGGCCTGGCCGGCTGAGCGTGCGAGGTACATCGTACCGTCCTTCACGCCGCTCTCAGCCGTGAGCCGGCAGTTCAAGAACACGAACCCTTTGTCCGAAACGGAAGGCACGCGTGCCTGTATGATGTATCCTGCAGCGCGGGACCTGATTTCGCAGTCCTCGAACAAACATGCCTTGGGGTAACCCCAGACGAAATCGCAATGCCCGGCAATCAGGGAATTGTGCA
Source organism: Bacteroidales bacterium (assembly GCA_016288775.1). Lineage (GTDB taxonomy): Bacteria > Bacteroidota > Bacteroidia > Bacteroidales > UBA932 > Cryptobacteroides. Next base: position 18,415 of record JAEELG010000069.1, on the reverse strand, counting down.
CCCAGACCTGCCCCTTGCAAAGGAAAGTGTCCTGATAAGAGAGCAGCGAGCAGTTCTCTACAGTAAGCTTGTGTGCATTGCTGCCGGAGTTGAAATAAATCGTCTCCGCCTGGCCCTTGAGCTCGCCGAAGCTGTTCTCTATTGTCAGGTCCTGAAGCACAAGGTTGTCGCAGTTCTCGACAAGGAACACGCTGCGGCCTCCGCTCTTGCCGATGGACGCCCCCCGTGCAGGCTTGGATGAGATACTGCCGCCGGAGCCGGTCTCATATGACTCATTGTTTGGATACACGATCTTCACTCCGTCACGAGAATCGCCCTTGATGGTGATGTTCGCCTTGTCGCGGGCGAACAACATCTCGGTATAAGTGCCCGGAGCGACGGAAATCTCACACCCGCTGGCGGAAGCATAGTCAAGGGCGCGCTGTATGGTGCAGAAGTCTCCGCTGCCGTCGGCCGCCACCCTGAGCGACGCCGCCGAAGCGGGAGCGCTGCCGGTGACAAAAGGCCACTCGCCGTCGGCAATTCCGGCATGTCCGCTGACGACTCCCGCATCAATGGTAACAAAGTATTCGGTATCGAATGCCAGCACTCCGGCATGCGGGATGATTATCAGTTTGCTGCTGCTAATTCGCAGAGGCGAGCAATGAACGGCGCGCCACTTGCCGGCGCATGGCAGGATATCCATGAAACTGTGCAGCTTAGAATCGTTGCCTACAGTAGCTGCGGGCACGTAGATGCCGTCTTCGCGAAGTTTCACGGAGGCCAGGTCGGCAAGGTCGATTCGATCCACCTCCGTACCGTCCTTCTTCTTGATGACAATTCGCCCCGAGCTGCCCAGCACGGGTGCGCCCTTGAAGTCAAGCACCAGGGGGGCATCAACGCACTGGACCTTGCCTTCCGGCTTTGGTGGCTCCGGCGCCAACGTAGAGACGTCAAGAGCCTTGCTCCACATGGAGGTCCGGGATCCGTCGGTGGAGCGGACAGCAAAACGGTAAGCGGTGCCGGGTTTCAAGTCGCCGACAGTAACGCTGGTTTGCTGGGCAATGCCGTCAGCTACGGCGGTGGAGCTCTCGGTCAAACGCCAGGCATAACCGGTCGCTCCCGAAACTGCAGACCAGCTGAAACTCAAGGATGTCAGTCCGGCATCCGCCAGGGTCACGCCCTGAGGTGCCTCCAGCTCTTCCTGAACTGGCTGCTCCGGTTCCGGCTCGTTGCAGCCGGCAATCAGGGCCATCAAGGCAGCCCCCAGCAGGGCAAGATGTCCGGAGAATACCTTCATCTTATCTCATCTCGACATACTGGATCTTGTCCATGTCGCCGTAATCGAGGTTCTCGCCGGCCATGCCCCAGATGAACATGTAATTGGAGGTGCCGGCAGCGGCGTGGATACTCCACTCCGGAGACATGATGGCCTGCTCGTTGGCGAGCCACACGATGCGCTCCTGCTGAGGTTCGCCCATGAAATGGCAGATCATGTTGCCGGGAGTCACGTTGAAGTAAAAATATGCTTCGATCCTGCGGGAATGGGTATGGGCAGGCATGGTGTTCCATACGCTTCCGGGCTTGAGCTCAGTGAGGCCCATCTGAAGCTGGCAGGGGCCTTCCTCGAGCACGTTGTTCACGATCAGCTGATTGATTACGCGGTCATTGCTGTCTTCCAGCTTGCCGGCAGGGAAAGAATTGGCCTTCAGCGACCCCTTGCGCCCCTCGATGGTAATCAGCTGTGTCTTGTACGCCTTGTGCGCGGTGGCGGAGTTCAAATAGAAATGCGCCGGTTTACGCGCGTCGCAGCTCCTGAACACGACATCCTTGCAGCCACGACCCACGTAAAGGGCATCCTTGAACTTCAGCAGATACTCCTTTCCGTCAACGCTAACGATTCCGTCGCCGCCCACGTTGATCACGCCAAGCTCCCTGCGCTCCAGGAAGAACGACGCCTTCAGCGGATCGATGGTCTCGAGCTTCAGGGGCCCGGACACAGGCACCGCGCCTCCGAAGATGAAACGGTCATACAGGGAGTAGGTGAGATTGATTTCGTCGGCTACCATCACCTCGGGCATCATGAAGCGGGCCCTGAGGGTTTCGGTGTCGTAGTGTTTTACATCCTCCGGATGGCAGGCGGTCTGGATTGTGTACTTGGTTTGTGCACTCATGGCAATTGTGTTAAGCAGCAGGGCTGCAGTCAGTATTTTTTTCATATGATGCTTTGATGATTCTGCGGCGGTTAATGATTGCCATGACAGTTGTAAAGCCGGTCAGCAATACGGCGCCGATGATTTTCCAATTATAGATACAGCGGAAGATTATCCACGAGAAGATACTTGAGGCGAAATCGAGCGAACCGCCCTGGAAGCCTTCGGGAATGGCCACGGCGGTGTCGCCCGTACGGGCAAACACATCCTGGGCGGCCTGGGTGAAGAACGGCGCCAGGTCGGTAACGAAATACAGACCGACGGCAAGTGCCACAAGACCTATTACAAAAGTCTTGACCACGTTGCCCTTGGTAACCGGAAGCACTGCCGGGAACACATAGAACATACCGGCCAGCGAAGCCAGGGGCAGGAACTGGTTACCCGGAAGCAAAACGGCGAGAATCAGGGTAACGGGAATGAGCAGCAGAGACACCACAAGCGTGGTGGGATGACCTATCACCAAGGCCGGGCTCATGCCGATATTGATGCCGGCGGAATTCTTGAACTTGCGGCTCACCAGGTCTTTGGTGGCCTCGGCAATGGGCTTGAGGCCCTCGATGAACAGGGACGTGATACGCGGAATAAGCTCCATGACAGCCCCCATCTTGATGCCGAGACCGAGTATAGAAGGAATTCCGTCTACCAGCTCAGCCCAGCTGCGGCATGCCAGACAACCTATAATGATGCCGACCAGCACTCCCAGGAAGAGCGGCTCGCCCAGAATGCCGAATTTCTTCTTCATGCCTTCGGCGTCGATGTCCAGTTTGTTGAATCCGGGAATCTTGTCCATGCACCAGTTAAGCCCCTCGGCAAAAGGAACGAAGCCCTGCACGAAAGGATGGGGTATGGAGATGCTGTCCATGTCCTTGTAGTAATTCTGGAATTTCTTAGTCGTGAGGTCAGCGACTATCAGCGTGACGACAAAGCAGATGATGGCGGCAAAGAAACCCCACCAGATGCTGTCGCACGCAAAATAGACCACCGCACCGATAAATGCGTAGTGCCAGTAGTTCCAGAGGTCGATGTTGATGGTCTTGGTCGCCTTGACAAGCAACAGAAGAATATTGATTCCCAGGCACACCGGGATAATGAACGCGCCTACGGTGGTGTTGTATGCGACGCTCGCCGCAGCGGGCCAGCCCATGTCGAAGATGCCCAGCTGAAGATTGTAAATCTCCGTAACATTCTTGAGGGGCGCTCCGAGGGACGAAGTAAGCAATGCCGTAATCACGCTCAGGCCTACGAATCCCACGCCCACCAGCAGACCGCTCTTGAGGGCCTTGCCGAATTTGATTCCGATGCAGACGCCGAGTATCGTAAAGAGTATCGGCATCATCACCGCGGCCCCGAGGCCGATGATATAACTGAAAACCTGTTCCATTATTTGGGTTGCTTGCCGATGTATGCCAGAATGCCTCCGTCAACGTACAGTATGTGCCCGTTCACTGCATCCGATGCGTGAGAAGCAAGGAACACTGCGGGACCTCCGAGTTCGTCCGGTTCGAGCCAGCGGCCTGCCGGAGTCTTGGCGCAGATGAAGCTGTCGAACGGGTGCTTCGAACCGTCTGCCTGCGGTTCCCTCAGGGGTGCGGTCTGCGGCGTGGCGATGTAGCCGGGGCCGATGGCGTTGCACTGGATGTTGTATTCGCCGTACTCGGAGCAGATGTTGCGAGTGAGCATCTTCAGGCCACCCTTTGCAGCAGCGTATGCGCTCACGGTTTCGCGCCCGAGTTCGCTCATCATGGAGCAGATGTTGATGATCTTGCCCTCGCGGCGCTTCATCATTTCGGGAACGACGGCGGCGGAGCAGATATATGGTCCCACCAGGTCAACGTCGATCACCCTCTGGAACTCTTCGCGCTTCATCTCGTGCATGGGTATGCGTTTGATGATGCCTGCGTTGTTGACCAGGATGTCGATCTGGCCTACCTCACGGTGGATGCGGTCAACGAGGTCCTTCACTGCCAGCTCGTCGGTCACATCGCACACGTAGCCACGTACGTTGGTGATTCCGGCCTCTTTGTAGGCCTCCAGGCCCTTGAGCATCGACGCCTCGTTCGAGGTGTTGAAAATGACGGTTCTTGCACCTGCCTGAACGAACGCCTTCGCAATTGCGAATCCGATTCCGTAGGCGGCTCCGGTGACCCAGGCATTCTTGCCTTCAAGCGAAAAAAGATTGGTAACGGACATACTTTTTCAGATTTAACGGAGACAAATATACAAACGTTTGCACAAATTCCCAAATTTTTATATATTTGCATTCGCTATGGTCACGATAACCGATATAGCGGAAGCCCTCGGAATCACTCCCTCAACTGTATCCAGGGCTCTTGCCGGAAGCCCGCGGGTAAAGGAAGACACCCGCGTGGCGGTGCTGCGCAAGGCCGAAGAAATGGGATATCAGCGCAACATCATGGCCGCCAACCTCCGCAAGCGCCGCTCCGATATCGTGGGAATAGTAGTTCCGCGCATCCACAGGCAGTTCTTCGCCAACGTAATCAGCGGCGCTGAATCCATTCTCAACGAAGCCGGTTACAACGTCATGATCTGCCAGACGATGGAAAAGCTCGACGTCGAAATAAAAGTCCTGCGGACGCTCCGCAACCATCAGGTGGCCGGGGTGTTGCTGTCTCATGCCATCGAGGCGCGCGACAGCAAGCATCTTGCAGCACTCGGCAACATTCCCCTGGTGCAGTACGACCGCGTTTTCTTCGATTACCCAGGAGCAAAAGTGGTGGGAGCCAACTGCGAAGGGGCCTTCAAGGCGACTAAGCACCTGATCGAATCCGGCTACAGGAAAATCGGCACCATCGCCGGATTCATGACCTCTCAGGCCTATGTCGAGCGCCTTGCAGGCTACCGTCTTGCAATCGAGAGCGCAGGCATCCCCTTCAATCCGGACATCGTTTACGAAAACGCCATAGTCCGCGAGACGGGGCGCGAGGCCGCCCTCAAAGCTCTGGAAGCAGGCTGCGACGCCCTTTACTGCTGCGGCGACTTCTGCGCCCTCGGTGCGGTGGAGGCCCTGCAGGAAAAGGGAGTGCGCATCCCCGAGGATTTCGGAATCGTAGGCACGGCCAACGAGTTTTTTACCTCACTCATGACCCCCGCCCTGACTTCCCTCGGCCAGAACCCATACGAGATGGGACGCGAGGCGGCCCGGGCTTTCCTGGAGGGTCGCACCGACACCACCGTCATCCCTATGGAACTCCAAATACGCTCGTCATCAATCAGAAACACGATATGTCAAAAGTAGTAACCTTCGGCGAAGTGATGCTTCGCCTCTCCACACCCGGGTATCTGCGTTTCTCGCAGGCCCGCCAGTTCGACGCCACCTTCGGAGGCGGTGAGGCCAACGTGGCCGTCTCCCTCGCCAACTACGGCGTCGACGCCCGTTTCATCACCCGCCTCCCCAAGAACGACATCGCCGACATGTGTGTCGCCGAGCTTCGCGGCCTCGGAGTAGACACCTCAGGCATCGTTTACGGCGGCGACCGCGTCGGCATCTATTATCTCGAAACCGGCGCCGTCGCACGCGGCAGCAAGGTGATTTACGACCGCGCCCACAGCGCGATCTCCGAGATCCAGCCCGGCATGGTGGACTGGGACAAGGTGCTCGAAGGCGCCGACTGGTTCCACTGGACCGGAATCACCCCCGCACTCAGCCAGGGCGCCGCAGACGCCTGCCTGGAAGCCATCAAGGCAGCCAACCGCCTGGGCGTCAAGGTCAGCTGCGACCTCAACTACCGCAAGAAACTCTGGAAATACGGCAAAACCGCAGCCGAAGTCATGCCCTCACTTGTGGAGGGTTGCGACCTGATTCTGGGGAACGAAGAGGACGCCGAGAAGGAATTCGGCATCAAACCGGAAGGCTTCGACGCCGAAAAGACAGGCGGAGAAATCGACCAGACCCGCTTCGAAAGCGTATGCCGACAGCTGATGGAACGCTTCCCCCGCTGCAAGAAGGTGGCCATTACCCTTCGCGGCTCGATCAACGCCAACCACAACACCTGGGGCGGAGTGCTTTACGACGGCAAGACCCTCTGGCAGAGCCGCCGTTACGACATCACCCACATAGTCGACCGCGTGGGCGGAGGCGACTCCTTCATGGGCGGCCTGCTCTATGGCCTGCTCACATATTCCACCGACCAGGAGGCAATCGAGTTCGCCGCTGCCGCATCGGCCCTCAAGCATACGATCATAGGCGACTACAACCGCGCAACCGTGGCCGAGGTCGAAAGCCTCATGAAAGGCGGCGGCTCCGGACGCGTATCCCGATAGAGTCCATTCTGAAATAAGTTCCCATGAGCAAGTTCAAGAAAATCGATACCATCGGTATTATCCGCTCAACGGGCATAGTCCCGGTGTTTTACAGCTCCGACGTTCAGCTCGCCAAGCACGTGCTCAAGGCCTGCTACAACGGCGGAATCCGCGCCTTCGAGTTCACCAACCGCGGCGACGGAGCCCACAGGGTGTTTGAAGAGCTCCTGTCATTCGTGCGCAAGGAGTGCCCTGAGATGGCCCTTGGCGCAGGAACGATACTCGATGCCCCCACGGCAGCCCTCTACATCCAGACGGGCGCCGATTTCCTCGTATCTCCCTGCCTGGTGGAAGAGGTCGCTCCGCTGTGCAACCGCCGCGGCGTCCCCTACTCCCCCGGATGCGGCACCGTAAGTGAAATAGTGCGCGCAATGGAACTGGGATGCGACCTGGTGAAGGTGTTCCCCGCCGGCACGGTCGGAGGCCCCGCTTTCGTAAAGAACATCCTCGCTCCCCTCCCCTGGGCAATGATTATGTGCACGGGAGCCGTTGAGCCGGCGGAAGACAACCTCAAGGCCTGGGCCGCCAGCGGCGTAACCGCTGTTGGCATGGGCTCCAAGCTCTTCCCCAAGGATTTGCTCGAAAAGGGCGACTGGGAGGCCATTTCGGAACTCTGCCGCAAGTGTCTGGTCTGGTTCGAACGTTAAGCCTATGAAATACCTGGCGATCCTGCTTGCCCTCACCGGTTGGATACGCACCAACCAGCTGGGCTACCTGCCCTCAAGCACCAAGGTCGCTGTAGCGATGAGCACCGAAGAACTGCCAGGAGGCGGTTTCGAGGTGCTCGACGTTTTCAGCGGCGAGGTAGTTTATACCGGAAAGGCCAAGCCCACCGGCCCCATGGGGCAGATGAAATCCACATTCCGCCTGCCGTTCAGCGGCCTGAGCGCCGAAGGTGCTTACCGAATCCGCTTCTGCGGCATCGAATCCGAAGTGTTCCCCGTCGGCAGCCACGTCTACGACGGAGCCGCCGATTTCGTACTCAACTACATGCGCCAGCAGCGTTGCGGTTGGAACGCCTTCCTGGGCGACAGCTGCCACGTCAAGGACGCCTACATCACGGGGCATCCCACGCGGGACGGCGAGCACATCGACGTCACCGGCGGCTGGCACGACGCCTCCGACTGCCTGCAGTACACCACCACCTCCGCCAACGCCATCTACCAGATGCTCTTCGCATACGAGCAGCATCCCGAATGCTTCCCGGACAACTACGGAACCATGGGCGAGCGCGGCCCGAACGGCATCCCTGACATAGTGGACGAGATACGCTGGGGCCTCGACTGGCTGGACCGCATGAATCCGGCTCCCGGAGAGTACTACAACCAGATCGCCGACGACCGCGACCACGTGGGCATGCGCCTGCCCAAGAACGACCCGGCCGATTACGGATGGGGCCCCGGCAACGGACGCCCGGTGTACTTCTGCAGCGGTGAGCCGCAGCCTCGCGGCATCAAGACGGGCCGCATGAACGAGACCACGGGCATCGCATCCACCACCGGCAAGTTCGCCTCCGCATTCGCCTTCGGCGCGCAGGTGCTGCGTCCCTGGTACCCGGAACTTGCAGAGCGCATCGATGCCAAGGCCGAAGCCGCGTACCAGGCGGGCCTCGACAAGCCCGGCATCTGCCAGACGGCATCCATCGTATCACCGTACATATACGAAGAGTGCAACTGGACCGACGACATGGAGCTCGCGGCGGTGGAACTCTACCGGCGCAGCGGCAGCCGCAGGTTCCTGAAAGCGGCGCGCTCGTTCGGACGTCAGGAGCCCGTCACCCCCTGGATGGGAGCCGACACTGCACGCCACTACCAGTGGTACCCGTTCATGAACATGGGGCACGTGCGTGTGGCCCAGGCCTCCCGCGGCCCGGCCCGCCGGCAGTTCATCCGCTACCTGCGCCGCGGCATCAAGGGCGTCTGGAAGAAGGCCCAGGGCGATCCGTTCCTCAACGGCATCCCCGGCATCTGGTGCTCCAACAACCTCACCGCAGCCATGCTTACCCAGTGCATACTCTACCGCGAGATTACCGGCGACAGACGTTTCGAAGAGATGGAAGGCGCCCTGCGCGACTGGCTCCTGGGCTGCAACCCCTGGGGCGTGAGCATGATAGTAGAGCTGCCGCTGGGCGGAGTATATCCAACTGAACCTCACTCGTTTATGATAAACGAAAAGGTTGGCAACACCACCGGCGGCCTGGTGGACGGACCGGTCTACGAGACCATCTTCGGCAGCCTGAGCGGAGTGCATCTTGACGGAGGCAACGACTACGCCTTATTCCAGCCCGGACGGAAGGTCTACCACGACTGCACCCACGATTACTCCACCAACGAGCCCACGATGGACGGCACCGCGTCGCTCACCTTCCCCCTGTCGTATTACGAATCCCTCTCCCGCAGGAGCAGCGCCGACCGCAACGTCTACCGCGACGGCTGCATCGTGCGCACCGACCCCTCGCAGAAGCGCATCAGCCTGGTGTTCACCGCCGCCGACAAGGCCGACGGAGCAGACACCATAATCCGTACGCTGGGCGAGCGCGGCGTCAAGGGCGCGTTCTTCTTCACCGGCGAGTTCTACGAACTCTTCCCGGACGTAATTCGGCGCCTGGTGGACGAAGGACACTACGTGGGCAGCCACAGCTACGGACACCTGCTCTACTGCGACTGGGACAGGCGCGACAGCACCTTCGTATCCAGGGAAGAATTCCGTGACGACCTGGTCCGAAGCTACGCCGTCATGGCGGAAGCCGGCGTGCCCGGACACCCCCGTTTCTTCATCCCTCCGTACGAGCATTACAATGCCCTGACCGCATCCTGGGCACGTGAAATGGGACTGCAGATGGTGAATCTCACCGGCGGCACGCTCACCAACGGCGACTACACCACCCCGTCCATGAAACGTTACTACTCCAGCGACATGATCATGCAGCGGGTATTCGAAGTGGAGAAGCGCGAGGGCCTGAACGGCCACATCCTGCTGGTACACCTGGGCACAGAGGCGGAGCGCACCGACAAATTCTACAACCGCCTGGGCGAAATGATGGACGGCCTCACCGCCCTTGGATACAGTTTTGTTCCGTTGGCGGAAGCAATCATGCAAGATTTTCAGTAGTTTTGCATTTAACTTCAAAAGTTAATTATGAAAGCACGAATCATAAAGTGGTACAACCTCTTCCTCGGAGCCCTGCTGGGAGCGCTGGGATTCTCCAGCTGCGATATCTTCGGCCCCATAATGCGCGTCGAGTACGGACAACCCAACGCCAAATACAAGTTGATAGGCACGGTCACCGACGAAGCCGGAAAGCCCGTCAAGGGCATTCAGGTATCGTTCCATCCGGAGCTTGTCAACACCAGTGAGGAAGTCAATGCGTGGAATACCGACACTCTGTACTCCGATGCCTCGGGCAAGTTTTCCAAGGATGTCTTGAAATACGACTGGCCCGACCTGGACAATGCGGTAGTCAAGTTCCGTGACATCGACGGCCCCGACAACGGAGGCAGCTTCAAGCCGAAGGACGTGCCGGTCAGCGCCCTCAAGGTCGACCAGACCCGGAAAGGTGAAGGCAACTGGAATCAAGGCGACTTCACCATCACCGCCGACGCAACCCTTGAAAAAGAATAAGTTATTTTGGTGTTTTGTAATTCTTTAGCGCAATTTGTGTGAGACTCAACGCAAATTGCGCTAATTATTATTATATTATCGTTTATTTTTGCAAATATGAGAAAGATGTCCTGCATTATTTCAATACTGCTGATCCAGCTTTTCTGCCTTTGCAACAAACCTGACGTCGACGTTCCGCCGCCACCAACGGATCCGGATCCTGTCGAGACTCCCGACACAACGAGCCAGAATCCACCCACCACCCCTCCTGAAGTGGAAGCCGGGGAGGGCTTCATCGTGGTCGGTTACGCAACCTATTGGGACAGCACGATGCCCGACCCGTCGCTGCTGACCCATATCAACTATGCGTTCGCCCACATCAAGAGCGACTTCGAGTCTCTCGACATCAAGAGCGAGAGCCGTCTGGCCAAGATTGCCGCCCTCAAGAAGAGCAATCCTGACCTGAAGGTCCAGTTGTCCGTCGGCGGATGGGAGGCAGGCAATTTCAGCGAAATGGCCGCCGACGCCACACACCGCAAGAATTTCTGCAACAACTGCCTTGCGGCGGTGAAGAAATACGACCTCGACGGCATCGACCTGGACTGGGAGTATCCCACCAGTTCCGCGGCAGGCATTTCCTCCTCGCCCAACGACACCAAGAACTTCACCCTGCTCGTAAAGGACCTGCGCGAAACCCTTGGCAAGGACAAACTCGTCACCATGGCTTCTTCCGCAAACGCCAAGTACGTTGACTTCAAGAGCGCCGTGCCGTACATGGATTTCGTGAACATCATGACCTACGACATGGGCAAGCCCCCGTATCACAATGCGGGCCTGTATAAGTCTTCCAAGACAAAGCGCAGCTGCGACGAGTCCGTGGCCGCACATTATTCCGCCGGCGTGCCATACAACAAGATAGTGCTCGGCATACCGTTCTACGGCCACGGCAACGGCGGAGAATTCACCACCGACTGCGTCGATTTCAACGAAATCAAGTACGACGGCTTCACCAGGCTCTGGGACGACAACGCCAAGGTTCCGTATCTGGTGAATTCCACCGGCACCATGGTTCTGAGCTACGATGACGAGATCTCCGTCGGCCTCAAGGCCGAATACGTCAAGGAGAAAGGGCTTCGCGGAGCAATGTACTGGAACATCGAGGCCGACGACTCCAACTGGACTCTGTCCAAGGCCATCGCAGGGCCGCTTCTGGGTTGGGCGCCTATTCTTTCTCCAGCTTCGCGTCGGCGGTTATTGTGTAATAGCCTTCGAACCAGCTGCCGTCGCCCTTCCTGGTCTGGTCGACCTTGAGAGCGCTGACGGGCACATCCTTCGGCTTGAAGCTGCCGCCGTTGTCGGGGCCGTCGATGTCACGGAACCTGACTACCGCATTATCCAGGCTAGTCCAGTCGTATTTCAGGAATTCCCTGGAGAATTTGCCCGAAGCGTCGGAGTACAGGGTGTCAACAATCCACGAATTGACTTCCTCACCGTTGTTGCCAAGCTCCGGATGGAATGTCACCTGAATGCCCTTGACGGGCTCTCCCGCCTCGTCGGTAACGGAACCGACGAGCTTGTAGCTGGCAGTCGGCTGCCCGTACATGTCGCGGATGAAGGGATTTACAAGGATATTGCAACTGGTGAATCCCAACAGCCCCAACAGGGACCCGAGCAGCATGTCGTACCACTTAATGATGCGCGCTTTCATAATTAACTTTTACAGTTAAATGCAAAGCTACGCTTATTCTTGCATGTAACTGAGGATTAAAGAAGCTATCTCGTCTTCGGTCTTGCCTGCGGAATTGATGACAAGGTCGTAATTGCGGGCGTCGTAACGGGATGTGTCTGCGTAATGCTTTACGTAGTTCTCGCGCAGCTTATCCACTTTGTCGATTGCTTTCTCCGCCTCTTCACGGCTAAGGCCCTGTTTTTCCATGACGCGGGCAATACGGTAATCCTTCGGTGCCTGAATCAGGACGCTGATATGGTTGGGGTGGTCTTTCATCAGGAAGAAGCCCAGGCGGCCGGCAATGACGCACGACTCCTCGGCTGCAATGCCCTTGAGGATCTCACATTCGGTCTCGAAAACATCGTCGGCAGTGAGCAGGTAAGGCTCGTCGCCTGCAACAGGGATATAGTATTCCACAGGATTGCCCATTGCAAGGCCCATGCCCAAAGTACGCTTGAAGTCGCTCCACCAGTCATGCTTGAGGCCTTTAAGGTTCTCTATCGCCTCGGTGCTGAGGTGATATTTTGCTGTCAGGGACTTTATGACGGCTTTGTCGTAAAAGGAAACGCCCAGTTTCGCGGCGACCTTCTCGCCTACGGTACGGCCACCGCTACCCAGTTCACGGTTGATGGTGACGACGAATTTTTCTTTAGTGTTCATGGCTATTGGTTTATTCGTGTAAATATAACTCTTTTATTTTATCTATCGCTGCTTCCCACGCCCGTTTTTTTACTCAAGCCAGTGTTTTCAAGATCGACCTGACAGTTCCGTATAGATTATTCCGGGCCGTAACAGGGTTCATTGCCTCGTCCAGGGGCATACCATCCGGGCTGACGGCCCGCATCGAGGCGAAGCCCATGGCATCCAGTTCCGGGCAGCGGCTGATCGCTCCCGACACGAGAACGACCGGGACGCCCTTCTTTCGGGCGTGTGCCAGAACTCCGGCCGGAGCCTTCCCCCGTGCCGTCTGCGCATCGGAGCAGCCTTCGCCGGTAAGGACCAGGTCGGCGCCTTCCAGCAGAGTGTCGAAGCCGACGGCGTCCAGCACCATCTCAATGCCGGGCCGAAGTTCGGCACCGAGGTATGCGGCGAATGCGCCACCGAGCCCGCCTGCAGCACCTGCTCCGGACATGCTCCTCACATCCATTCCGGTATCGGACAGGATGACTTTTGCGTATTCGGCAAGGCGCCGCTCAAGAACTTCAACATCTTCCATGCCCGCACCTTTCTGCGGGGCGAACACACGGCTGGCACCCTGAGGGCCGATGAAAGGATTGTCTACGTCGCAGGCAACGGTGAAAGTACATTTCCGCGCCTTATCGAGGAAGCCGTCCACTTCGATCATCCCCCTGCCGCCATCGTTAGTGGCACTGCCTCCAAGTCCCACTATGAATCGTTCGCAGCCATTGGCAATCGCGTCGAGAATCAGTTCACCGACGCCGCGGGACGTGGTCAGCAGGGGGTTGCGTTCATCATCCTTCAGCAAGGTGAGGCCGCAGGCCTGGGAGACCTCTACAATCCCCAGGTTGCCGGCAACACCGTACCGGGCCACGGTCGGACGCCCCAGGGGGTCGGAGACGACGGCGGTCATGAACCGTCCGCCAAGCGTGCGCGTCACCGCATCCAGCGTCCCTTCTCCCCCATCGGCAACCGAAAGTTCAACGACTTCCGCATCCGGGAGCATATCTTCAACTGCCCGCCGGACAACGGCGGCCACTTCCTGCGAAGACAGGCACCCCTTGAAAGAATCGAATGCGGCAATTATTTTCATGGCAATTGTTTTACTGCAAATTTAGTCGTTTTTAACTGACTATTCCCTATATTTGTACAAACCAGATGAAAATGCAAGCAATTCACTCAGAAAAAGCCCCGGCGGCCATCGGCCCCTACAGCCAGGCCATAGATTCCATGGCCGGTATCGTCTTCGTTTCCGGACAGCTCCCGATAGATCCCTCAACCGGAGCCTTCCCGGAAGGCGGTGTCAAGGATCAGACCCGCCAGTCCCTCCTCAACGCACGCGCAATTCTCCAGGCTGCCGGCCTCGACTTGAAGAATGTCGTAAAGACAACTGTCTTCCTTGCCGACATGGCAGACTTCGCAGCCATGAACGAAGTCTACGCCCAGTTCTTCGACGCGCCCTATCCCGCCCGCAGCGCAGTCGCGGTCAAGACCCTCCCCAAAGGCGCGATGGTGGAGATTGAATGTATCGCCGCCAGATAAATGGCAATTGAGATCCGCAGGCCTCGGATTCGTCGAAAAAGTTTTTATATTTGCGTAAACCGTATAAGTTTCATTAATCGTTCAAGTTATGAATATCCTCCTTACCCTGCTCTTCGGAGCCATCGCTGGCTGGCTCGCCGGCTTCTTTGTGATTAAAGACAAAGGCGGCCTCATCTGGAACATCATCATCGGCCTCCTCGGCGGCGTTGTCGGCGGCTGGCTGCTCGGCCTCATCGGCGCCGGCGGATCCTTCTGGTCACAGTGGTACGGCCAGATCGTCAGCGCCCTCATCGGCGCCGTCGTCCTTCTCTGGGTCTGGAACCAGATCAAAAAGCTCTTCAAGAAGTAGAGTTTCCGCAAAGTTAATTAGCTGATTATCAAGCATTAGCTTCTGGGGCCTGCTCCCTTTTGACCGCAGGCCCCTTGTATAAGTAATTTATAATCAGCATGTTATCTTTGCGGGCTTTCTTTTGTATGAATAGACGATCGATGTTGAAAGCCACCGGAAGTGCGGCGGCGATAACGATTCTGGGCGGTATTCCGTTGAACCTGTCAGCAGAGTCCTCAGTCAAACCGGTCCTGTCAAAAGACCGGAAGAAGATCCTTGTCATCGGGGCACACCCCGACGATCCGGAGACCGCAGCCGGCGGCACGATGTGCCTGCTTTCCGACGCCGGACACGAAGTGGTGAGCGTCTATCTCACCCGCGGCGAGGCCGGCATCCGCGGCAAGAGCCACGAAGAGGCGGCGGCGATTCGCGAGGCGGAGGCCAGGACCGCCTGCGCCGTAACGAAAGCCAGGCCCCTGTTCATGAGCCAGATTGACGGCAGTACCGAAATCAACCGTGACCGCTACATCGAAATGCGGGAAATGCTGGAACGAGAGAAACCGGACGTGGTGATCACCCACTGGCCCATAGACGGCCACAGGGACCACGCCATCTGCGGACTACTGGTTCTTGATGCCTGGAGACGACTTGACCGTTGTTTCGAACTATATTATTTCGAAGTAATGAGCGGCACGCAGACGCAAATGTTCCATCCGTCCGACTGGGTGGACATCTCCGCCACGCTGGACCGGAAGTACAAGGCCTGCTATTGCCACGAGAGCCAGAATCTGCACGAAGTGATGGAGCACTGGCACGGTCCGATGGAGCGCTTCCGCGGCATCGAGTGCCGCTGCAGCGCCGCCGAAGCCTTCCTCCATCACGTGGAGCCGGTTTCGCTGGTGTGATCGCCCGTCAATCAAACACAAGCGTCAATTCGGCCTTGCCGCCGAACTCGAAGTTGTCATACTTCAGATGCCGGAGCGCGAACTTTCCGGTGCGTGCCGAGACCTCAGTCAAGGGTGATGCTTTCGATTCTCAGCCGCAGGGTTCCGGAGGGGACCTGTGCCTCGGCGATCTCTCCGACCTTCCTGCCCATCAGGGCGGCGCCTATCGGGGATTTCAGTGAAATCTTGCCAGCCTCGAGGTCCATCTCATGGGGACTGACTATCTTGAATGTCATACGTGTATTTGTCGAGAGGTTCGTGAATTCGACCCGGCTCAGAAGGCTAACCCTGTCCGTGGGGAGGACGTCCGGGTTGATCACGCGCGAATGCTCCAGTATCTTCTGCAGGAAACGTATACGGCTTATGGTCTTCGCCTGGATGCGCCTTGCCTCACGGTATCCCGCATTATCGCTCCGGTCCCCCTGGGCGGCAGCCTCTGCGAGGTCGTCCGTCACCTTGGGGTAAACCTCTTCGATAAGATGCTTCAATTCGGATGCAATCTCGTCATATTTTTGCTTTGACAGGTATTCCATGTCTCAAATTTACTCATTTTTGCTCACAAGTAACCATCATGATGATGAAGTGGCCGAAAAACATTATCTTTGAGAGTTGGATTAATTGAAATCTTATGAAGAAGAGTCACATCATCTAATTCCTGTTCATGGTGCTTATTGGCCTCGGATCCTGCCAGTCACTGCCCGAATATTGCACCGTAAAAGGCCTTGAGATTTATTCCGTTTCGGAAGACGTATCAGAGAAGAATTGGAAGAACTTCCTCCCGGAAAGTGGAATGAACTGGATAAATGTACGTGATACTCATCCCGGCAGAAATGACAAAAGCATGTGGACGGAGTATGCCCTCCACGGCATCCCGACCATGCTAATCATCGATGGAGAAACCGGAGCCATCATTTTCAGGGACAGGATGAAAGATATTGCGGATATCGTACCTGCGCTGTTTTAAGAAAAAATGCGTACCTTTGTTTGAATCGATGCACATAATATGAACACACAAGAACCCTTTGTAATTACTATCAGCCGTGAGGTAGGTTCAGGAGGACATACCGTCGGGCGCATTCTTGCCGAAAAACTCAATGTCCGCTACTGCGACAAACAGCTCCTTGAGTCACTCGAGAAGCAATTCGGCTTGAGCGCCAGCCGGATCGAAAAACTTAAAGGCGAAAAGAAAAGCTGGTTTGCCGATTTCTTTGAAAAGGTGACTCCGATGCCTTCGGCTTCGGCGCTGGGAATCGACCCCGAGTATTCCCGGGAATTCCGTGTCGAGGTTACCACAGAAGATATTTTCAAGGCTGAAAGCGAGATTCTGAAGAGCTTCACCCAGCTCGGCCCGTGCGTGGTTGCCGGCCGCTCTGGTTTCTTTGTTCTAAAGGACTGTCCCAATAAGCTCGACGTGTTCATCTCGGCATCCCTGCCCAACAGGATTGAAAGGGTGATGCACAAGCAGAGTCTTTCCAAGGAAGATGCGCAGTCAGTCATCGGGAAAATCGACAAGGCGCGCGAAAACTACATCCAGCGTTTCGCCGGGGTAAGCCGCTATGATGCTCGCAATTACGACCTTTGCCTCAACGCAGACGGTCACACTGAGGAAGAACTTGCCGACCTGATCCTGGCTTACATAAAGTCCTGCTGAGAGAACTTTTTGTAAACTTGATTCCTTCTTTCCATCGCCACGAAGACAACGGTATTGCCTATTATTTTAAAATATCGTTTGCGATATAAAATAATTGTTGTATATTTGCATCGCACACGATATAAATAATAGAAATATGGCAAAGATTTACGATTACAAGGCCCTGAGTAACAAGGGTGCAGAGGTGAACCTGGCGCAGTATGAAGGCAAGGTCCTCCTCATTGTTAATACAGCATCCAAGTGCGGTTTTACTCCCCAGTATGACGGCCTGGAAGCCCTCTATCAAAAGTATAAGGACCAAGGTCTGATGATTATCGGTTTCCCCTGCGACCAGTTCGCGCACCAGGAGCCGGGCAGCGACGAGCAGATTGCCGAGTTCTGTCGCATCAACCACGGTGTCACTTTCCCTCTGATGAAAAAGATTGAAGTGAACGGGCCGAACGAGGATCCCGTCTTCACCTACCTGAAGTCTGTCGCTCCGTCCGAGGAATACAAGGGCCTCAAGGCCAAGGCTACAAAGACACTGCTGAAGGGACTCAGCAAGAGCGTGGAGAAGGACAGCGATATCCTTTGGAACTTCACCAAGTTCCTTATCAACCGCGACGGAACTGTCGTCAAGCGTTTCGCCCCTGTCGCCGAGCCCGCCTCTTTCGAGAAGGATATTGAGGAGATGCTGTAATGGACGGGCGTTTCAAACTCGACAACCAGCTCTGCTTCAGGCTTTACACCGCCTCGCGCCTGATCACGCAGGCGTACCACCCGCTGCTGGCGCAACACGGATTGACGTACCCGCAGTATCTTGTCCTGATGACACTTTGGGAGAAGGATGCGCAGCCGGTAAACGACATCGCCAAGCGGCTGATGCTGGAGACCAACACCGTCACTCCCCTCCTCAAGCGGATGGAGGCCGAAGGTATTGTGACCCGCAGCCAGGGTAAAAAAGACGCCCGCCAGATGATTGTCCGGCTCACCCGGAAAGGGCACGGGCTGCAGACCAAACTGATGAGTGTCCCTGAAACCGTCGGCAGTGCCATCCTTTGCGAAAGCGTCACGCCCGAAACCGTCCCGGGGCTGTTTACGATGTTGGACGATATCATCCTGCAATTGAAAGGCAAACAAGGGTAAGGTTCTCCTGATCGTCAATACCGCCTCCAAGTGCGGCTTTACTCCGCAGTATGACGTCACCATCATCCTAGCTAACGTCACAGTGTGGACAGTGCTGATGTACCTGGGCGGCTCCGCAATTCTTTTCGGTAAAAAATAATCGCAACCGGGCCCCGGCAGATTACACCAAAGAGCCCCGGCACACAAGGTACCGGGGCTGGCAGAAAGAAAAGAACGGTTATCGTTTGAACTCGAACCGTATGTCGGCGGGAATCTTTTCCAGGCCCAGGTACCGGCGGTCGGCATCGTAGTCGGCGTTGCGCTTGG
>JAEELG010000068.1 GCA_016288775.1 Bacteroidales bacterium | reverse complement strand
CGTCGATGAGGATGTCTTTGGACGCGCCGAACGCCACCAGCTGGTGCAGCACCTCGCGTATGTCGCCGCGCTTGGAGGAGCGGGGGTAGAGTTTTCCGTCGGAGAATGCACCTGCGCCGCCTTCGCCGTAGCAGTAGTTGGAGTCGGGATCGACCACGCCTTCGCGGGACAGGCGCGCCATGTCGAACTTGCGCGCGTGCACGTCCTTTCCGCGTTCGAGCACCACCGGCTTGAGGCCCAGGGTGAGCAGCTTGAGGGCTGCGAACATGCCCGCCGGGCCGGCGCCGACGACCAACACCGCAGGGGCACCGCTTACGTCGAGATAAGGGGCCTGCACATATTCCTGCAGCTCTTCGCCGGGGCCGTAAGCCTCATACTGATAGCGCCATACAGGTTCTTTGCGGGCGTCGACGGACCGCTTGCGTAGCACCCATTTGAGGCCGCCCGCCTTGGCTTCTATCTCCTTCAGGCGCGGCTCGCGGGTGAGCGGGCAAGTGATCTCGAACTCCTTCATCCCTATTTCTTAGGCTGCGGTTTAGCCGAGTACCGGCCGGCGAACAGCACGGCTCCGGTATCGTGTTCGGTTATGAGGTATATGAACGGCCTGTCGGCGTGGAAGACGACGTATTTGAAAGGATCCGGCGGGCCGGCGGAATTCTTTTCCATTCCGGCGCTGGATACCGCGGCGGCCTCGGCGCCTTCTTCATCCACCTTTATGACGGCGTCCTGCTGAACGAAGCTCAGGCGGGCTGCATCTGGCGACATTGCGGAGAAATCGGCACCGAGTGAGAATGAACGCGGCATTCCCATCTCCGAGAGGAGGCCGTTGAGATTGATATGGAAGCTGGTTTCGAACTTGGGGATCCAGAGATCGACATTGCAGCTGTCCATGGACGCGCGGAGGGTGTTCCAGTCGCTGTTTTCCAGCTCTTTGACCACGTCGGAGAGCTTATATCCCTGCTGGGGAAGCAGAGCGGTCATGGAGTAGGCCCCGTTGCCGTAAGGCATGTCCACGGCGCGGAGCACCTTGGTCTCGGTAAAGAGGAAATGGGCCATGTTCCGCATCATGCTGACCGTGGATTTGCTTCCGTCCTCGCCGGTGAAATAGGTCTCTTTGGTCATCTCTTTCTTGAACTTGCGTGTCCACTCGCTCTTGAAATACAATGCGTCCAGAAGATAGGCCAGCATATCGGGGCTGACCTCGTCCAGAACCTTGGGAATCATGCCGTTGGTGTTCTTGGAGCACCAGTTGTTGATATGGTCGGTGGATTCCTTGGTCTTGCTGAAGTCCAGATTTGACACCTCCGCCAGGTAATGCTTGCTTACCGTCGATTTGTACGGGGCGTTCAGTTGATATCCCGCATCGACGAAAATGGCGTTGGCGATGCTCAGCTTGGTCTTTTTGTCAAGTTTAGGAAGCTGCTGAAGCATTGACAGGCAGAAACTGTTCACGGCATCCACTTCGCCTGCACCGTAGCCCAGCACGTTGCAGATTTCAGTGGCGGTCTCGCCTTTGGCGCCGTTGAGTATCATTCCCAGCAGGAACTGCATGCTCAGGGGCGAGATGACGTAGTCGGTATTCGCCGAATCGTTCACCGCGCTTAGGAACTTGAACGAAAAACCGTTGCCCTTCTCGAGCAATTCTCCGGATTTGGTAGAGAGTTGCAGAGCCTTGCGGGGGTTGCCCTGTTCCGTTATCAGCATATCGCACGACGACAGCAAAACCATCGCCGCCGCGACTGCCATAAACACTTTTGTTTTCATAACAGTTACAAATTTAACAATTTCTGTTATATAATAAACGCAGGAAATCCCAAATCCTTGCATGCCAGGGCCGGATGTCGCTTCCCAGTCACAAAACAAGCCGTTTTTGAGGACGGCTTATGCCTGGAGGCGGAGTTCGCGGTCGGCGTAGGAGGTGGCGGCGGGGCGGTGGGTGATGCAGATGATGGTTTTGGTGCCGCGGAAGCGGGCGCCGATGCGCTCGAGGAGCTCGAACTCGGTGTCGGCGTCGAGGGCGGAAGTGGCCTCGTCGAGCACGAGGATGCCGCCGGGCCGCAGCAGCGCCCTCGCAATGGCGATCCGCTGCGCCTGCCCCTCGCTGAGGCCGGCACCG
Organism: Bacteroidales bacterium; assembly: GCA_016288775.1. Classification (GTDB taxonomy): domain Bacteria; phylum Bacteroidota; class Bacteroidia; order Bacteroidales; family UBA932; genus Cryptobacteroides. Next base: position 12,182 of record JAEELG010000068.1, on the reverse strand, counting down.
ATTTCGGCGCAGACGGTGTCGAGGCCTTCCGGAAGGTCGTAGACGAAATCGGCCGCCGCCAGATGCAGGGCGTCGCGAATCTCATCTTCCGTCGCGTCGGGCTTGGCCAGCAGGAGGTTTTCCCGTAAGCTTCCGCTCATCAGCGAGTTACCCTGGGGCACGTACATGAAATTGCATCTGGTGCGCACTCCGGATGCGACCTCGCTGCCAGCTGCGTCGTACAGGGTTACGCTGCCGGAATCGGGCTGCAGCAGCGCCATGATCACTCTTATGAGGGTGGATTTGCCGGCGCCGGTGGAACCCGTGACGGCGGTCATCGAGCCGGGGGCGAAATCGAAGCTCAGGCCCTTCACCACGGCGTCGCGCCCGCCTTCGTAGGTGAAGCAAAGGTCTTCCACGCGCACTCCGGGAGCCCCCTTGAGCACGATGTCGGAGCCCTCCTCCTCCTGCGGGGCGTCTTCGAGGTCGAGCAGACGGTCCTCCGAAGCGAGGGCTCGGATGAACGAAGGTATCTGCAGGGCGATGTTGGCCACGGGCCTCTGAACCTGGCCCACCAGCTGCAGGAAGGCCACCATGGTGCCGTATCCGAGCGTGCCGTTCTTGAGCCCGAACACGCCCCAGAGGAACACCAGGGCATATCCGGAGGCAAACCCGAGCTGCATGAACCCGCGCGACACGGCGTTGTAGCCGAGGCGCGTGACGGTCTTGTCGTGAACGGTCTTTTGCAGCGAGCCGAGCTTGCCGAGCACCGCGGCGGTGGCCTCCATCATCCGCAGGAGCACCCGGTGCTGGGTGTTCTCCTGGATGTGCCCCTGCACCTTGGCGTCGGCGGCGCGGATCTCGTTGGTGAGGGCGCGCAACTTCCTGAAAAACAGGCGGCTGAACAGCACCGCAACGGGCATTATCAGCAGCAGTATCCAGGCCAGGTTGGGCGACAGTACGAACAGGTATGCCGAAGCGGCGAGCAGCTGCAGGAGTGTTATCAGGCATGCCGGCAGCGTGACGCAGATAAAATCGACCACCAGGCGTATGTCTTCTTCCAGCCGGCTGACGGTATCGCCGCTGTGCAGCTTGTCCTTTCCAGTCCAGGTGCTGTACAGAACCTTGCGGAACACCGACTCGCGCATGGCGTTCTGCGCCTTCACCACAATAAGACCCTCCCAGAAATTGGCCCCCACGCGCGCCAGCACCTGCAGCAGCATGATGCCGAGCAGGAGCAGCACGAAGCTGCGGAGGTCGCCCTGGGAGGCGCCGGTGGCTATGTCAACCACTTTTTTGGAACTCCATACGAAGCCGAGTGACGCAGCTACGCCCGTGATGCCTATGAGCACGCTCACAAGCACACGGGAACGCTGCGGGCGCGCCGCCCGCATAAGGCCCCTCAGGCATGTACGGAAAGGACGCATGGTCAGTCGATCGCTATTCCGGCTTCCTTCCACTTGACCATGATGGCCTCGGAATCGCGCAGGGCCGTCTCACGGTCTATCTCGTAACGCTCCACCAGCAGGTCGGCCAGGGTGTCGGCGGTGAATTCCTTGCCGTTCACCGACTGCCACAGGTATGCGGCCGACTCGTTGAGCGAGATCATCTTGTTGAAATTGATCTGCTTGATGTTCTCGGCGGTAATGATGTATTCCTTTGCCAGAGAGCGGAGAGTGAATCCTTCAACTGTTTTCATAAAAAATTTATCCTTCTGTAAAATCCTAATACATATCTGCGTACGAGCCTCGGCGCCGATACCCAGCGGCGGCTGGCGCGCATGAAGCACGGTTTGCTGCAGTCGATGCGCCGGCGGCCCTTGCGGATTATCGCCGTGACCGTGCCGCATACGTCTGCCAGGGTGCAGGTCTCGGTCGAATCCAGGTTGCCGTCGCCCTTCAGACGCACTGCATCGCCGTTTATGGCGTTCACCCGGTGCAGCACGTAATGGTCCGGGGCTATGGTGCAGAGCACGATGTCGCCCACTTTCACCTCCGGCCTCTTCTCCAGCTCCACGCTGTCGCGCTCGCCGCGGATGAAGGGGGACATGCTGGCTCCTTTGGTCATGATCACCACCGAATGCCCGTCGTCGAGCATGCGGGACACCTCGCCGAGCATGAGCGCATTGGGCAGTATGACCTTCTTCGCGTTCATTTCAGCAGTTCTGCGGAACATACGAGCGCCGCTTCCTCGTCGGGACGGCAGTCCAGCACGTAGCACGGAACTGTGGTAACGGCCTTTTCGATGGCGGCGTGCAGCCCGTCGGCGATGTTCCTGTCGGCCTTGAAGCCGGAGCACGACGAATATACGAGGGCGTACGACTCCAGCAGTGTGAGCGGAGTTATCTTGTTTTCCTGGCATCGGCGGATGCGGACGAACGCGCCCACCGGGGCCTCTATGTTGCGGTAGCACGGAGTTTTGCCGCTCCAGGGGGTGCCGTAGGCGATTATCCGTCCGTCGGGCCACACCCGCACCACGGGGTTGTCGTCGTTCATCAGTTCGGTGCCGGGCACGTGCTTGAGCCACAGGCTGCTGTGGGTGCTCTTGCCGGTGCCGCTGCGGGCCATGAAAAGGAAGGCCTTTCCGGAATTGCCCACCATCGAGGCGTGCAGTTCGAGGGTGTTCAGGGGCGCCGCCCTGAAGGCGAAAAGCAGCATCATCGAATTGTTGATGCCGAACACGGCGTCGCTCACCTTGCGGGTGTCGAGATACAGTTTTCCATGGCGGAAATCAGGAGTGGACACCATATGGGAGCGGCAGGGGATGCTCCTTTCGGGGGACATGTCGAACGACCAGCCGTCGCTCTGGCGGTAGAGCCTGACCACCGTCTCGCCGGGCTCCACGGGAGGGTCGTACACCGATTCCCGCGCGGCGTCCGGAACGAAGGCGTCGGGGACCAGTTCCACGTCGAAAAGCGGCTCCCCGTCATATCCGGGCAGCTCGAACGGGTCGTACTGGGTCAGCCGGGGCCACAGCGTGCAGCTGTCCGGAATCGTCAGCGAAAATACGTGTCCCGCTACCCTGAAATGCCTGGTCATCTGAATACTTTTTCGATTTACAAAGATAATGATTATATTTGCTTCTTGACAAAAAATGATTAAAAATGGAGGAAACGATTAACAATATCGGTTTGGACTACAACACTGAACGTGAAAAGCTTGAAATGCCCGAATATGGCCGCAACCTGTTGAAAATGGTGGAGAAGATGAAGGCCATTCCGGACCGCGAAAAACGCACGGAACAGGCCCGTTCCATCATAAAGGTCATGGAACTTCTGAATCCTCAGGTCCGCCAGCTCGACAATTTCGAGCACAAACTTTGGGACCATCTCTATATGATAGCCGGCTTCGACCTCGACGTCGATTCGCCCTGGCCCTGCCCCGTCGAGGAGGAACTCAGGACCCGCCCGGTTCCCATTCCCATGAAGGGCGAGAAAATCAAGGCCACCCATTACGGGCGCAACATAGAGAAGATCATCAACCTGCTGTGCGACGAGCCCGACGGCGAACTGAAGACGGAAATGATACGCTCCCTGGCCATCTACATGAGGCAGCAGTACCTCATCTGGAACAAGGACAGCGTATCCGACGAAACCATATTCAAGGACATCGAGAAGCTTTCCGAGTACAGGCTCAAGGTGCCTGACGGCATCCGCCTGCACCAGATAAGCGCCGACGCCAGCTATGCCAGGCCCGGCCTTAACATCAACGTCGGAGGCGGCGGCAAGAACAAAGGATTCCGCAAGAAAAACGGCAAGAGAAGATAATGAAAGCACCCGCATTCATCCGTAACTGGGACGAAAACCAGAGAGCGTCCGCCGTCAAGCTGCTAGGGCTTGTGGTGGCCGCGCTGGCACTGTTCATCCTGATCGCTACGGTATCGTACCTGCTGCACTGGAAGCAGGACATGAGCTTTGTGCCCGGGCAGCAGGTGGCCAACGCCGCCGGCTCGCTGGGATACCGCACCGGCAAGTTCTTCGTGTGCGATTTCCTCGGGCTCGGCAGCTTCGCGCTGCTGATAATCCTCGTGGCAATAGCCGTCAAGTTGCTTACCGGGCGCTGGATCGGCTCATTCGCCAAAACCGTGCTCCTCACGCTCACCGGCGCGTTCGTGGCGTCGCTTCTGCTGGCATTCATAGGCCAGCTGGCAGGCCTCGGCAACGCCTTTGGCGGCGGGCTGGGCGGTGCCCTGGGCGCTCAGATTACAGGATGGGGCATGAGGGTGCTCGGTCCCATCATCACAGGCGTGGCAATCCTGCTTCTGGTGGGCCTCTGGCTGTTCTTTACCTCTTCGCGCTTCAACGGCTGGCTGGCCGGACTCTGGACGCGTACGCCCAGGGAGCGCCGCAGCAAACCAATCGAGGAAGAGCCCGTGCGTGAGCCTGTCGTCGCAACCCTGAAGGAAGAACCCAAGCCCGTGCCCGTGGTCGTCAAGCCAAAGGTCAGGCCGAAGCCGGAAGTGACGGAAGAAGCTGAGGGCGAGGAGGAAACCTCCAATCCCGACGACGCACCCATGACCCTCGAGCAGGCCGGAAACGAGCTGGATACCGAAGTCAAGAAGGAGCTAAAGCCCATCGACAACAGGCTTGACCCTCCCGACGGACTGCCCAAGTTCCATTTCCCTCCTTCGCTGGAACTCCTTAAGTCACACGACAGCAACCGGCATGAGGTGTCCACCGAAGAGCTGGTCCGCAACCGCAACAAGATACGCGCGGCGCTCGCCAATTACAAGATACAGGTGAACGACGTCACCGCGATCGTAGGCCCCACCGTCACCCTGTACAAGGTTTATCCCGCTCCCGGAGTCAAGATCTCCGACATCAAGAAGCTCCAGGAAGACATAGCCATGTCGCTGAGGGCCAAGGGCGTGCGCGTGGTCACGCTGGAGGATTCCGTGGGCATAGAGGTGGCCAACGACTTCGCTTCCATAGTGCCCCTGAAGGCCCTGCTCAACGACGACGAGTTCCGCAACAGCAAGGCCGAGCTGCCTGTGGCGATAGGCTACACCATCACCCAGAAGGTGAAGGTGTTCGACCTCGCCGACGCCCCGCACCTGCTGATAGCCGGTGCCACCAAGCAGGGCAAGTCCGTGGGCCTCAACGTGATAGTGAGCTCGCTGCTGTACAGCCGCCACCCTTCGGAGCTGAAGTTCATCTTCATCGACCCGAAGATGGTGGAATTCTCCTCATACGCCCAGCTGCTGCACCACTACCTCGCCGTACTGCCCACCGCCGCCAGCGAGGAGGACGAGCTTGGCAGCGCCATCGTCAAGAAGCCCAAGGATGCCGAGAAGATACTCCGCAGCGTGTGCCTGGAGATGGACGAGCGCTACGAGCTGCTCTCCAAGGCAGGCGTGAACAAGGTTACCCTGTATAACGAGAAATACCGCCAGCACCATCTGCGCAGCGACCAGGGGCACCGCTTCCTGCCGTATCTGGTAGTGGTGGTGGACGAGTACGCCGACCTTACTATGACCAGCGGCGGCGGCCCCGAGGCCAAGGCTGCGGGCCGCAGCATCACCAGCTCCATCATCCGCCTGGCGCAGAAGGGCCGCGCCGCCGGTATCCACGTGATCCTGGCCACCCAGCGCCCGTCGGTGGATGTGATTTCCGGCCTCATCAAGAGCAACTTCCCTATGCGCATCGCATTCCGCGTGGCGTCCAGGGTCGACTCCATGACCATACTCGACGCCCCCGGAGCTGAAAAACTCATAGGAAAGGGCGACATGCTGTTCTCGGCCGGAATCGACACCGAGCGTATCCAGTGCGGCTATGTCTCCGGCGACGAAATCGACAGCATTACGGAGTACATCAGCGGCCAGAGCGGATACGCAAAGAGCTATAACACACCGTATTACCTGCCTGACGTGGAAGAATCCGGCGAGGGCGGCGGAGGCGGTGGCGCCGGCGACATGAGCGACGTGGACGAGCGCTTCCGCGAGGCCGCGGAACTGGTAGTCACCACACAAAAAGCATCGACTTCGTATCTTCAGACCCGTCTCGGTATGGGTTTTGCGAAAGCTGCTCGTGTAATGGGACAACTTGAGACGGCGGGAGTCGTCGGACCGCAGGAAGGCGCAAAGCCCAGACAGGTCCTCGTACCCGACCTCAACAGTCTCCAGAGCATACTTGACGCTTTTGTAAAATGAAAAAGGCCCTTCTGGTTATGATTCTCGCGCTGGCGGTTCTGCCGCTGGCCGCCCAGAGTCGCGCCGATCAACTCCGGCAGCGGCTCGAGAGCGGGCGCGTGAGTTTCGACTACAGCCTCACGGTGGAAGGAAACGTTCCAGTGAAGCAGAGCGGCAGCGTCGTCATCGACGGCGACTGCTACTTCATCAAGGGCAACGGCACCGAGGTGCGCTGCGACGGCACCACCCTCTGGACGGTGGACACCGAGGCGCGCGAGGTCTATATCGAGAACTCCGCCGGCGTGCGCGAGTTCCTCGCCGATCCTGCCGCTTACCTGGACAAGGTCAGCGAACTCAAGGTCGGCGAAACCACCGCCAGCGGCGTATATTCCGACGACGGCAACCGCGTCAAGTTCAACCTCAGCTCGATCCGCAGCTCCGAATCAGGGGGCGACGGCGCCGTGTTCTCTTTCGACGTATCGGCGCTTGGTGAGGATTGGGTGGTCACCGACCTGCGATGAAGGTCTGCGTGGGACTCTCCGGAGGCGTGGACTCCAGCGTTGCGGCCCTCCTGCTGAAGCGGCAGGGCTACGACGTGTTTGCCATGTTCATGCAGAACTGGCACGACACGGAGGGCACGCTGCACGGCGACTGCGAGTGGGAGGAAGACAAGTTCGTGGCGGAGCTGGTGGCCCGCAAGATAGGCATTCCTTTTTATTTCGTCGACCTTTCGAAGGAGTACAGGCAGCGCGTGGTCGACTATATGTTCGACGAATACGCCCGCGGCCGCACTCCCAATCCCGACGTGCTGTGCAACCGGGAGATCAAGTTCGACGCTTTCCTGGAGAAGGCGAGGGCGCTCGGCGCCGACATGGTTGCCACCGGGCACTACTGCCGCAAGGAGCAGGCTCCGGACGGGAGCTGGAAGCTGCTGGAAGGCATAGATCCGGGCAAGGACCAGAGTTATTTCCTTTGCCAGCTCAATCAGGAGCAGCTCTCCCGGGCGCTTTTCCCGATAGGGGGGATGCTGAAGTCGGAGGTCCGTGTGCTTGCGGCCAAGGCCGATCTGCCGTCCGCCGACAAGAAGGACTCGCAGGGTATCTGCTTCGTGGGCAAGGTGGACCTGCCGGTGTTCCTGCAGCAGAAGCTCAAGTCCGTTGAGGGCGATGTGGTGGAGGTGTACGACGCATGGTATTCGGATTCGGCAAAATATGCCGCCGACGCCGCTCTGCTGGCATCCCGCAAGCCTTCTGAGCTTACGGACGCGGAGCTGGAGGAGCTGGCCACGCCGCTGGATTATTCGGATATCGTGTTCCAGACCGAAACTTACCGTTCGGGCAAGAAGCATATCAAGAAGACGCGATACAGGGAGAATCCGTGGGGCAAGATCGTTGGCCGCCATGAGGGCGCGCAGTTCTATACCATCGGGCAGCGCAAGGGGCTGGCGATAGGCGGGCATGCGAGTCCGCTGTTCGTGCTGGCCACCGACATTGCGGCAAACAGGATCTACGTGGGTGAGGGCGAAGAGCACAAGGGGCTGTTCCGCAGCGTGTTGCGTATAGCCGCCGGGGATGTCCACTGGATTCGTCCGGAGCTGGCCATGGCCGTTGGCTCCGAACGCCGGTGCCGGGTGCGCATCCGTTACCGCCAGCCGCTTCAGGACGCCGTGCTGCTTATGCGTGACGCCGGTCTTTTCGTGGTCTTCGACCAGCCGCAGCGAAGTATCACTCCCGGTCAGTTCGCGGCATTTTACGAACTCCCAGACCCTTCCGACAAGTGGGACGCCCCCGAACTCCTCGGCAGCGGAGTTATTTAGTATGAGAAAGTTATTATTGTTACTGCTGATTGTATCTTTCCCGGCTGCAGGGCAGGGGATGTACCGGCCGCAGGAGGAGACGGGGCATCCGGCGCCGCCGCAGGTGCCGGCGTACGTGGTTTTCTGCGGCGACACCATATGGTTCGATACTACGGAGAAGTACGAGCGGATGGACCGCGAGCTGATGACATTCACCTACATGCATACCACCAGCACGCTGATGCTGAAGCGTTCGCTGCGGTTTTTCTCGCAGGTGGTGCCCATTCTGAAAAAGTACGGAGTGCCGGAGGACTTCAAGTATCTGATGGTCATCGAGAGCAACCTGGAGCCCAAGGCGCTGTCGCCGGCGGGTGCGGCGGGACTGTGGCAGTTCACCAAGGCGACGGCCCGCGAATTCGGCCTGGAAGTGACGCCGGAGGTGGATGAGCGGTATCATATAGCAAAGGAAACGGAAGCCGCCTGCAAGTACCTGCTGCGCGGATGGGAGAGGTTCCACGACTGGATTACGGTGGCGGCGAGCTATAACTGCGGCATGCCGGGCATGGTGAGGCGGGTGAGCGAGCAGAACCGCAGTTCTGCATTCGACCTCTGGATGCCGGAAGAGACCAACCGCTATATCTATCGCATACTTGCGGCCAAGATGCTGATCGAGCATCCGCTGGCGTTCGGTTTCGACGTGACCGAGCGCTATCCGTACATAGCCCCGCGCAAGACGGTTACCGTGTCGGAGCCCATTCCGAGCCTGGTGGAATTTGCCGGGAAGTACGGAGTCAGCTACGCGGAACTCAAGCGCGCGAACCTCTGGTTGCGCGACGATCATCTGACAAACAAGGAGAAGCGTACCTACAGTATCGCCATACCTTAAGCTCAGAACCCCTCTGATTTCCAGATTCCGGAGGCGCTGATGAGGCAGGCCTCGATGCCTTCGTTTGCCTCCACGTAGGCTCTGGCGGGTTCGGTGCCGATTACCATGAAGTAAGTTGCCAGCGCATCGGCTTCGGTGGCAGTGGGGGCTATCACGGTGGCGCTCAGGAGGTCGTGCTCCACAGGCCGTCCGGTGCGGGGGTCGATGGTGTGCGCGTATTTCTTTCCGTCGTGCACGTAGAACTTGCGGTAGTTGCCTGAGGTTACTACGCCGTAGGCGCCGCCGTCGGAGTGCCAGATGCCAGAAAGATCCGCCCCCGGAGTCTCGTTGCCGTCGGCGGGCGTGTCGATGCCGATGCTCCATCCGCGCCCTTCTGGGTTCAGCCCTTCGCAGTAGATTTCGCCTATGTCGACCAGCATGTCGGTGACGCCTATGGAGTGGAGGTAGGCGGCTACTTTGTCGCAGCTGTAGCCCTGGGCTATCGCGTTGAAATTCAGCACTTCGCGCCTGCGGGAACGCTCCATCGCCGCGGCTATCGCGCTCTCGGAGGGAAGGCTGTCGCGGGTGAATCCGAAGCCCCAGATGTCGAAGAGGGGACCGGCGGCCACGTCGAACGCACCGCCGCTCAGTTCGCGGTAGTGCTCGGAGAGGGCCTCCACCTCGCGGAACATGTCGTTCCGTTCCACCTCCTCGCCGGCATTCCGTCTGCTGAGCAGCGACTTGCGGTTGTAGCCCGACAGCGTGGTGTCGATGGCTTCGAGTATGCCGTCGACGGCTTTCTGTACCTCGGCGCGGGACGCCTTTACGCCGCGGGTGTTGTATTTGACGCTGTACACTCCTCCCTGGGCGTATCCTCCGATGACCGCATAGCGGTCGGAACATGACGCCAGGGCCAGTGCAAGGGCGGCGAGAAGAATGATCCGTACTTTCATTTTTCGGCAAAGTATTTGCACAAAGTTAGCGGAAATTCGCGTAAAAATATTCATATTTGCAATTTGTAACTTACAAAAAATGAAATTCCGCATATCCTGCATATTGTTCGCGGCGCTTGCGCTCGCCGCATTGGTCTCGTCCTGCAAGGAGAAGGAGACAACCAAGGAGTATCTTGACGGCAGTCTCGACGTGGTGCACAAACTGCGTCCGTATGTGAAGCCCGGCGAGAAATACACCTTCACCGTTTCCGGCGTAACCGCCCCCGACGGTTCTGCAGTGGGCTATTATTACACCGCCCCCGTCACCGGCATCAAGGACACCCTGAAGAACAACACCGACGTTTATACGCTTGAGATTCCCGATACCGTGGGCACTTTCTCGCTCACCTGCACCGCATATCCCAAAGAATCCTCCGACAAATATTACGCTTCTTCCGCTTCCGTTTCGTTCGTCATAGTGCGCGACGGCCTTACCAACGGATCCATCACCAACGTTGGCAAGAGGGCTACCGACAAGGTGGCAACGCTTTATGGCAGAGACTATTATGTGACGTCTACCGGCGGAAGGGAATGGATCCGGCAGAACTTGTCGTACATACAGTATGATGCTGCCGGCAATCCGGAATTCGGTTTCCCTTTCGCATCCAGTCCTGCAATGCAGAATGTGTTCGGCGCATATTACACCTGGAGCGAGGCCGTAAAGGCATGTCCGGACGGATGGCATCTGCCGACAGGGGAGGAGTGGGCCGCGATGCTGGTGGCAAACGGCGCCCCGTCGGGCCTGAAGCCACTGGAGGATTCGCCCAGCGGCGCCGGCAACCTGATGGTGAAGGCCTGTTTCAACGGCGAGGTGATGTGGGATTACTACCGCAGCGTGAACATCAGCGACAAGTCCATCAGCGCGCTTCCCGTAGGTTATGCCAGGTGCTCCGACGGCACCTACTATTTCCAGGGTTATGCGAATTACGCGGCATTCTGGACGGCCGACGAGTTTGACGGCTTCGGTGTTTACCGCTACATTTACAAGGAGAACGACAGCGTATACGTCGGCACCGCCGACAAGAGCGGATTTGCCGCCAGCGTGCGCTGCGTCCGGTAAGTATGGAAGAGAACGACAAGATACAGAAAGCGGCCCAGCACGTGTTCGACGTGTGCGCGGCGCGGATGAGCCCGGAGGACGTGGCCCGCATCAAGGATGCCTATGCCATGGCGTCCGTGGCCCACGAAGGCCAGAAGCGCAACACCGGCGAGCCCTACATCATACATCCCATAGCGGTTGCGGCAATCGCCGCCGAGGAACTCGAGCTTGACGCCAACACCGTCATCGCCGCCTTTCTGCACGACGTCGCAGAAGACACCGAATACACCATAGAAGACATCCGCGCCCGCTTCGGCGACGACGTGGCCTTCCTGGTGGACGTGGTGACCAAACGCAAGAAGCACAACTACGAGCATACCAAGCAGGTCGACAACTACAAGCAGATCCTGGAGTCGGTGCACTACGACATCCGCGCCCTCCTCGTGAAGCTCAGCGACCGTCTGCACAACATGCGCACGCTGGACAGCATGCGTCCCGACAAGCAGATGAAGATAGCCGGCGAGACCGACTTCTTCTACGCTCCGCTGGCCGGCCGCCTGGGCCTGTATCACGTCAAGACCGAGCTGGAGAATCTCTCCTTCCGCTTCCGCTGCCCCCGCGAGTTCGAGAACCTGGAGCATCTGCTGGAGGAGGACCGCATCCGCACGGCCGATTCCCTCAAGGAGTTCACCGACAAGATAAACGACATCTTCAAGACCGTCGGCATCCCGGCACGCACGCAGATCCGCTACCGCAGGCCCTACAGCATATGGCGCACCATGCGCGAGGAGGGCTGTGATTTCGCCCACGTGGATTTCAAGCATTTCGTGCGGGTGATCTACACCCCCATGACGGAATGGAAACGTTCCATCTCGCCGGAAAAGGACACAACGCTCTTCATATATTCCTGCCTCACCAGCCGCTTCAAGGAGCGTCCCGGAAGCGTCTCCAACTATATCGACAATCCCAAGGACAACGGTTACCAGAGCTTCCACGTGCAGCTTCTGAACGACAAGGGTTCGTGGGAGGAGCTGCACATCGCATCCGAGCGCATGCACCGCAACGCCCGCCTGGGATGCATCGTGGAGCGCGACGAAAGCTGGCTGGAGCGGTTCAAGGAGGTTCTCCAGAACATCGCCCAGAGCGGCGACGGCTACGTTTTCATGGACAGCGTGAGTTCGTCGCTGTACAACGAAGATATCCTGGCGTTCACGCCAAACGGCAAGGGCATCATCCTTCCCAAGGGAGCCACTGCGCTGGACTTCGCCTTCGAGGTTCATACCGAGATCGGCGAGCATGCAAAGTTCGCACGTATCAACGGGGCCCTGAGCCCGATCAAGACCGTGCTGCACCGCGGCGACTGCGTGGAGATAGGCACCTCCGAGG
>JAEELG010000067.1 GCA_016288775.1 Bacteroidales bacterium | reverse complement strand
TGTCTTTGTGTTTTTGCTCTCGGGATCTGCTTCTCATGTGTCGACGCCGATTACGATTTCAAGAAACTCGACAAGGAAATCACTGTTGGCGGTGAGAATCTCAAAATCAACATCGGATCTACAAAAAAGTATCAGCTGGCCGACCTGGTCAATGAATTCGGCGGATTGAACGGCGGATCCGACGGGTCGTACGACGTTTCCGTTAGTACGGACCCTATCAATATCAGCCTTGAAGGACTTAAGGAAATAAAGGCAAATGTCGCCGTCGACCACAGTTCATCCACCCTGTCGGATATCAGCGTATTCCTGGATTCCGTAAAGCAGCTGGATGCCGCCACCCTGGCCTCGATGCCTGAGGAAATTGACCTGAGCGACCTTGTAAAGCAAAGTGCCGACATCAGTTCCTCCAATCACGAAGTCAACATAAAATTCAAGGGGCTGCCAAGGGAAATCGTGAGCCTGAAAGACGTGCAACTCTCTGAAGGAGCGAAACTTAGACTCACAATCAGCGCGCCGGACTGCATTCTTACCAGCGGCTCCATCCTCCCAGAACTCACGGTCAACCTTAACAATCTTTTCGAAGTGGGCAATTCCGACGGCGTTCATTTTTCCGGCGACGAGCTCAATCCCTCGAACGGATACAAGGTTGTCAAGGACTTCCCTCTCAAACGGCTTGTCCTCGGCCCGGATTCTTTCGACGCAACCACCCGTTCGCTCACACTGAAAGACAACGTATCTTGTTCAGGCTCAATTAAACTGCTCGATCCCAAGACCACGAAGACAAGATACTCCCAGGTCGGGAAGGATATCACTCTCAAGATAAACGTCGACGTGATCGACCTCAAGGTCGCTTCCATTACCGGCGGTTTCAATTACAATATAAGCAAGCTGCAGACAACGTTCACTATCGGCGGAATGTTCGCCGGTTTCGACTATGACTCTGCAGTCCTCGACTTTGCCAATCCTACCCTCGACATCAACGTCTACTCCAATCTTGGAATCCCCGTAAAGGCTGACCTTGAATTCATACCTGTCAAAGGCGATAACGAATTGGATACCAAGGTAACAACTACGATTGTCATCCCTGCCGCGCCAGATCCGTCCAAGCCGGCAAGCCACGTTTTCCGCTTCTCGAAGACCGGTGAGTCCGAAGGCGATATAATTGGCGTCAAGGCCGACCTCCCTGCCCTGCTCCGCACTATTCCCGATGTCGTCAAAATCAACCTCACCGCCGGCACCGACAAGGATTCCGACGGTATGATCGAGATCGGAAAGAGTTATGACATGACCGTAAACATGGCGGTCAAAGTCCCAATGGCTTTCGGCAAGGGGCTCAGGATAGATTACCGCGACACCATCGCCTTCAACATTTCGGGCATGGAAGACCTTCTGAACAGCAACACGCTGGTACTTGGCGGCACCCTTGACAATTCAATGCCGCTCAACTACAGGCTGTCCGTGGACATTGTAGATTCCGAATTCAATCCCGTCGCCGAAACAATGACGCAGGATGTCAAGGCGGATTCCCAGACAGACCTGAACATGGAGCTGAAGAAGATACCTTCTGCAGTCAATCCCATGGCGGCCATGATCATGTGCTTCAACCTCACTTCCGGCAGCGACAACGCCGTGCTCAAGGCCGACAACTATATTCAGGCAAGGGACATTACGCTCGGCCTTCCCGGCGGTCTTACGATTGACCTTAACAAATAAACGATAACGCCATGAACAAAAGACATCTTATTCCTGCTCTCTGCTTGCTGGCGATTTCGTTTGTCTCCGCCGGTCAGTCCGTAGTCGGCAGCTATTTCTTCGAGACCTCCATTCAGCGCAACAAACTGAATCCTGCCTTCACGCCGAAAAACGGTTTCGTCACCATACCCGCCCTCGGCGACATTGGCATCGGTTCGGTGTCAAACGTCGGCCTGAGCAACTTCTTCTTCCCCAAAGAGGGCAAGCTGCTCCCCTACCTTAACAAAGGCGTAACGCTCGACGAATTCAAATCCGGCATTCCCGATAATCCATTCGAGAATCTCGGCCTGAACTTAGACGTGCTCGGCCTGGGCTTTTCCCTTGGGCGCCTTGGCTATCTTACCATTGACGCTTCGGTTGTCGGAAAAGCGGGAATCGCAACTTCCAAAGACCTTTTCCTTTTCCCCAAGCAAGGAATGTCCGGGGCAAACGACGTTTATGACCTGGGCGGTACTGCAATCAACCTGGGGGCCTATTCCCAGCTCTCCGTTGGCTACAGCACGGATTTGTTCGACGGGATGCATCTGGGCGCGAGGGTAAAGTTCCTCATGGGCGTTGCAGGCCTCACTGCCGGTATCAACCAGGGAAGCAAGGTCAATCTGTCCCCCGACAATGTTTCTGCCGACCTCAATGCGGAGGGCTATATGTCAGGACTTGCCTTCGACAGTTCAACCATGGAATTCGACCTTGGCAGCCTGTCCCCCATGAATGGTTTCGGCGTCGCTTTCGATCTTGGCGCGGAATACAGGATGAAGTTCGATTCCTTCCTGATAAGCGGACTGAACCTTTCGGCGGCGGTGAACGACATAGGAGGACTCACGTACAAGAATGGCAGCAAGATCACTGCCGGCGGTGCGGTGTCTTACAAAGCCGGAACCATAGGCATCGGCCTTGGAGAAGAGTTTTCCGATCCTTTCAAGGAGGTCAAGGAACAGGTAGACCAGCTGATAGGCAGCGTAGATATCCAGAAGGCCGACGGATTCAAATTCGACATTGTGCCCAGCATCTATGCCGGAGTCGAAGTCCCCTTCCTTAATGAGATGGTCAGCCTGGGGCTCCTCTACAGCAATGTCCAGAAGCGCAGTAATCTTACCGCCGCATTGAATTTCAGTCCTTTCCGTTGGTTCAATCTGGGCGCAAACTGCACCTTCGTGGGCCCTGCAAAGCTTTACGGTGCATACCTTGAACTGATTCCCAAGGCCGGCGTAGGTCTGTTCCTGGCCGCGGAAACGTCGTCGTTCAGGGTCAATTCATGGATGATCCCTGTCGACAATCTGTCCTTCAATGCCCGTACGGGCCTGAATATCGTATTCGGAGGCAAATAATCACCTGTCTACGGGGTTTCCGTAGATGTGCCAGAATATATCCCGGAGGGCGTCTCGGTCGAGGCGTCTTTCGAGTTTGGAGAGTTTGTGCTCGGTGTAATCCTTGAACGCTTCAAGATCTTCGGGAAGGTATTTCACCCCGAGATATTCGCTTTTACCGTTCATCAGGTCGTGTCCCATGTAATTGGTCTTCCAGAGCTTGTATCCGCCGCGGATACGCTTGTCCAGAATCCCTCTGAGGTCCTGGTACCGTTCGTTGCCGTTCTGAGCTGCCGCCTCGGCGATTTCGGCTGCTGTAAGGGGCTTGCAGAATGACAGATGGATGTGTCCCTTCTTCTGGCCTATACCCGTCAAAATGCTGTGAAGGTCCTCATTGCGTTTCTTTACGTAAGGGCCGTCGCGGCGGATGAGGATCTCCCTTGCCTTACGTGCGTCGCAGGGTTCATACTCGTAAGAGATGCTCATGGGAACTATGTTCAGCTCCTTGAAGTTCTCCTCGAATGACCCCTCCCCGCTCATGTCGAACATCTTGAGAAGGCCCTGCTCGGTCTTGTCGAGACCGTCCTTCGCGCGTCCTTCTTTCTGAGCGATCCAAATCGATGAGGTACCGGAGGTAATCGAGAGGCGTATGTATTTGGAGAGGGTCTGGGAATTCAGATACATCTGCCTGGCGCTGATGCCGCGGATGACCTTAATCATACGGTTCGATTTCATCAGGTCCTCGATCAGCTTGTTCTGGAGCAGATTGCTTCCGACACAGAGCTCTGCCATAGGATAACCTGCATCGTGGAGCCCATAGAGGATCAAGGCCGGGTCGAGAACGATGTCGCGGTGGTTGGAAACCGCGAGAAAGCGTCCGTCCACCTTACTGAGATTTGACACCCCGCTGACGGTAAAGCCTTCTGAAGTCTTGGCCAGGACGGCGTTGACGACGTCTACCATGACCGCGGACTGGAATTCGTCGATGCTCCTGACCTTGCGCAGCGTCTTGGCCAGGGTGTCGAAGTTCTCCTTCGGGAACAGATATTTTGAAATCATCGGAAGGGACGGATGACGCGAAACGCGCTGCAACGCCTCTACCGCTTCTTCGTCGCTGTACGGGCGAATATCTTCGAATTCAGAAAGGTCTGCCATAATTAATACACGTAATGCAGGACAAATATATGAATTATCTTCTGAATAGCAAGGAAGAATCTCCATAACTGAGAAAACGGAATCCGTGCTCCAGCGCATAATCGTAAATGGTTTTCCAGTCGCCGCCTACGAATGCGCTGATAAGCAAGAGAAGGGTGCTCTGAGGCTGATGGAAATTGGTAACCATCGCATCTACTAGGCGGAAGCGGAATCCAGGCACAATGATGATTCGTGTACCGAGTTTCAATTCTTCCAGGCCTTTGTTTTCCAGATATCCTGCGAGTGCCTGAAGGGCTTCACGGGTGCCATAAGGCCAGTCACGGTTATATGGATCCCACTGGCCTATGTCGTGGGGCTCGCCGTTCTCGATGCATGCGGCACCGGCGTAATACAGCGATTCCAAAGTGCGGACAGAAGTGGTTCCGACAGCTGTCAGTGGTTTTTCGCCCCGGGCCAGAAGCTCAATCAGGCTGCGTTTCACAATGAAGGGCTCACGGTGCATAGGATGCTCGGCGACATTACTGCTCTTGACCGGCAGAAACGTTCCTGCGCCTACATGCAGACATACCTTTTCCATATCTATGCCGAGGTTGCGGATTTCGTTCAGGGTATCTTCGGTGAAATGAAGGCCAGCAGTAGGAGCGGCGACAGAGCCCCGTATGCGGGCATAGGTGGTCTGATAGCGTTCAAGGTCGATGCTTTCGGTTTCTCGGTTAAGATACGGCGGGATGGGCACCCTGCCGCACAGGTCCAGTACGGCGGAGAACGGCGCACCGCCTTCCCAGGTGAATTCCACAATGCCGGTCTGGCCTTCCCTGCTCAATAGCCGGGCCTGAAGATTCACTGCCGAAAGAGTCTTGTCGTCGGAATCGTACTGGAGCAAATCGTCCTTCCAACGCTTTGCATTGCCTATAACGCACTCCCAGCTGCATTTGCCCGTGCTTGCGAAGGCAACGGCATATTCAGCAGGGGCATGCGGCTGCAGGCAGAAAATCTCTATGTGGGCACCGCTCTGCCGGCGGAAAAACAGCCTGGCTGGAACGACCTTGGTGTCGTTGAACACCATCAAGGAGTTTTTCGGCAGGTTCGACGGCAGTTTATGGAATATCGACTCGGAGCATACTCCGTCTCTGTAGATCAGCAATTTTGACGAATCCCTCCGGTCAAGAGGGTATTTCGCGATTCTCGCGTCGGGTAATTCGTAATTGAAATCTTCGATCCTTAGTTCAGGAATCATCGCACATGATAATTTTGGTTGTACAAAGGTAATCATTTATTCGTTCACAAAATGAAACGATTTTTGGTTTTATATGAATTACATTTGTAAACAATATTTGCCGTTTTGTCCAGGGCCGAAACCTTTCGTCCAAATAATGTTATAACATTCAATCGCCACGCTAATGCACTATTATTAAATAGCTAGAAATCAGATATTTAAGATTGTTTATTGAAGTGTTTAAATAGATACTTTTCCAGGTTCTTTTGCGACAAATTGCAAAACACGCTTCAGATAGGCATGTATTATGTAGCTTAACCTACTTATAATCAATAATATAATTCGCTATAACTAAACATAAAATCAAACCTCAGAAAGCCTCCTTTACTCCCCTATTGCTGTACTCTCCATTCAAATTGCTATTGCAAATCATTCTTTTAATTGTTACTTTTGTAAAACAAATGAGATAAAAATGAACACCCGACTTCAGCAGTTTTTGACGGCTGAGAATATCAGTCAGTCGCAGTTCGCCGACAGCATCGGCGTCGCCCGCGCCAGTATCTCCCACATCCTGTCCGGACGCAACAAGCCGGGCTTCGATTTTATCGAGAGCATGGCCCGTCGCTACCCTACCCTGAATCTTGAGTGGCTTATTACCGGTAACGGACGCATGTACAATGCGGAAGAGACCGTTTCATGCGCGGACGAGGGCGTCTCGGTCCGTGAATCCCAAAAACAAATAGACAAAATAGTGGTTTTCTTTACTGACGGGACTTTTGCCGAATATAAATAATTTGCTTATATTTGTTATCTAAAACGCCCGCGCATGTACAGACTGCTGATTAAGCCTATAACCAGGAGGATAAAAGACAATGACAAGGCCAGTGCCATTGCCAAGAGTTATTTCCGGTTCCAGGGTTTGATTCCCGGAGGTCGCTTTGTAAGCCGTCTGATTCACGGGAACCGTCCCACAGGCCTTGAGCGCGAGGTTTTCGGGCTGAATTTCTATAACCCCGTTGGTCTTGGGGCCGGCCTGGACGTTGAAGGCACCCTTTACAACGACCTGAACGACCTGGGCTTCAGCTTTGTGGAAATAGGTCCTTTTTCCGAAATATCCGCCATTCGCAAGGCAATCGGCCGTATTCAGGAAGACCCTCAGGACGATATCCTGGCCGCTTGTATCAGCGCCGACTACCTGGACATGTTCTGCCTCGCTTACGACTTCTGCGATTTCTTCGTAATCGACATTTCGGGCAATCCCGACATGGAGCTGTTCGATCCCCTGCTCGAAGCCAGGCTCTCGTACGACACTTACAAGCCTCTTGTCGTCAAAATTCCCGAAGAGATTCCTTTCGAGGACCTTGAGTTCGTAATCGACTATTGCATGATGAACAACGTCGACGGCATAGAGGCGCGTAATATCAGGCAGATAGCGTTTATCAACGAACGTACCAAAGGCCGCCTGCCACTCATTGCAAACTGCCATATCGACAGCCCGGCACAGGCCGAAGAGGCGCTGAAGGCTGGTGCTTCCCTCGTCGAGGTGCGTACCGGTCTAGTCCGCGAAGGCCCCGGTTTTGTCGGCAAAATACTCAGATATCTGTCATCCAGGTCGAAATGAGAATAGAAGAGAGAATAGCGGGCCTTTTGAAAGGCAGCGGACTGACGCTAAGCGCGGCCGAATCGTGCACGGGCGGAAGGATTTCTCATCTTATTACTACTGTTTCGGGCTCATCTGAGTATTATCTGGGCTCCGTCACTTCTTACGCCGTTTCCGTCAAAGAAAAAGTGCTTGACGTCCCGGCCGCTACCATCCGCAAATACGGGGTGGTCAGTGCCGAAGTTGCCACCGCAATGGCTGAAGGAGTGAGACGGCTTACCGGAAGCACTTTCTCCGTATCGACCACCGGTTTGGCAGAAGGCGGCGATGAGCATTATCCCGAGGGCACAGTATGGATCGGCGTAGCCGGACCGATGGGGACAAAGGCCTTTTTATACCAGTGGAACGGTGGCCGTAAGCCCAATATCCGCCGTTATGCGGTGGTTGCACTCCATTATTTGGCCGAATATATTGAGAGTTACCTAAAAAGTTGATATTTAATTAAAGAAACAAAGTTGTTTGTATAGTTAACATTTTTGTTATGGCGATTTACAGGCATTTTTAACGTCAAAATGAGTATACAGGAAGAAAAAATCAAGGCTCTGGTAGAGCGGAGGGCCACAGCAAAACTGGGCGGTGGAGCAAAGCGCATCGACGCCCAGCATGCGAAAGGCAAACTTACCGCGCGTGAGCGTCTCGCGATGCTTCTGGACGAAGGCAGTTTCGAAGAGTTCGACATGTTTGTCCATCACCGCTGCACCAACTTCGGTATGGACGCCAGCCATCCCGACGGCGACGGAGTCGTAACCGGCCAGGGCACCATTGACGGCCGGCTGGTATTCGTATTCGCCCAGGATTTCACCGTTAACGGCGGTTCCCTGAGCAAGACAATGTCGGAAAAGATCTGCAAGGTCATGGACATGGCGGTGAAAGTCGGTGCTCCGGTCATAGGGCTGAACGATTCCGGCGGAGCCCGAATCCAGGAGGGCATCGACGCCCTGGCCGGATACGGTGAGATTTTCGAGCGCAACATCCTTGCGAGCGGCGTTGTGCCGCAAATCAGCGTAATCATGGGGCCATGCGCCGGCGGAGCCGTCTACTCCCCTGCCCTCACCGATTTTACCCTGATGGTCAAGGACACCAGCTACATGTTCCTTACCGGACCGTCCGTCGTTAAATCGGTTACAGGAGAAGATGTCACCCAGGAGGACCTCGGTGGCGCACGGGTTCATTCATCCAAATCCGGAGTCGCTCATTTTTCCGCTGATTCAGAGGAGGATGCAATAGCTAAGATAAAGAAATTATTGAGCTACCTGCCGCAGAACAACCTGGAGAATGCCCCCGATCTTCCCTCTGCCGACCCGGTAGGCAGGACGGACGATATGCTGAATTCAATCGTGCCCGACAACCCCAACAAGGCTTACGATATGTATGCTGTTGTGCGCAGCATTGTTGACGACGGTGATTTCTTCGAGATCCACCGCGATTTTGCGCGCAATATCATAGTCGGGTTTGCGCACATGGGCGGCAGGAGTGTCGGCGTGGTTGCCAATCAGCCTGGAGTCCTTGCCGGCGTGCTGGATATCAATGCCAGCCGCAAGGCGGCGCGCTTCGTGCGTTTCTGCGATGCGTTCAACATTCCTCTGGTGACCCTGGTTGACGTGCCCGGCTTCCTCTGCGGAACGCAGCAGGAATACGGCGCAATCATCACCAACGGAGCCAAACTGCTCTATGCATATGGCGAGGCCACTGTTCCCAAGGTTACGGTCACACTTCGAAAGAGCTACGGAGGCGCCCATATAGTAATGAGTTGCAAGCAGCTTCGCGGCGATATCAACTATGCCTGGCCCACCGCCAACATCGCAGTCATGGGTGCCGAAGGCGCCGTTGGCGTGTTGTACGGCAAGGAACTCAAGGCCGAGACCGATCCCCAGAAGCAGGCGGCCCTGGCCGAAGCAAAGAAGGACGAATACAACGATCTCTTCTGCAACCCTTATCAGGCAGCGCAGCGCGGCTACATCGAAGACGTTATCGAACCCCGCAACACGCGTTTCCGTATCATCCGTGCCCTTGAGGTGCTCGACGGCAAGCGTCAGGAGATTCCCGCCAAGAAACACGACAACATGCCGCTATGATAAGTTCCGTCATTTTACAGGCCGCCTCCGGTATTTCAGAGCATCCCGGTTCCATGCGCATGCAGGAAATAGACCCGCACGGCTGGACGCTGTCCGTCATCGCCGTGAGCGTGGTGTTCAGCGCATTGCTGATCCTGTTCCTGCT
>JAEELG010000066.1 GCA_016288775.1 Bacteroidales bacterium | reverse complement strand
CTGCAAACGATTCTGCTTTCTTCACACAGTGGCTAACAAACTGACCGGGCTCTTGCTGTTCCTGACGGTGCCGGCGTTGTTCTGGTCTATGATTCCGATTGCTATCGTGGCAGCGATGGCCACGTTTGCCGCCGTCCAGGAGGGGCATTTCATCAGAAAGAAACGACTCGTTAAGATGTTTATCTCTAAAAGTGACCAAATATCCTATCAAGTTCTATAGGGTTTGGTAATTTTTAATTACATTTGAGAGTAAGATAAAACGGTTTCATTTGAACGACATAATGAGAATCAGACTTGAAAGACCGGAAGATTACCGTGCGGTTGAGAAGCTCACCCGCGAGGCTTTCTGGAATGTTTATCGTCCAGGATGCACAGAACACTATGTCCTGCATTGCTATAGGAACCATCCGGACTTCATTCCGGAGCTTGACTTTGTAATGGAGGAGGAGGGCCGGTTGATTGGCCACGTGATGTTCTCCAAGGCGGAACTGGTGCTGCCAGACGGTACTCACAAACCGTCCTGGACCTTCGGTCCCATCTGCATCCATCCGGACTATAAGCGCAAAGGATATGGGCTCAAACTATTGAGTCATGCATTGGACAGGGCGCGTGAAACGGGGGTCGGCTTCCTTTGTATGGAAGGCAATATCGACTTTTACAAGCACGCCGGTTTCTCGCTTGCAAGCGGCTTCTGTATCCATTATCACGACTTTCCCAAGGACGATCCGGTTCCTTTCTTCCTTGCTCAGGAGCTGATTCCGGGCTGGCTCAAGGCAAATGGCATAGAAGAAGCTACGTATTGTCCTCCAAAAGGTTACTTCGTTGCCGATGAGAACCCGGAGGCATTTGAGCAGTATGAGGCCACCTTCCCTGAGAAGGAAAAGAAGCGCCTTCCGGGACAACTCTTTTACGACGGCGTGATGGAAACCGGCCGCATCATACTCCGTCCCTGGCGGGACAGCGACGCTCCTGCGTTGTATAAGTGGGCGTCGGATCCCGATGTGGGGTCACGTGCCGGCTGGGCTCCGCATCAGTCTGTTGAGGAGAGTTTGGAAGTAATCCGTACGGTCTTTTGTGATGCCACAAACACCTGGGCCATCGAGCTGAAGGAAACAGGGGAGGCTATCGGCGCTATGGGCTATGGCCCCTCTTGTGAGTGCAACCTTCCGGCCCGTGACGGCGAGCCCCTCATTGGCTATTGGATAGCCAAGCCATACTGGAACAGAGGAATTTGCACGGAAGCGCTGGAGTTGATGATCGAGCATATCCGGTGCATGACCGATATCAAATCCCTTATTTCCGGACACTTCGTGGACAACCCGGCCAGCGGACGCGTAATGGAGAAATGCGGTTTCTTCCCCACCGGAGAAACTGTAATTGACGAAACCCAGTATCAGGGCAAAGACCGCCCCATTCGCGTGCTTCGTTTGGAACTTAGATAAATCAGTTACTGATTATCCTTTTTTCATTGGCTGCCCTTGAACTGAATGCGCAGGACCTGCCACATTTCAGGCGGGTAGTTAAAGAGTTCAGCAGTTCCAGGTACGAGGGGCGCGGTTATGCCCGCGGGTCACGTAATACTGTCGATTCTCAGGCGCAGTGTTCCCGAAGGGACCTGCGCTTCTGCTATTTCACCTACCTTCTTTCCCATCAGCGCGGCGCCGATAGGGGATTTCAGCGATATCTTGCCAGCCTCCAGGTCCATCTCATGAGGACTTACTATCTCAAACTTCATCCTGGCATTTGTAGAGAGATTGGTGAATTCCACCTGGCTCAGAAGGCAGACCCTGTCTTTTGGGAGAACGTCCGGGTTGATAACGCGTGAATTCTCAAGGACTTTCTGAAGGAAACGGATGCGGCTGATGGTCTTCCCCTGAATACGCCTTGCTTCGCGGTATCCGGCATTATCGCTCCGGTCTCCCTGGGCGCTGGCCTCCGCGAGGTCGTCCTTCACCTTGGGGTAGACCTCGCAGATAAGATGCTTCAGCTCGGCTGCCAACTCGTCGTATCGCTGTTTGGACAGGTATTCCATAGTTCAAATATAATCATTTTCGGCGAAAATAGTTATCTTTGACAGTGAAATCATTTAATGGCATGAAGATCAGACTTGGCCCATGCCGACCACCGCGCCAGGGCAGCAAGGCTGTTCTGGTGCAGATGGTCGGGGCCGGATTCCATTCGGACGATTACCGCACTTTCTGATATTGCTCCTCGCTCACGGGTTCCAGCCACTGGTTGGAGGCGCCCTCCTGAACATCTTTATGGAAGGTCAGGTGCTGCATCCAGCTGTCGGCTGCCGCTCCGTGCCAGTGCTTGGCACCTTCGGGAATCTCGATGATGGTGCCCGGAACGAGTTGCACGGCCGGTTTACCCCATTCCTGGTACCAGCCGCGGCCGGCTACGCAAATCAGGACCTGGACCTGCCTGTGGTGGATATGCCAGTTGTTCCGGCAACCGGGTTCAAAGGTCACGTTGGCCACGTCGCCATGCATGGGCGCCAGATAGCTGTTGCCCGTAAAGTACTGTGCATAAGCCGTGTTGGGTTGTCCTTTGGGCCATACGGAGAAATCAACAGTCTGGACCGGGGTATGGGCATCTCCGAGCACGGCGTTCAGTGCGGCGCGAAGCCTCCCGGCCTCCGCCAGTCCCACATTGGCTTCCAACAGGGCGGGCAGGGCACGCAGTTCCTCGTCGCTTACCCCCATATTCCGGGCACCGGAAACATGGGCGACCAGCTGCGGCTCACATCCTGGCAGGGCGGAGATGGCACTCACCGTGACAATCTCCCGATCGGCATAACTGAGGTTGTTGCGGGCGAAGATATCTCCGAACAGGTGAGCCTTGAGGTAATAGTCGGTGGCGGGGACAAAACCGTAGTTGAAAGGTTGCCCCGATAGTTTCGTTTGTACGGCTGTACCTTGTTTCAATGCATCGTAATCGGCAGGAAGCGGATCTGCATCCTTGCCGGGGTTATCCGAAATGCCTGCCGCCTGGCGCTGCTGCAGCAGTTTCTGCAGCGTTCCCAGTGCATTGAGCGAACGCGGGAATCCGGTATAGGCATAAAGCTGTGAAAGGGCTTCTTTGGCTTCGCTCACGGTAAGACCGTTATCCAGTGCTTCTGCTGCGGCCTTTTCAAGACCGGCCATGTCTCCTTTCGCTTCCATCGCAGCCATCATGGCGAGTCTCTGCCGGCGGGGTGTAAGTACTTGATTCATATTGTTTTCATTATTTGTTATTCTGGGTTGTACAGCATACGAAGCCGGCTCGGTCATAGCCTGATATCGACGTACCGTACGTCCGCCGAGCTTATACTTTTCACGAAGGGCGGCCGCTTCCTGCATCATAGGAGAGGCGTGGTAACGGTTGAGAGCCGCCTGGTCCGCCCATTCATCAATCAGGAGAAGACCTTCCGGATCATCGGCCGGAAAAAAGTAGTCATAACGGAGGCAACCTTCGACAGCCCTGATGCGGCCGGCAATTCCGCTCTCTTCCATTTCCCTGACATATTCCCGGGCAGAACCATTCTCGCCGGAGTACCGGATATGGATTGTCAGCTGGGCATTACAGGGACTGGAGAAGATGATGGTCAGAAAAAAGATGACAATACTGTACAAATGTGTTCTCATAGCACAATTTCTTCTTTTAGCTATCTATGATCACGCCTGTCCACTATTTGACTTTTATTCCCAGGGATCCCAGCCATGAGGTCAACTGCTCCGAGGACTTCCCGTTCAGTCTGTCACCAGTCTTCCAGTTTACGGCCGGATAGGTGGACGTGAGCTCAGACGCCGCAGAGGTAATTCCGCTTGAACCGGAAGTGATGAAAGGGATGACGGTCTTCCCCTTGAAGGAATAAGTGTCCATGAAGGAGAATACCACCCTGGGCGCTTTCCCGTACCAGATGGGGAAACCCAGCAGGACGATATCATATCCATCCGCCTCCTTCAATGTATTCTTGATGGCCGGGCGGGCCGGTAACTGACCGTATTGCTCTTGATATGCCCGGGTGTTTTCATCGTAATAATTGCTGTTCTCGCTGCCATAGGGCGTTTCCGGCTCAATCAGATAAAGCGTGCCATCGGCAAGGTCCGCAAGCGTCGTGGCAATTGACTTGGTCGTCCCGGTGAAAGAAAAGCATGCTACAAGGACTTTGGCATCCTTTACCTGAGCCGATGGCTCTTCCTGTCCGCTTTCCGGTTCATCGATAATCTGTGCCTTACCGCAGCCCGTGAGGACTGCCAGCAAGGAAAGCAGCACGAAAAATGAGTGTCTTCTTGAATGTTTCATACTATTCCATCGTATGTTCCCAGTCGCCGCGGGTGTCGATGCCGGCGGCATCGGCCAGGCGGATTTCTTTGATGTTACGGTGTCTTCTCCGAACATGCCTGCGCCCCAGGCCCAGGTTCCAAGTGCTATTCTCGACTCTCTCATATAATGGTTATTATCTCTACTGCAAAGGTCGTGGTTTTATTATGGAAAGGACTTAACCAAATTACGGATTTGTATATCCATTTTACGGAATCTCTACCTTTTTTCGGATTCTTTAGACACTCTGGGCGTCATCAGGCAGTTATGCTGAACAGTCCACATACAGATGCAGGAAACAGGGACCGCACCGGGTGTTAAGCCCTTTCGGGCTTTTCCTCCTTGCGGCTCGGCAAAGCAAGTCAACTTGCTTTGCACTCGCTCGCTGCGTCGGTTAACAATAGAAGTCTGGTATCAGACCTCCCGGAGCAAAGGTACGAATAATCTTCGAGATGTACTGCTGGTACCAGCCGGGACAGATATGCAAGCATGTCACCGAAAATGTGTAACTTTGCTTCGATAAAGCGGAATTTGAAATGGCAAATCACTCAATAGAAATAGATTGTTCTGGGATGACAGAACTGTCTCTCAACATAAAAATGAAAGAGCTATTGGGCTTCCCTGATTTTTATGGGATGAATTGGGATGCAATGATAGATTGTCTGTCATATATGCGTCAGCCAAGTGCAGGGATGTCAAGTGTAGCACTGAATGATGATGAAGCGCTCGTTATTTATTGTAAGAACCTTTCAGAGGCATCCTTCGATATTGCTGTATTTATTGATGTTATTAGGGCAGTCAACGAGAGAGAAATAAATGCGGGTAATAGCGCTCAAATATTCCTTTGCCCAATTCCGTAAATTCCTCAATAATCTGATTATATGGATTACCGAGAAGAAGCCATAGAATGCGTTAAAGATTGTGTCCTCCCGATCCATCAGCAAATATATGCCAAGTATGGAGGGGATTTCGACAGGATCTACACGGAAGGGTACAACAGCAAGTCGTATCAGGGCAGGGTGATCGAACCGGGGATGGTTTATGAACTGAGTTATACGGAATGTTCCTGCCCCAAGGTGAAGTGCGGGCTCAGGAGCAATCCGGAGCAATGCGAGTGTTCCCGGCAAAGCATATTATTCATTCTTTCGCAGCTTGAACCTGACAGTCGGTTCGATGTCCGGATCGAGAATACGATACTCCGAGG
>JAEELG010000006.1 GCA_016288775.1 Bacteroidales bacterium | reverse complement strand
TGGCTCTTTTGCTGGTTGTGGGAGTTGTGATTCTCGCATTCCGTCGTAAGCGCAATCGGGAGAAACAAGAAGCTGAGCAACTCGTTCAACTGGCGGAAGAATCCGCCCGAATGATGCAGCAAACCAATGCCCTGCTGTTCAAAAATCAATTTTCTATCATTGGTGACCTTTGCAAGACCTATCTAAGGACGGAAAAGAGCGGAGAATCCTACCGCAAAGATGCCGTTTATCGCAGAGTCCAAGACATCCTGTCGAACATCAGTAGTGATGACAGCCTGCACGCACAGTTTGAGGAACAGATTAATCACGATTATTTCAACATCATCGATCACTTGAAAGCCGATCTGGGTGAGTTGAGCCCGACCGACGAACGCTTCCTCTGCTACATGATTGCCGGCTTCGATTCCAGCACCATTTCGTCTATCCTCGGTCTGTCACTGGGTAATGTTTATACAAAGCGGTCGCGGCTGAAAGACCGTATCCGCCAGCTCGACTCCCCTTACAGAGAACAATACCTGCAGGTGCTTTAACAAGGCCGACCCTGAAAAGCCTAAAAATCGCCTTACAAACCCGATTTTGATAAACAAATCGCAGTTTGTCTATACACGACTGATATCCAGCAAATTACGAGCATTGTTTTATGTCCTTCTGAAGGCCGTGTAAGGTTTAAAATCTTACACGGCTTTTATGCAATCGATAATCGTTTGATTATCAATATGCTACAAAACTATACAAAATGCTCGTTGTAAGGTGAATTTGCCTTCCGAATACGCAACAATCGTCAATCTTTGCGCATCTTTGTTGCAGATAACACATCATTCACGTACGATTATGAAAAAGGTATTTTTATTGGCGATTATTCTGATTGCAACTTCTTTCTACTGTTCAGCCCAAGAATCCCGATTCCAAGGAAATCTCAAAGGGAGCGCCCTGCCTGGCATTTATTGGGATCCGCATTACACAGCAGACCTTTCACTCGGCTGGCGATTCAACGCCAAGCGATATCTGGGCCTCGGTACAGGCTGCCACTGGATCAAAGAGTGGGACGATTCCGACCCGAACCGTTCAAATGGCTTTGTTCCCGCCATCCCGCTCTTTGCCGACTATGTCCGCTATTTCCCGTTTTCCAAGCATCCCCGCCATTCATTTTTTTTGGGCATGGAGGCTGGTGGAGCTTATTATGTGAAAGATTTACCGCTCAAGTATGAAACCAAGCGGTTATTTCCCTATCTGAATGGCAAGATAGGCTTCGATTTCGGAATCTACAAGAACTTTGGCCTGAACGTTGGCTTCAACCTTATCTGGGGCTGCTATCAAGGAATGTCCATGACGGGCGGTGGCGGCCATGGGGTAGCTATGACCTTCGGTTTCCGATTCTAAGTCCGACATGAAACATATTCATACAGTCTTACTGTTTTTGCTTTTGATATCATTTCCCGTCAGGGCACAAGTTATTGATAAAGAAAAAGCGGCTCCGGACAGCATCCAAGCCGCCCAAGTAACAGCCTACCGTGAAAAGATCAAACCCGTACCCGGCGGCTATGCCGTCCGGGTGGCTGATCTGCCAGTTTCAAGGGAAGCAAAAGCCCTCGATGTACTAAAGCTCCTGCCTTCGCTGAACGTGCATAACCACTCCATCAAGATGGACGGTCGGAGCGGCATTAAAGTGTTCATCGATGGGCGGCCCATACGGATGTCTGGACGGGAATTGGCCGATTATCTGCAGGCGCTTCCGGCTGGCGATCTTGACCGCATCGAAGTACAGACCCTGCCAACTGCTGACATCAGTGCATCCAGCAATGTGGGAGTTATTCGCATCACCCGGCAAAAAGATCCTACGGTTGGACTACGTGGAAATCTTTCCGGTAGTGTGGGTTTGAATAGTTACCTATCGGAGATGGGTTCCGCATTCCTGGAGTACAACGGAAGGAAGAGCTTTATCAGCGGCAACTTCTCGGCCGATAACCTCAAGAATCTCCGCCACACGCGCTACTCGGCCGACTACCCTACAGGTAAGATGGATGTGAACAATCCGATGAAATGGCACACCCAGTCCCTGTCCGGAAGTCTTTCCGTAGGCTGGCTCATCACGGATCGAGACCTGCTGATCGCGGACATCCGGATTCCCGCCAGTCGTTCACGCGTCGCCGATTTGGAGAACACAACCCGCTGGACACCCGCTGAAGGCGCATCGGGGCCAGCTTCTACACTCTACGCCGGAGGTGCCACGACTTCGCAGATGATCACGCAGGACTACAGCCTCTACTATCGCCATCAATTTCCTTCCAAGGCAACCTGGTCTGCATCAGCCGCATGGCTAACCCGCGGCGTGGACCGCGACCGTTCCTTCCGCTCCCATACTGAAACCGGTGGCATCATCCAGCCGGAAGCAGATTACAAATCCACCGGCACTTTCCGGCACGATGTCTTAACGGCCAAGACCGACGTGGTGATTCCCAAAGGCCGCTGGCGCATTACAACGGGAGCCAAGTTCTCATCGGTCCGTTCTGTCGCTGAGAACAGCTTTTCGGCCGATATTGTCCCTTCCAGCCATTTCGACTACGCCGAGCAGGTTGCTGCCCTTTACGCCTCCGCCGACGCCTCGCTGGGCAAATGGATGCTCTATGGTGGACTTCGCGGCGAATTCACCTGGACGCAGGCAACCGTCAATAACCATTACGGTGACCTATTCCCGACAGTCAGTGTCACGCGTCGGTTCGGGAAGGCGTGGTCAGCCACACTGCAGCACTCCAGTCGTATCAGTCGCCCCTCCTTTAGCGCCCTGAATCCTTTCCGCTGGTACCTTACGCCCTACAGCTACTCGCTGGGCGACCCGTACCTGGAGCCTTCCCGTCTTTATATCACGGAAATCTCGCTGATGGAAGGCCGCAGCTTCAAGACCGACATCAGTTGGGCGCACCAGAAAGGGCAGGTGGGCAGCCTGGTCCTGCTCAATGCCGAACAGCCCTTCCTGCAGGTCGAGCAGTACGGCAACTTCCTGGACGTCGACCGCCTGGCCTGGAGCATCTACTGCCTCTTCCAGGGCGGAGAACGCTACGTGGCCATCGCCCGCGGAAACTTGGACTATGAATGGGACCGCTCCATCCGTCCGGAATTTCCCTCGACCCACGGCTTCGGCGCATTCCTGCGCCTGACACAGAATGTACAGTTGGGCAAGTCGTTCTCTATCACCTGCGATATCAGCGACAACCTGCCCGGCTTCTACAACTACCGCCGCCGCAACAACTCCTTCCAGATGGACCTGTCGGCCGAATACTACCACAGTCGATCCGGCCTGCGGGTCACGCTCGAAGCCACCGACATCCTCAAAACCGCCGACTCGCCCTACACCTACACGAGCGACGGCGTCACACTCCACTACAACAACTATCTCGACACCCGCTCCCTGCTCCTGACCGTCTCCTGGCGCTTCGGAAACTGGAAAAAACGCACACCGCAATCCTCAAGGTCCAACCAGGAAGAGAACGGACGCTTGTAAATGACCACAGAAAACAACAAATATGAGTATTAAAGATGATTCCACTTGGTATGGTCGTCACTCTCTGCTCTTTAGTGTGGGCGCCGAACTCAACGACCAAAATGAATGTAAAGAAGGAGAAATCGTTACAACAAACTTTAGGGGGATTACACTACGGTTCCCATATACTGAAGATGGGACGGAGCGTTGCTTTTACGCTTTGTTGAAAGCAATATACAATATTACCCCTCCCTCGAACTAGTGAACGCAACAATCCAATCTGAAGTTGCATCTATACTTAAATAACGGATTATGAAGCATTGGAAAGAATTGGCAGGCTTAATCTTTTTCCTCGCCGGTTGTGTTCAGACGGCGGTGATTCCTGAGCCTGAACCGTCGGTAGTGGTAAAGGGTCTCTTGATGAACGACACTATCCAGCAAGTGTCGCTCTACTACTCCGGAACCATAGGAGCAACGACCTACAATCCGGTGGAGGATGCATTTGTGGTAGTCACGGAGACAGGGGGTGTGGAGCACCTCTTCACGAATGCCGGTGGAGGAAAATATCTCAGTGACTTCCGCCCGGTTCCCTCCCGCAAATATAAATTGCAGGTCACTATTCCAGGAAGAGATACATTGTCAGCCACGACAACGTTCCCGCAGAAAATGAGCATTCAGTCTCATTTCTTCCCGCCTGCTTTGTATGTAAACGAGTCCTACTGGGATCAAAAGAATCCTTCCAGAGAAGAAGTTGTCGAATTCAACCGGATGTTTCCCTGGGGCTACAGTATAGCTGTCGATCAATGC
>JAEELG010000065.1 GCA_016288775.1 Bacteroidales bacterium | reverse complement strand
CCGGGTATGTACATGATGTTGAGGTACTTGGCATCGATGACGTCGCCGCTGAGCCAGGCCATCACGCCTATCGCAACGCCTACGATCGCCGAGGTGCCGGAGGCCAGGCCGTCCATGCCGTCGGTGAGGTTGGTGCCGTTGGAGCATGCGAGCGTGACCAGGATGATCATGATCATGTAGATGCCCCACGAGCAGTATACTCCTAGCTGACCGTGGAACGGCGACAGCCAGGAATAGTCGAACTCGTGAGCCTTTACGAAGGGTATGGTTGTGATGAGCCTGTCGGTGGGGATGTCGGGGCTGATGCACACCGTCAGCGCCACCACGAGGCCCAAACCGAACTGGAGGATGAGCTTGCCCCTCTCGCTCATTCCCTCCTTGCGGTGCTTGAAAGCCTTGATATAATCGTCGGCGAAACCTATGGCACCGCACCACAGGGTGGTGATCATCAGCAGTATGGTGTAGATGCTGTCCAGGCGGCACACCAGCAGGGCGGAGCCCATAAGTGCCACTATTATGATCAGCCCTCCCATGGTGGGGGTGCCCTTTTTCTGCATCTGGCCTTCCAGGCCAAGATCGCGTATGTCTTCTCCTATCTGATGCTTGCGGAGCCAGCGTATGATGCGGCCTCCCGCGAAGAAGCCGATAAGCATGCTTATGACGAGCGCCAGCATTGCCCTGAACGAAAGGTAATGCATAAGTCCCATGCCGGGGACGTCGATTCCGAGGCTGTTGAGCCAATCTACAAGGTGGTAGAGCATTGCTTGAAAATCTCCGTTACTATTTCTTTTTCGTCAAAATGTCGCTTTTCGGTGCCTATTATCTGATAGGTCTCGTGTCCTTTGCCTGCAAGCAGTATGGAACTGCCTTCGGGCGAAAGCATTATCGCGGTGCGTATGGCTTCCTTGCGGTCGGCGATGAAAACGGCCTTCGCCAGGCCGGCGGGAGAGAAGCCAGCGCGTATGTCTTCGAGTATGTCTTCCGTCTTCTCGGTGCGTGAGTTGTCGGAGGTCACGAAGATGCGGTCCGCCCATTTTTCGGCAATGGCCGCCATCTCCGGGCGCTTGGTTTTGTCGCGGTCGCCGCCGCATCCGAACAGGCATACCAGATGCTTGCAGGTCGCCACTTCGCGAAGGGTCTTGAGCACGTTGTCGAGGGCGTCGGGAGTGTGCGCGTAGTCGATAACCACGCAGATGCCTCTCGGCCCGTGCATCGTCTCGAGCCTGCCGGGAGCGGACTCCAGCGCCGAAAGGGCCACCAGTACCTCCTGTCTGTCGGCGCCGAGCTCCACCGCGGCGGAGTAGATGGCCAGCAGGTTGCAGGCGTTGTGTGCGCCTATCAGGCGGGTCCAGACCTCAGAGCCGTCGATGCGGAGCAGCATGCCCTCGAAGCTCTGTTCGAGTATGCGGCAGCTGTGGTCCGCCATGCGCTGGCAGGAGTAGCTCACCTTGCGCGCTGCGGTGTTCTGGAGCATAACCTCGCCGTGCTTGTCGTCGATATTTGTAATGGCGACGGCGTCGGGTCCCAGGCGGTCGAAGAACAGCTTCTTGCAGCGCAGGTATTCGGCGAAGGTGCCGTGGTAGTCGAGGTGGTCGTGGGTGAGGTTGGAGAAGATTCCCACCTTGAATTCCAGGCCCGTGACGCGCTCCTGCTCGACTCCGATGGAGCTCACCTCCATGAAGCAGTACTCGCATCCGGCGTCCGCCATCCTGCGCAGCAGGGAATTGATGGTGACGGGGTCGGAGGTGGTGTTGGCGGTCTCCAGGCGCTCGCTTCCCACGTAGTTTGCGATAGTCGAGAGCAGTCCGCATTCGTATCCCATGCTGCGGAACATGCGGTACAGCAGCGTGACCGTGGTGGTCTTGCCGTTGGTGCCGGTGATGCCTACCAGCTTCAGCCTGCTGCTGGGATGCCCGTAGAATCGGTCGGCTACAAGGGCTACGGCCTTGCGGCTGTTATTGACGGTCACGCATGTGACCGGGTATGAGCAGCCGTTGTCCTCAAAGAGGACGGCGGCTGCTCCGTTCTCTATGGCCTTGCCGATGTATTCGCGCCCGTCGTTCCCGCAGCCGTTCACTGCGATGAACAGGCTGCCGGGACGCACCTTCCTGGAATCGTTGGTGATGTCCAGGATCTCCACTCCGGCGTCGCCCAGAACGGATACAATTCCGCAATCCTTTATGAGTTCACTGAGTTTCATTTCGCTGCGCTTAATTCGGGTCTGAAACAGGGATCTATGCTGTATATGCCGTTCACCAGGCCCTTGACGGCCCTCGCGGGGATGCCGCCGCCCTGGAACGACTTTGACGTGGGCTTGCTGAACACGGTGCAGATGACGCTGTATCTGGGATCGTCGGCGGGGAAGAATCCCACGAAGGTGCCCTGGTACTTGCGGCGGCCGAGTTCGTCCTTGTACTTGCCTCCGCTGTAGGTGCCAAAGGATGTTCCGGTCTTGCCGGCAACCTGGCACTTGGCGTCCTTGAGACGGCGTGCGGTGCCCTCCTCGGTAACGGCCTTGAGCGCCCTCGTGATGGTGTCGGCGACGGCCTTGCTGCAGATGGTTGACATCAGCGCCGGGCCGCGGCGGTTCTTGACGACGCCGTTCTGCTCTATGTCTTCAACCAGGTAGGGCTTCATCATCTTTCCCTTGTTGGCTATGGCGTTGTAGAAGCAGAGTATGTGGAGGGGAGTCTCGCGGGTGCCGTACCCGTAGCCCATGACCGCCAGGTCGCTGAGGCTCCAGTAGCGGTTCTTGTCCTTGGGCGATGGGATGGTTGGCGCCGCGAGTCCGGCGAGGTCGAAGTCGAACGCCTCTCCCAGCTTGTAGCTGTGTATGTTCTCGATGAAGCGCATGGGCTTCTTGGAGTAGTTCGATACCGCCAGCGTGCCGAACACGTAGTTCGAGGATATCTTGAAGCCGTCGATGACGGAGATGCTGGTGGTGTGGTGGTTGCGCTCGTGGTCTAGTATGTGCACATCCTGCGGCACTCCCTTCACGCCGCGGATGACTCCG
This sequence comes from Bacteroidales bacterium, assembly GCA_016288775.1. GTDB lineage: Bacteria > Bacteroidota > Bacteroidia > Bacteroidales > UBA932 > Cryptobacteroides. The sequence goes on along the minus strand of JAEELG010000065.1, from coordinate 1,880 downwards.
TGGCCGGTGGGAATGGTCTGGTCAAGGCTCTGGACATACCCGTCGGAGAGCACCTGCATGAGGGTGACGGTCTTGAACACGGAACCCGGCTCGATTGCGCGCCCGATGGCCAGGTTGCTCACTTCCTCGAAGTCGGTGGCGCGCTCGTCGCGGTAGAGGTTGACCATGGCGCGAATGGCGCCGGTGGCGCTCTCCATCAGCACGAGGCAGGCGCCTTCGAGGTCGCTCTCCTCCTTGATCTCGTCGTAGAGGGCCCTCCAGGCGATGTCCTGATAGTCGATGTTGAGGGTGGTGCGTATGTCGCGGCCGTCCACCGGCAGCGTCTTGGTGCTGTCGTTGTCGAGCACGCGCCCGGCGTCGGTCACCTTGGTGTATTCCTTGCCCTCGCGCCCGTGGAGCACGTAGTCGAATTTGCCCTCCAGCCCCACGTGTGTGTTGCCCACGTCGGAGCGGTTGTTGCGCACGAAGCCTATGGTGCGGCGGGCGAGCTTGCCGTAGGGATAGATTCTGACATTCTGCTGCTCGGCAATGAGACCGCCCTTGTATTTGCCTTCGTTGAAGAGAGGGAACTTGACGACGCGGTTGTAGACGTTGCGGTCCACAGGCTTACCCAGGCGCAGATATTTCTTGCCGTTCTTGCGGCCCTCGCGTATGAGCCTGTAGTATTCGTCGGCGCTCTTCTCGGGGAAGACCTTGGCGAGTTCGACGCTGAGCGCCTTTGCCTTTTCGAGCCATGCCGCCTCTTTCTCCGGTCCTTCTTTCTTGTCCTTGGCGAATTCCTCCCGGCGTACGGTGCAGTCCATGGCTATCTGGTAGGTGGGGCAGGACATCGCCAGCAGGCGCCCCTCGCAGTCGATGATGTTGCCGCGCACGGGCTCAATCGCTCTCGGACGGCTGCTGGGGGTAAGCGCGGCCTCGATCTTGGGATTGGGCTTGAAGAAGATCTGTATGCCCACTATCTTGGCGAACAGCAGGACGGACGCGACCAGCAGGAACACGTAGAGCACGTACAGGATGACTCCTATACGGTCGCGATTCTTCTTTATGCCGTTGTTCACGTCCATCTTACTTTTTCAATACCGTTGCCGGGGCCTGGGGCTCCGTGACTTTCGAACCCATCTGCTGCAGCATTTCGTTCACCGAGGAACGCTTGCTGATGCTCACCACGTCGAAAGTCTTCTGTGCGTGTACTATTTCGAGCTCGCGCAGTATCGCCTTGTTGCGCTCGACCTTGTTCATGGTGCCTTCGATCATCAGCGAGATCCATATGATCATCGCGAAGAGGAAGAAGGTGTAAACGATATGGACGAAGTAGCGGCCCACGTCGAGGCGGAGCAGGAACTCCCCCTTGAGGATGGCCCTGAAGCTGTTCCGGAGCCATCTGCCTATGTCCTGTATTTTCCAGGTCTTGTCCATGTCAGTTCTTCTCGGCTATGCGCAGTTTGGCGCTTCGCGCGCGTGTGTTACCTTCAATTTCTGATTCTTCCGGCAATATGGGCTTGCGGTTCACGGCGCTCAGGGGCGCGTTCCGCCTTCCGTATACGTCGCTCTCTTCGGTTCCGTCGATGTTGCCGCTGCGGATGAAGTTCTTTACCATCCTGTCCTCGAGGGAGTGGTAAGTGATGACGGCCAGGCGCCCGCCCTTTTTGAGCGACTTGGCTGCGCCGTCGAGGAACTTTTCCAGCGAACGCATCTCGTCGTTCACCTCTATCCTCAATGCCTGGTAAACCTTTGCCAGGTATTTATGCTCCGCGAAAGAAGGCAGGGCTCCCGCCACGGCATTGCCGAGGTCGCCGGTGGAGAGGATCTGCGCCTGTGAGCGGGCCGCGACGATGAGCTGAGCCAGCTTACGGGCGTTGTCCACCTCACCGTAGATTTTG
>JAEELG010000064.1 GCA_016288775.1 Bacteroidales bacterium | reverse complement strand
TCCGACGATATCTGCGGAGTGCTCATCAAGGGCGTGCCCATGCCCGACAGCTGCTCCCTTCAGGCGCAGATTCCCGAACTGCTCGCACGCCGCATGCAGCTGGGGCCGGGCGACGCCATGACCACCTACTTCGTCGACGACAAGGTGAAGGCGCGCAGGTTCACCGTAACAGAAGTGTACCAGGGCATACTCGATTCCGACCAGGCCATGGTGGTGAAGGTGCCGCTCGCCGACATGCAGCGTCTCTGCGGAATGGAGCGCAGCGAGGCGGGCGCGCTGGAAGTCCGAGTAAGTCCAGGATACTCCGACGGCGCACGCCTGAAAGTCAAGGCCGACGAACTGTCGTGGATAGCCCGGATGCGCTCGTCCACCATGCAGGAGCGCTACCCGCAGCTGTTCGACTGGCTGAACCTGATAGACTTCAACGTGCTGGCGATATTGCTTCTCATGACGGTAGTGGCCGGATTCAACATGATTTCCGGACTCCTTATCCTGCTCTTCCGCAACATCTCCACCATAGGCATGCTCAAGAGCATGGGCATGGGCAACCGCGGCATAGCGCGCGTATTCCTCCGCGTCGCAGCCCGTATCGTATTGATCGGGATGGTATTGGGTAACGCCGCAGCGTTGCTTTTCTGCCTCGTTCAGGGAAGCACCCATCTGCTCAAGCTCAACCCTGCGAATTATTTCGTGTCCTTCGTTCCCGTGCACGTGAACGTTCCGCTGGTGCTTGGCGTCGACGCCCTGGCCTTCGGCGCCATCATGCTGCTTCTCCTCATACCCACGCTGTTCATCGCCAAGGTAGATCCGGCGGAGACCGTAAGAGTCAAGTAGCCGGTGCAAGATTCGGCCAGCCTTTGCATTTAAGAAGTATGAAAAGAGTTTTTGCCGCAATAGTCCTGTCTTTTATTCTCCTGCTGCCCGCACACGCCCAGGAAGCAGACAGAATGGAAATTCAGGAGCCCGCGCCAGCCAGGAATGCTATAGGAATATCGCTTAATCTCGGAACGGGACTCCAGCATACGGCAGCGTATGCAAGCGTTATCGTATCCCTGCTGGGAACCGCCATCACCAACGACACTTTCTTCGTCCTTCCTTTCTTCATTCCCGGGCCAAACCTGGAGTACGAGCGCTGGCTGAACGACAAGGTCGCGATAGGCATAAACCTTACTTCGGATACGGTCTCGGCATTGCCCATCATCGTTCTCAGTAATGTCGGAATCCTTCCGACCGTGAAGTACAGATGGCTGGACAACGGGAGCCTGCGTATCTATTCCAAAGCGGCAGTGGGATACATGAAAACCATCCAGGGAAGCTGGGATGACGGAAAGTTCACGGTATCCGCCATTCCTACGGATTTTTTTGAAATGCTGGGTACCGAGCCGCAATCTGCCCTTATGTATTCATGGGTCGTCCCGACCGTCGGACTGCAGATCGATCCCCTGTGCTTCGAAATCCCCATGTCCAAGCCGAACTCATGCTTTTTCCTTGAAATGGGCCTGGGCACACTGGGATCCTTTTCATTCGGCATAAAAGAATCATTCTGAGATGAGGAAAACCGTCTTATTGCTTCTTGCGCTTTCCTTCCTTGCCGGATGCCGTCCGCACGACGATTATACCGGAGAGCCTTGCATCCATATGGAGTACACCGTCGACGGCGAGCACTATGTGTACGAAGACTGGGGGCACATTGCTCCCGGATACATTTTGTCAAGCGGCCGGTTCGAGCCGGACTCCGAGGGTGGTCTGTATTCCAAATCTGCCGGAGAAGGACAGAGCACGGCCTGCTTCGATTTGCGCTCCAACGGTATTCAGCTCCGGCTGGAAAGCCCCCAGAGCTTTTTTGTCGACGGCAGGCAGTATCAGTATAAACAAGACCCCCAAAAGCAGAGTTTGGACCTCTGCGTGCTGTATAAACCGGAAAAGGCCGCAATGACTGAAGGCCGGTACAGTTTCTCCAGAAAATGCTCCGAACCCTACTGCCGCTATGAGGTCCGCTTTGAATTCACTTGCCAGGGAGAGCAAAGGACCTTTGAAATTACGGACGGCATTATCCAGGTAGGCCGCCGCTTCCAGGCCGACATAAAGAGTTTGATCAAAAGCCCCGACGAGCTATGAAAAGAAAACTGACCAGACTCCTGTCGCTTGCGCTTGCTTTGTTCTGCCTGTCCGCCTGCGTAATTGTGGTTCACCACAAGGCAACCCGGTGGAGTCTCTCGCTCAAATGCAACGGCGCGGAAGACCATTTCGAGTGCATAGATGATACATACCCCGTGGAGATAGAGTACTCCGTGCCTGAGTTCTTTATAATGGACGACGGCCAGGTTGTATTCCGCTTCTTCTACAAAAAGACCGGGTTCAAGCTGCAGTTTGCCAACCAGGGGCCGTTCAAATACGGAAAGAAATACAGCTACAAAGCAGGCGACGAGTATTTCGATGCATCGTTCGTCTGGCTGTACAAGGGCCAGCAGTTCGAATGCCGTTCGGGTACCGTCGAGTTCAAACGTCCCCTTCTCAGCGCTTCCAGCATCGCCTACACGGTTCATTTCGAGTTCGTTCTCACCGCTCCCGGCAGCAACGACATGGAAATACGGAACGGCGTATTCACAGTGTACGACAAAGTCAATCCACGCAACACCGACCTCGGTCTCAATTAGTACTCCGCTTCACAGGCCGTATCTTCAAGGCCTGCATAGACGTAGAAAGGTAATTAAACGATCAGCAGGGCGTCTCCGTAAGGACCGAAGCGGTAATCGTTCTCGAGAGCCGCTTCGTAAGCCTTCATCACCTTGTCGTATCCGCCGAAGGCAGCCTCCATCATGAGCATGGTGGAGCAGGGCAGGTGGAAATTGGACACGAAGGCGTCGGCGATGCTGAACTCGTACGGAGGGAAGATGAACTTGTTGGTCCAGGTGTCGTTGGGCCGTATTTCCTTCGAAGTGGTCACATAGGTCTCCAGGGCCCTGATGACGGTCACGCCCACGGCGCATACCTTGTGCCCGGCGCGCTTGGTGGCGTTGATCTCGTCGGAGGCCTGCTTGCTGATGATCATGTGCTCGCTGTCCACGCGGTGCTTGGACAGATCCTCGACGTCCACGCTGCGGAAATGACCTATTCCCATGTGCACGGTGATGAAGGTCTTCTCCACGTCGTGCAGTATCATGCGGTTCATGAGCTCGCGGGAGAAATGCAGGCCGGCGGCGGGAGCGGAGACCGCGCCCTCCTCCTTTGCGAAGATGGTCTGGAAGTTCTCGGCGTCCTCGGGGTCTGCCGTATCCTTGACCCACTCGGGAACGGGAGTCTGGCCCAGTGCGAACAGGGCCTCCTTGAACTCCTCGTACGGACCGTCATACAGGAAACGCAGGGTCCTTCCGCGGGAAGTGGTGTTGTCGATCACCTCGGCCACCATGCTTTCGTCTTCGCCGAAGTAGAGTTTGTTGCCTATGCGGATCTTGCGTGCGGGCTCGACGATAACGTCCCACAGGCGCTGCTCCTTGTTGAGTTCGCGAAGCAGGAACACCATGATGTCGGCTCCCGTCTTCTCCTTCTTGCCGAAGAGTTTCGCAGGGAAGACCTTGGTGTCGTTGAAGACGAATCGGTCGCCCTTGCCGAAGTATTCCAGAATGTCCTTGAACTGCCTGTGCTCTATTTCGCCGCTGTCTTTGTGAAGGACCATCAGTTTACATTCGTCCCTCCAGCGGGTGGGCTCCTTGGCTATCCTCCCCTCGGGGAGATCGAAGTTGAATTGGGAAAGTTTCATTTCGTTCCGTATAAAGATACTTTATATATACGGAACTGAAATTAAAAAAGTTTCACACTTTCGCTTCCCTGAAAACTTCAAGTATGGATGGATATGTGTTTTTAAGATAGGGGGGAAGGCTGGATTTGGCCACCCAGGCCGCCTTGCTGATGTCTTCCTCGCGCTGCGGGGTAAGGTCCACGGGGTCTGTATACAGCATGTCGTACCACCAGGTGTGCTTGAGGTGCCACACGCCGTCGCGCAGGTAGCAGTGGTCGGTAACGCATATCAGGCCGCGCAGTTCGAGGGCCTCCACGCCGGTCTCCTCCTGCACTTCTCGGAGCGCCGTCACGCTGATATCCTCTCCCCTCTCCTGGTGCCCCTTGGGCAGGTCCCAGAGGCCGCTGCGGCTTATCAGGAGATAGTCGCCGCGGCGGTTGCTCACCAGGCCTCCGGCCGCGTTGACCTCCCTGAACTCGGCGCACAGGCGCCTGTAGGTACGCTCCGTGTCCTCAGTGGGAATATATATGCGGCTCAGCGACTCCGAGGCCTTGAACATGGTAACAAGGGTGTGGATGTCGATGCGCTCCCCGAGGTGAAACTCGATCGCATTGGGATCCGACAGGGCCTGGTCGGAAGGCTCGCAGATAATTATGCAGCGTTTCTCGAAGTATATTTTGTGCATAGTTTTTGTATATTTGCGGAGCGGACCTGCGCCCGCCGCCCTTTTGCCCATGTTTTACGGGCGGCGGGCGCAGGTCCGCTCCGCAAATTTAACAAAATAAAGCGAAATGGCTGCACATTACGAAAGCAAGCACGGCATCGTTGCGATTCCCAACGAACAGCTATACATGAGTTTCACCGACTTGCGCACTCTTACCGCATCTGTTCCGGCCGAGTACCGCGACGGCGTCACGGCGGACTTCGACCACCTGAAGGTCACCGTCAGGGGCTTCACCATCGCCGTGAAGGTGGCCGAGCGCAAGCCCTATACCCTTATACGTCTCGAAGACGACGAGGCGCCTTTCCATTTCAGCGTCTCCGCCCATTTCGACCCGGTTCCCGGCGGCACCGACTTCAGCGTCGAGGCCGACGCGGAGCTGAACCTTATGATGAAGGCCATGCTGGGCGGACGCATCAAGGATGCCCTCGACAAGCTCGTGGACGGTCTGGTGGCCGTTTCCCAGGGCAAGCAGCCCGAGTTCCCTTCCGACCTCGGCTGATGGACGCAGCGTCGGTCTCCATACGCCTCAACCCGTTCAAGGGACTCGACGGTCCCGACGGCTCCCCTGTGCCCTGGAGCCCCTTCGGTCGCATCCTGGAGAGTCGTCCGCAGTTCATCTTCGACCCGCTGATGCACGCCGGATGCTACTATGTCCAGGACTCTTCCGCGATGTTCGTGGGGCACGTGTTCCGCCGCGAACTGCAGCGGCTGGGCGCCCCCTCCGGAATACGGGTGCTCGACCTCTGCGCCGCGCCCGGGGGCAAGACCACCGATCTTGCGGCATCTCTGCGGCAGGCGGTCGGAGACAGCTTCACGCTGGTTTCCAATGAGGTGATGAAGGCCCGCGCGGGCGTTCTGTGCGACAACGTGGCCATCTGGGGAGACCCGGCGGTCACGGTGACTTCGGCAGACCCCGCCGTGATCGGCCGCACGCTGCCGGGATGGTTCGACATCATCGTGGCCGACGTACCCTGCAGCGGCGAAGGCATGTTCCGCAAAGACCCGCGCGCCGTGGAGGAATGGAGCCCGGAGCTGGTGGAACTGTGTGCGGCGCGCCAGAGACGCATACTCGCCGACGTGTGGCCCGCGCTGCGCGAAGGGGGCGTTCTCGTTTATTCCACCTGCACCTACGAAGACGCGGAGAACGACGCCAACCTGCGCTGGGCAGCTAAGGAGCTCGGCGGCACGCTGCTCCCCCCGGAGGAGGGATTCGGCAGCTACGGCGTACGCGTCACCGACTGCGGCAACCTGCTGAAGGCGGGAGAGGTGCCGGGCGAAGGCCAGTGGGCCGGGGCCCTGGTCAAGACGGCATCCTCACCACGGGCGAACCGCGGCGACGTGAGCGCGCTGAGGCCCCTGCGCAGCGGAGTTCCGGCGCCCACGATAAAGGGGCGGGACGTGATTCCGCATCCCGACGAGGCCCTGAGCATACTTTTCGACAGTTCTTCGTATCCGTGTGCGGAGGTTGACAGGACTACGGCCCTGCACTTCCTGCACCGCGATGCGATTGTGCTTCCCGACGCTCCCCGGGGGTACAACGTTATTACATACAGGGGGCATCCGCTGGGCTTCGTGAAGAATCTGGGCAACCGCTGCAACAATCTTCACCCGCTCGGCAGAAGGATTTTGAAAGACATAGCATGAAGAAGGCATTGATTCTGGCGGCACTGTTCGTTGCCGCCGCGGCATACGCCCAGACTCCGGGCGAGACCCACAAGGCACGTTACGAGCGTCAGGTACGGATTACCGGGCCTGCGGGAGTGGGAGTGGAAACCATTCTCGACCGCTGGGAGGCCGACTGCCCCGACGACCCCGCGATGCTCGAAGGCCGCTACCGTTACTGCCTGAACAAGGCGCTGAGCACCAAGGTGGTACCCAAGGATTCGGGGCGCTGGCTGGGAAAGGAGCCGGTGCTGACGCTTAAGGACAGCACCGGGCGCGACGTGAACTATTTCGAGGAGAACATCTTCGTGGATTCGCTGTTCGCGCGTTCGCAGACGGCCATCAGCAGGGCGATTTCCATGGAACCTTCGGAACTGGCTTACCGGGTGGACAAGATCACGGCTCTGATCCTCTACGAAAAGGACAGCCCGGAGCTGGCCACCGGGGAACTTCTATCCATGATAGATTATCACCGTACCTCTCATCCTTCCTGGACTTACTACGGCGAGGCAGTGGACGAGGCGACTTTCATTTCCACGGTTCAGGAGTATTGCTACAACCTTTTCACTTATGCGACGCCGGGGAGTTACGAGGCGTTCCGCAAGGTGTCGGAGGCAATGTTGAAGCAGTTCCCGAAGAATACGGAGTTCATGGGGAACATGGGGTCGTATTACCTGGCCTGCGAGCAGTCGCCGCGCAAGGCGCTGAAGTGGTACAACAAGGTGCTCAAGATCAATCCCAAAGACTATACCGCAGCCAAGAACTGCGTGGTCCTTGCCCGCAAGGAGAAGAATGAGCGCCTCGAGAAGAAGTACCTCCCTATGCTCATCGCCGCCACCGACAGCGAGATCGAGCGCCGCGGCTACGAAGCCCGCCTGGAGGCGCTTTCGAAGAAATAGCTACGTCCGGTTAATCGCTCTTTGCGCGAAACGATTCTTTTCGTTATCTTTGACTTTGACTAATGAAAAACTGTTATGGACCCAAACAACTATGAAACCGTATGCGGCATCACTCTGAACAGGCTTTTCGGATATGATCCGTCCGTCGCCCGCCGCCTTATCGAGCGCTTCGGCTCGCCCGGAGCCGTTTTCTCACAATCCCGCAAAACCCTTGACGAGGTCTTCGGGCCTTTCAGCAAGGTCCGGGACTCCATCAATGATTGCGAACTTGAAGTTTCCCGCGCAGAGTGGGAGCGTCTGTCGGCGCTCGGCTGCCGGTGGATAGGTTGCAACGACCCTGCGTATCCGCCGCTCCTGGCAGACTGCCCCGACGCCCCTGTGGGGCTTTACTTCCGCAGCTGCAGCACCCCGGAAGAGGTTTTCGGCGTCCAGGAGCGGATTTCCATCGTGGGCACACGCGACATTTCCCCTTATGGCAAGGAATGGACGGAACGTATCGTGGGCGCCATTGCGCACTCGCCGGTCAGGCCGGTGATAGTCAGCGGGTTCGCGATCGGCGTTGACATCACGGCGCACCTTGCCGCGATGGCCTGGGGCCTGCCCACAATTGCCGTTCTGCCGGTAGGAATCGACGAGATTTATCCCCGACGCCACTATGCAATCGCCGAAAAGCTGCTTCGCACGCCTGGATGCGCACTGGTCACTGATTTCCCGCCCGCAACGGGGCCGCAGCCCTTCACTTTCCTGCGCCGCAACCGCATTATCGCGGGACTGTCTCGCGCAACCGTTCTGGCGGAGTCGAAAGACAAAGGAGGCGGAACGCTGACTGCGCGCCTTGCAGCCGGTTACGGGCGCGAGGTATTCTGCCTGCCCGGACGCATCGACGACATCCGTTCCGCCGGCTGCAACCGCCTGCTGCGTGAAAAGATTGCCGAACCGATCACGGATCCCTTGCTCATCGGCGTCCAGCTGGGTATGGGGGCCTCTTCCGGGAACGAGGCACAGGACCTTGAAGAGCAAGTCCGTGCCTGTTATTCCGGCGTCGGGGCCGAAACGCTGGAGCACATCGTGCAGATTGCGCAGCACATCCGTTCGCACCGCGGCGTATCGGCGGAAGAACTCTGCCACGACCTGGACATTCCGTTCGGTGACGTTTCCGCTGCTGTTTGCCTGCTGGAAAGCGACGGTTTCATCAGCGTCGATCTGCTCCGACGCTGCACGATTTCCCACCTGCCTGGCGCAGGTCCGAAAAGAAGTCTGTGACCTGCGCCGCAAATCGGCCTCTCACTCAATATAATGGCGCCGGTCACGGCAACATTTTGTGACCTGCGCCAAGCGATAACAGGAAGGCGGAAGTATACCCCCCGAACGACTTTGAAAATGCTTGCATATGGAGGCCGCATGCCGACGCAGGGGGTTTCGGGGGGAACGCCCCCCGTCCCCTGGGGGTGCAGGGGGATAATAGTTAGCTGCTGCGCAGCAGGAGTTCGGGGGGTATACTTCCGCCTTCCGCAGTTTTTGCGCCGCACTGTCAGATAAAATAACTATATTTGTATTTATGTTCGTCGACACTCATACGCATTTTTATGACGAGTGGCTGAGGCCCGACGCGGAGGAGGCTCTGCAGAGGGCGCTCGGGGCCGGCGTGGACAAGATGATCCAGGCCGACGTCGACTCCCGGGAGCGCCCCGCGATGTGGGAGTTCGGCGACCGGCATCCGGGAGTGATCTACGAGATGCTGGGGCTCTATCCGGGGTCCGTGGACAGGAACTGGCGCGACGAACTGGACGCACTGGAACCATACAAGAAAAAAGGCGTAGTGGCGATAGGCGAAATAGGCCTGGACTATCATGAGGGCCTGGAATTCGTGGCCGAGCAGAAAGAGGTCCTGCGCCTGCAGTTCGAGATGGCGGCGGCCATGAACCTCCCCGTGAACATACACCTGCGCGACGCCTGGGAAGACTTCCTCGGCATACTGGCCGACTGCCGCCACCTCGGCCTGCGCGGCAACCTACACTGTTTCACGGCTTCGTATGAAATATACGAGCGCGCCAACCGTTACGGCGACTTTTCCGTGGGAATAGGCGGCGTGGTCACCTTCCGCAACGCCTCCCTGGCCAAAACGCTGGAGCGCATCCCGATTGAAAAGATACTCCTCGAGACCGACGCACCCTACCTGGCGCCCATGCCTCACCGCGGCTCCCGCAACGAGAGCTCATACCTTCCGCTGATCGCCGCCAAAGTGGCGGAGATCAAGGGCCTGACCCTGGAGCAGACGGCCGCGGCCACAACACGCAACGCACTAAAACTGTTCGCAATATGAGCAAGCAAAGAGCATCCGTGCTCCTCATCTACACCGGAGGCACGATAGGAATGAAGGAAGATCCCTCCGACGGCACCCTTAAGCCCTTCGACTTCGGCAGCCTGATGGAAGAAGTCCCCGAACTCCGCAAATTCGGAATTGACATCGACTCCTGCACCTTCGACCCCCTTATCGACTCCTCCGACATCGAGCCGGGAATGTGGCGCAAACTCGCCGGCATCCTGCGCGACAAGTACGACGACTACGACGGATTCGTGGTGCTTCACGGCACCGACACCATGGCCTACAGCGCCTCAGCGCTGAGCTTCATGCTGGAGAACCTCGGCAAGCCCGTGATCTTCACCGGAAGCCAGCTGCCGGTCGGACGCCCCCGCACCGACGGCAAGGAGAACCTGATCTCATCGGTGGAAATCGCCGCTGCGCGCGAGCCCGACGGCAGCCCGACAGTGCCCGAGGTGTGCATCTTCTTCAACGACATCCTGCTGCGCGGCAACCGCAGCACCAAGGTGGACGCGTCCGGCTTCGACGCCTTCCGCTCCCCCAACCTCCCGCCGCTGGCGGAAGCCGGCATCGACATCCGCTACAACCGCGACCTCATACGCCGCCCGTCCGGGGAGCCCTTCACGGTTCATACTGAGATGGATACCGCCGTTTCCATCCTCAAGGTGCATCCGGGCATCACCGAAAGGGTCGTGGAGGATATCCTGCTGGGAAGGCGCACCCGCGCAATCATCCTGGAGACCTTCGGGTGCGGGAACGCTCCGTCGCAGGACTGGTTCCTGGATATCGTGCGCGAATCTGCCTCCCGCGGCAAGGTTCTGTTCAACGTGACACAGTGCCCCCGGGGCAGCGTAAACATGGACTTGTACGCCACCGGAAGGGCCCTGAAGGACGCCGGAGTGGTGGGCGGAGGCGACATAACCACCGAAAGCGCCCTTGCAAAACTTTTCTTTTTGATGGGCAAGAGCGATGATAATGAGTATGTTAAGGCAAATTTAGGGGAGAGTCTCCGTGGCGAAATGTCAAAATAGGTTTTGCCTTATGATTTTTTTTTGCTAAATTGCACCGATTTCGTAGGAAATTAATTTTAACTAATACATTAACTACATTTTATGAAAAAGTTTTTCATGTTTCTGGCAGTCGCAGGCGTAATGGCCTTCGCTGCAAACACCGCTTCCGCTCAGGAAGAGCAGTCAGCTCCTGCAGCTGAGGAAGTTGCCGCTCCCGCAGAGATGAGCGCCGCCGACATTCTCAACGGCACCGGCGAAGAGATTCCTCTTCACCAGGCCCTCAAGACCAAGTTCATCGAAGGTGGTGCAGGCTTCATGTCCCTGATCATCATCTGCTTGATCATCGGTCTCGCACTCTCCATCGAGCGTATTCTCTATCTCACATTCTCCAAGTCCAACACCAAGAAGCTCCTCGAGAATGTCGAGAAGGCTCTTGAAGAGGGCGGTGTAGAAGCAGCAAAAGACGTTTGCCGCAACACCCGCGGCCCCGTGGCATCCATTTTCTACCAGGGTCTGCTCCGTTACGACCAGGGCGTCGACGTGGTCGAGAAGACCGTCGTCTCCTACGGTTCCGTACAGATGAGCGAGATGGAGAACGGCCTCAGCTGGATCTCCCTGTTCATCGCCATCGCCCCGTCCCTCGGATTCCTCGGTACCGTTATCGGTATGATCAACGCCTTCGATGCCATCCAGGCAGCCGGCGATATCTCCCCTAACGTTGTGGCAGGTGGTATGAAGATCGCCCTTATCACTACCGTCGGCGGTCTCATCGTGGCCATGATCCTCCAGGTGTTCTACAACTACATCCTCGCAAAGATCGACGGCCTCACCATCGACATGGAAGACTCTTCCATTTGCCTTATCGACCTCCTCACCAAGCACGGCGCAAAGAAATAATCATCCCATTTCAAGCGAATTATGAAACTCAACAAGATTTTCAAGTGGGGTATGATAGCGCTGATTGTCCTCAGTGTCGCCCTCCTCATCTGGGGTTTCACCCAGGGATTCGGAGGCAGCACGGTGGATACGCTGCTCTATTGGACTTACGGTATGCTCGGCCTGGCGCTGTTCTGCGTCATCGTCGTCGGCCTTATCGTAAGCACCAAGAACAACCCGAAGAGCCTTGTCAAGATAGGCATCATTCTGGTTGGCGTGGCAGTTGTGTGCTTAATCGCATACCTTCTCGCGAAGGGCGACCCCGCAATGGCCTACAACGGCCCTGCAGTGAGCGCAGGTACGCTCAAGCTTACCGACACCATTCTCAATCTTACATACATCGCCGGTGCAGCCGCTATCCTGTCGATTGTCGTCGGCGAAATCCGTATGTCAATAGCCGCTAAGAAGTAATTATGGGCAAGAAGAAAGTACCAGCAATGAACACCAGCTCGACCGCGGATATCGCGTTCCTGCTGCTGTGCTACTTCCTGATGACCACCACCATGGGAAGCCAGACCGGTCTGAGCCGTCGTCTGCCTCCCATGCCGGACCAGAATCAGAAAGTTGAGGACCAGAAGGTCAATCGCCGCAACATCATTCAGGTGAAGATCAACTCGGCCGATAGAATCCTTGCCGGTAGCGAGCCCATCGACGTTAGCCAGCTCAAAGACAAGATCAAAGAATTTCTGACCAACCCCGCGAACGATCCCAACCTCCCGGAAAAGGAGATCAAGGATATCGAGGGTTTCGGAGAGTATCCCGTTTCAAAGGGTATCATCTCCCTACAGAATGACCGTGGTACCAGTTACCAGGCATACATCGCTGTCCAGAACGAACTCGTGAAGGCCGTGAACGAACTCCGCGACGACTTCTCCCGCAAGAACTACAACGGAAAGACGTTCAACATGCTCGACGAGGACACCCAGAAGATAGTCAAGGAGGCAATACCTCAGTTCATTTCCGAGGCAGAGCCCAAGGATGTAGGCCGCAGAAGATAATAAGGAGGAATTTACTATGTCAAAATTCGGTGGAAGCAATAACAAGAAAGAGGTGCCGGCAATGACCAGCAGCTCCCTGTCCGATATCGTTTTCATGCTCCTGTTCTTCTTCATGGTCACCACGCAGATGCGCGAGACCGAGAATAAGGTTATGGTTAAGATCCCCGAGGCGTCCGAAGTCGTCAAGCTCGAGCGCAAGGATCTCAACTCCTATATCAATATCGGTACTCCGATCAAGTCCCTGCAGGCTATGTACGGAACGGAGGCCCGTATCCAGCTGAACGACTCGTTCAAGACTACCGACGACATCCGCGACTTCATCGCTGCGGAGCGCGAGTCCAAGAGCGAGGCCGACCGTCAGTTCATGACGACCAGCATCAGGGCCGACCAGGACGTCAGAATGGGTATCATTACAGATGTTAAGCAGGAGCTCAGAAGGTGCTCCGCGCTTAAGATCATGTACTCGGCAAGAAAGGGCGGCAAATAAAGGCCCGCCCAAGCAATACGGAGCAGCCCCCTTTTCAAGAGGGCTGCTTTTTTAAAGGATTAATATTCAATGGAATTACTCAAGACAAAAGTCAAGGACCTGCTCAAGATGGAAGCAGGGGCTGAGGTTCTCGCCAAAGGTTGGGTGAGGACCAAGAGAGGCAACAAGGAAATAGCGTTCATAGCACTTAACGACGGTTCCACGATCAAGAACGTACAGATTGTGGTGGACAAGAACGCCGACACCGAGCCGGTGCTCGCAAAGATAGGCACGGGCGCCTGCATAGGCGTGCGCGGCCGTCTGGTTGAGTCCGTTGGCAGCGGACAGGCTGTCGAGATCAAGGCGTCGGAGATCACCGTTTACGGCGAGTGCGACCCTATGCGCTATCCCCTGCAGAAGAAGGACACCTCCTTCGAGTATCTGCGGACGGTTGCGCATATGCGCCCCAGGACGAATACCTTCGGCGCCGTGCTGCGGCTTCGCAGCCAGATGGCCTTTGCCATCCACGAGTATTTCCATTCCAGGGGCTTCGTGTATCTGCACACTCCCCTGATCACCGCTTCCGACGCCGAGGGTGCCGGCCAGATGTTCCAGGTGACTACACTCGATCTCGAGAACGTTCCCCGCAACAAGAAGGGCAAGCCCGATTACACCAAGGACTTCTTCGGCAAGCAGACGAGCCTTACCGTGAGCGGTCAGCTCGAAGGCGAGTTGGGAGCCACCGCCCTTGGCGAGATCTACACCTTCGGTCCCACCTTCCGTGCCGAGAATTCGAACACGCCGCGCCATCTTGCGGAGTTCTGGATGATCGAGCCTGAAATGGCGTTCTACGACATCAAGGAGAACATGGACCTGGCTGAGGACTTCATCAAGCACCTGGTGCGTTACGCGCTGGACAATTGCCGCGACGATATCCAGTTCCTGAACGACCGCTACGACCCCGAACTCATCGGGCGCCTTGAGAGCGTAATCGGAACCGATTTCGTACGTCTGGAGTATACCGAGGGTATTAAGATTCTCGAGGAGGCTGCGAAAAACGGCGTGCAGTTCGAGTACCCTGTGTTCTGGGGGGCCGACCTCCAGAGCGAGCACGAGCGCTATCTGGTAGAAAAGCATTTCGGCAAGCCGGTGATCCTGACGGGATACCCCAAGGATATCAAGGCTTTCTATATGAAGCAGAACGAGGACGGTAAGACGGTCCGCGCGATGGACGTGCTGTTCCCGAAGATCGGCGAGATTATCGGCGGCAGCGAACGCGAAGCCGACCTCGGCAAGCTGGAGGCGCGCATCGACGAGCTCGGCATGAGTCGCAAGAACCTCGAATGGTATATCGACACCCGCCGCTTCGGCAGCTGCCCTCACAGCGGCTTCGGCCTCGGCTTCGAACGCCTGCTGCTCTTCGTCACCGGCATGCAGAACATCCGCGACGTCATTCCGTTCCCCAGAACGCCAAAGAACGCTGAATTTTAGCGACCATGCCGTTTTCAGCTACAGCACTCTGAAAACTACGGCCTTCGGCCTATCCCTCCCATCTTCGATGGGCCCCTCCCACTCACGCTGCGTGGGCGCAGACGGTTTTCAGAGTGCCGCAGCTGCAAAACGGCAACAAACTATTTGATGATATGTTAGTTATTGGTATAGCCGGCGGATCAGGGTCCGGCAAGACGACGGTGGTAAAGGCCATCACCGACAAGCTTCACGGCCAGAAAGTGGTTGTGATCCCTCAGGATTCGTATTACAAGGACTCCAGCGATCTTTCCGACGAGGAGAAGCGGGTTCATAATTTCGACCATCCGGATGCGATAGAATGGGATCTGCTCTGCAACCAGCTGAGGGACCTCAAGAACGGGAAGCCTATCCAGCAGCCCATCTATTCGTTCATCTCGTGCACCCGTTCCAAGACGGAGACGAAGCTGGTGGAACCTGCGGACGTGATTATCATCGAGGGCATCCTCATCTTTACCTGCAAGAAGCTGAGGGACCAGATGGACATCAAGATCTTCGTTGATGCCGATGACGACGACCGCCTGATGCGCGTTATGGAGAGGGATATCTCCGAGCGCGGGAAGGACGTCCACTGGGTGATCGAGCGCTACAGCCGCACTGTGAAGCCGATGTACCTGCAGTTCATCGAGCCGAGCAAGCGCTACGCCGACATCATCATCCCTCAGGGCGGGCACAACGTCGTGGCTATCGATATGATCACCGCTACCGTCGAAAAGGCATTGAAGTGAAACAGGAAGATAAGGCAGGACTGTATACCACCGTAATCATTCATCTTGCGGTGCTTATTGTCCTGCTTGCCACTTCCTTGGGATTCAGTATCCAGCGCGAGAATTCTTTCGTGCTGGATTTCAGTAAATTGGAGGAGCTGGAACGGCTGCAGGCCGAGGTCGAAAGGTTGAGGCAGGAGGCCGAGTTCCAGCAGGCCATCAGCCAGCGGCTGGAGGCGGAGCTGGGCGCGGCCGGAGGATACCGCAACATCGCCGTAGACAGGGCTTCGCTGAAAGACGACCGCGGCACCGACGCCGAGCAGCTGTACAAAGATGCAGAGAGGCTCGCACGCGAGCTGAAGGGAGGTTTCGAGGCACCCGACGACGGCTTCACAGCCAACGTGCCGTCGAAGGACGACGGCAATAAAAAGGAGGAAAAGAAATACAGCGGTCCCTCCGTGGTTTCGTATTTCCTCGAGGGCCGGAAGGCCAGCAAGTTGTCCATTCCCGCCTACCGCTGCATGGGTGCAGGGCAGGTTACGGTTCTTATCAGTGTGGACAACAGCGGCACCGTAGTGGCCGCAAAGGTCGACGAAAGCGTTTCCAGTACCGACGGCTGCCTGCGGTCTTTCGCAGTCCGCGCAGCGCGTCTTTCACGCTTCTCCGCCGACCCGAAAGCGCCTGCCAAGCAGCAGGGCAACATCATTTACCAGTTTATAGCGCAGTAATGGCCGCCTTGTACACCGTATCGGTGTCGAGATACAGGTGGTAGAAGGCGTTGTCGCCGAGCTTGGAGTAGCGGCCCACGAGGGCACGGACCTGGGTCATCATGTAATCGCGCTCTATCTTCCATTCGGAAGTCGAGGGGACAAGGCCGTCGCGCGTCCTGGCGAAGACCAGGAATCCGGCCTCCAGGTCTGCTCTGTCAAGATACTTCAGGAGGCCGTCGTAGCTGTCTATGGTCTGGAGTTCAGTCTTGTGGGTGTCGAAGTACGCCGATGCGAAGCGCATGGGCGTCGCCTTCTTGTTACAGTTGATGTAGAACGATTCCACCTTGGTGGTGTCCATGGGCACGAAGATGTCGGGAATGATGCCTCCGTTGGCCACGTTCATGCTGTCGGCATTGACCATCTCGCCGTTCTCGTAACGCTTGTAGACGTCGTACATGTAATCTTCCGTATATGGCTTCTGGATGCAGCGGCCGGAAGGGGTGTAGTAACGGGCCACGGTGAGCCTTATGCCGGAGCCGTCGGTGAAGTTGACGGGTTCCTGCACCAGGCCCTTACCGAAAGTGCGGCGCCCTACTAGCGTGCCGCGCTTGTTGTCCTGGATGGCGCCGGCGAGTATCTCGCTGGAGGATGCGGTGCCGTCGGACACAAGCAGGGTGAGCCCCACGTCGCGCAGAAGTCCCCTGCCGTCGGCGTAGAAGTCTTCGCGCTTGCGATGCAGGCCGTCCATATAGACTATGGGCTGGTCCTTGTCGAGGAACATGTTGGCGAGTTGCAGCGCCTGGTCCATGAAGCCGCCGCTGTTGTCGCGCAGGTCTACGATCAGGTGCTTCATCCCATGCCCTTTCAGTTCAAGCGCCGCCTGTATGAACTCCCTGGCTGTGGTGCGGGAGAATTTGCTCAGACGGAGGAATCCGGTGGTGTCGCTGACCATGAACGCCGCATCAACGGAGTGTGCAGGCACTCTGCCGCGCGTGATCTCGAAGGGAATCACCTCTGAATCGCGCTTAACCGTTACGGTGACCTTGGTGCCCGCGGGGCCCTTGATGTGACGGACCATGCTGTCCTGGGGAAAACCGACGCCGGCTATGCCGATATCGTCGACCTTCAGCAGACGGTCACCCGCCTGCATGCCGATCTTCTCCGCCGGTCCGCCTGGAATCACTTCAATCACTATGGCGGTGTCGTTGGGCACGTTGAACTGGATGCCGATGCCGGAGAAATTGCCGGAAAGGTCTTCCTCGGACTCCTCCAGACGCTGTGGCGGCATGTACACGGAATGCGGGTCGAGTGCTGCCAGGGCGGCGCTTACGGCGGCATCGGTGACCTTCTTGCGGTCCACGGTGTCGACGTAGTTCTCGTCTACCGTCTGAAGAACGAGGTTCAGTTTGCGCCAGTCGTCGTATTTGGTGCGCAGGCTGCGGCGGTTGGAATCGAGGCGCTGGACGGTGAGCACCAGCGCTATTCCGAACAGGATGCCGATGATCAGTGGGAGTATGCGGCCTTTCATGTCAGTCGAGCTTTTCCACCTCTATCCCGGCGCGCGTGAGCAGGTCCACACCGTCAGTAAGGCGGTATTCATCTTTGTACACAACCCGCTTGATGCCGCTCTGGATGATGAGCTTGGCGCATTCGATGCAGGGAGACGCGGTCACGTACAGGGTGGCGCCGGCGCTGCTGTTCCCCGACTTGGCAACCTTGGAGATGGCGTTCGCCTCGGCGTGAAGCACGTAGGGTTTGGTCACGCCGTTCTCCTCGCACACGTTCTCGAAGCCCGAGGGAGTGCCGTTGTAGCCGTCGGAGATGATCATGTTGTCCTTGACCAGCAGGGCGCCGACCTGACGGCGCTTGCAATAGGAGTTCTTGGCCCAGATTTCGGCCATCTCTATATATCTCTGATCGAATTTGCTCATCGCTGATAAAGGTAACGTTTGATGCTGCGCTTGGGGGTGCGCTCGAAGTCCTCGGGCAGGAATTCTATCTTGCGGATCTGTGCGTAGTTGGGCAGAAGCTTGTTGATTTCCGGGAGGGCGTCGTTGATGCGCTTCTCAAGGTCTTCGGTCTCCAGGCCGTCGTTCAGGGCTCCGCGGTAGTCGGGATAGATCAGCGCCGTGAGGGCTCCGTTGTCCTCGATGACCAGCGACTCGATCACGTAGTTGACGTTGTTGATTACGGCCTCCAGTTCCTCAGGATAGATATTCTGGCCTGAAGGGCCGAGTATCATGCACTTGGAGCGTCCGCGCAGGTACAGGTACCCGTCGCTGTCCATAACGCCCATATCGCCGGTCTTGAACCAGTTGTCGTTGGTGAACGACGCCTTGGTAGCCTGGCGGTTCTTATAATAGCCAAGGAATACGTTGTCGCCTTTAACCTGCACCTCGCCCGGAATCTTCATAGGGTCGGGGGAATCGATCCTGATGGAACAGCCGGTGATGGCATAGCCGCAGGATCCCTTCTTGGTGCGGTTCCAGTGGGCGTAGGTAATGAGGGGACCGCATTCGGTCATGCCGTAGCCTACGGTGAAGGGGAACTTGACCCTTCGGAGGAACTGCTCCACCTCGGGATTGAAGGCGGCGCCGCCCAGAATGATTTCCTCGAAGTTGCCTCCGAACGACTTGATCATGCCCTCGCGTATCTTGCCCAGGACCAGCTGGTCCACCAGGGGAATGCGCAGCATGGTCTTGTGCTGGTCGGCGATTGGTTTGATCTGCGACTTGTACACCTTCTCGATGATGAGCGGCACTGCGATTATCACGTCGGGATGTATCTCGGAGAACGCCTTCATGATGACCTTGGGGCTCGGTATGCGGGTGAGGAAGTGCACGTGGGCGCCTATGGACATCTCGAAAAGGAACTCGAACATCATGCCGTACATATGCGCCGAAGGCAGCATGGCCACCATGTGCGACTCATTGGTCATCTGAGGCTCTGCGGATTCGCCTGCAAAGCGGATGTTGGTGTACAGCGACCTGTACGGCAGCATCACGCCCTTGGAGAAGCCGGAGGTCCCGGAGGTATAGTTTATAAGGGCTAGCTCGTCGGCGGAGTCTTCGTAGTAGTTGATGTCGTCGGGTCCGAAGCCGTCGGGATACAGCTTGCGGAAGTCTTCCGCCAGGTGCTCGCGGGCCTGCACCAACTCTTCATTGCGGGCAAGGATGTACTTGAGCGTGGACATCTGCACGAATACCTGAACGTCGGGCATCTCGGTTTCGGAGAGGCCTTCCCAGTTGGCTTCGTCAACAAAGAACACCTTAGACTCGGAATGGTTGACGAGGTAATGGATATTCTCGGGCTTGAACTCGTGCAGGATGGGCACGGGCACGGCTCCGTAGGTCATGGCGGCCAGGAAGCACACTCCCCAGTTGGCCTGGTTCTTCGAACAGATGGCGACCTTGTCGCCCTGCTTCAGTCCGCAGGCGCGGAAACATATGTGCAGATACTCAATGCGTTTGGCCACGTCGCAGTACTTCAGGGTAACCCCCTGGTAGTTCGACAGGGCCGAACGCTCCCAATTCTCGCGGAAACTCTTTTCCAGCAATTTGTTTACTGAGTGGAATTCCATATTCTGATACTTTCTTTTGTCCAAACCAAACGCCTGTCGGGCGTAGAAACCACGGCGCGCGCCTTTGCGGGCCATGTCTTGACGCTGCCGAAGCTCAGGGTGTCGAGCACGGCGCGCTCACCGGTGACTATCCAGTTGCCGCAGTGCAGCACGCAGCTGTCGGCGGCATCGAACGGAGCCCCGTAAAGGGCGTTGAGGAAGCCGGTGTACGGGTTCTTACCCACCTCTTCGCGAGTGAGCTTAGAGCCAGTGCGCACCATGTTGACGCGGTATCCGGGGCCGGCGATGTACGCCACCTCCTTGACGTCCACCTCCTTCTCCCATTTGAGGGGATCCTTGCCGGTCGCCTTGCCGAGGGCCTGCAGACGCTTGCGGTACTGCTCCACCTCTACGCGGGCGTCGAGCCAGGTTTCGTAGCCGCTGCGCCACTCCTGCAGCGACGCCACTGGCATGTCGATTACAAGTTCGGCACTTTCCGGCCAGAACGAACCCAGACGGGACGCTCCGTCGCCGAGCGACGACATGAAGTTGCAGTAGTAGCGTTCAGCCGGAGTCTGTACCGGATAGAGCCTGTCCCCCACCGCTACCGTCCAGTCGGTGGCGTCGCGGAGGAAGGCGACAAGATTCTTGCGGGGCAGGCCGGGGAGCTCGGCGTCGAAGAGCTTCGCAGCCTCGCGGTTGCGCCAGAACACTCCGTCGGAGCCTTTGAGCACGTCGGGAACGGCTTCGAAACCGGGAGCGTCGAGTACCGAAGACTCCGAGGCCAGGTGCCGCTTTACCACGGTGAGCACCGTGGGCGACGGACTGATTACCAACGCATTATGCATGGGAAGAGCGATCAGGGCAGAGTTCAGGCGCGCGGAATCGGCGCAAGCCATCAGGGATGTGGCGGCTTCGAGGGTGTCGGAACCGTGACGGCCGGCCTCGAGCACCAGCAGGGGCTGCACCGAACCGACGTCGCACAGGGCGACGACGGCATGGGCGCGCGCAAGCTTGCCGTAATCGAGTTTTCTGAGTACTGAAGTGGAGTCGGTCATGCGGTCTAGGGCCTTGTCGCAGCGGCTGAAAACGCCGGCGCACAAAGCGTCCGAAGGCACAGCCCGCAGTAGCTCCGGGGCCTCATGGGAGCCCCCTGTGGCGCTTTCGCAGCATGAAGCGACGAGAAACGCCGCAAACGCGGACATCAGGATCAGTACACAGTTTCGCATAATACGCAAATATAGTCAAATTTGCGGATTACTCAAATATGCAAAGGGATTCGTTGAACGCCGGACTGTCGACCCCGAAGAATCGGAGTACGCTGTGATAAACATGGTGCTGCCCCACTTCCGGAAGATCCTTGACCTTGAGGCCGGCGTTCCGGGTCCAAACCAGGAATGGAATCTCCAACTGCTCCTTCGGGGCGAACTCGAGAGGCGTGGCATGCATATATGTATTGTTCTCCCCCAGCGACTCGCCGTGATCGGAGACAAAAAGCATGCAGGTGCGCTTGTCGGGCATACCCTGCAGGATTTCAATCACCGAATGAATGAGCCAGTCGGTATATACCAGGCTGTTGTCGTACGCGTTGTACAACAGCTGAGGGTCAGACTTGTAATCCTCGACAATCTTGCCCGTGGGCTTGAAAACTTCGAACTCCGGTGGATAATCACGGCAATACATGGGCCCGTGATTGGTGTAGGTATGCAGCACGATGAACTGCTTTGGCTTGTCGGAAGACAGAATGGCTTCCCTGAGGCCGGCCAGCAGAATGCCGTCGTAACCGGCGTCCGCATCCGGATACATCTGCTTGAGGGCCTTGACGTCATAGTACTTTTCCGTCTTCACGGGAGGCTCGCCCCAGTTGCTGGTGCGCCATTCCACGTCAATACCGGTACGGGACAGGTAATTTGGCAGGATTTCGTACAGGTCGTCAGTCTCTTCCGGCTCCAGGAGGGCCTTGACGCTCCCGATGGTATACGTGGCGGAAGCCATTGCCGCCAGCGCCGTCACGCTGTCGCGGGAGGTATAGGGACAGGTCTCGCGCCCGTATCCATAATGCGACAGGTGGTCGCGTCTGACCGATTCTCCGATGATGAGAACGCAGACGTCCTCGGTGTCGGTGGTAAGCTTGGCGTCGGGCAGCATGATTTCGTCCCGGTGCCTGATACGCTCAGAGTCGAGGAAACGCGCGGTGTTGATGATATACGACCAGGGGAAAATCAGGCCGCAGAGCTGGGGGGCATGGCGCCGCGCCACCGGCATGTGGCTGTAATTCGCGGCTGCCGCGCCGGATCCGACCACCAGGGCTATGCCGACACAGGCGAACAGGGTCCGAAGCGAACCCCTTTCGACTTTTCTGGCAAACAGATAAACGACCGGAGGCACACCCAGCAGGAAAGTATTGAAGAACAACGGAAAGCTGAAGAAACCCGAGACTTCGTTGTAGTTTGAGTGGAATACGCTTCCCATCATCTCTATCGAGGCCATCTGGTTGAATGACACCACAAGGTAAACCGCGGCGGCGTTGAAAAGTAGCGTGATTGCTATCAGGAATTTGCCCACAGTTCGTCCGAAGTACACCAGCAGATAGTAGAGGACGAAGTTCATGGCCGTCAGCATCAATGCCAGGAAGGCCACCACCGCCACTTTAGAATCCCCTTCCCCGAGGTATTCAAGGACGTGCCTGAAGAAAGGCAGATGGTAGGCCGCAACGGTATATATGCCGAGAACCAGACTGTATGCTGCAATGCTTGCTTTTCCTTTCATATCTTGTGGATTTTCGAAGAAGGAACGATCACCTTCATGGCTTTCGGCCTGACTGACAAGTCAAACTCGGTTCCTCCTTCCGACGGGTCGCCGTCGTAGTGAATCGCTCCCGGATGCTCCCTGTGAATGTGGAAAACAGAGTCGCTGAAATGGAGGACATGGCGACTCGTATGCGTGAGGCCGGTCATGAGCCTGGTGGCAAGATCAGGAATCTCCACAGTGCGGAACGGACGCACCACGATCACGTCGAGCAGGCCGTCCTGCAGCGACGCCATGGGCGCGATTCGTGCCTGGTTTCCCCACTGGTTGGCGTTGGCGATTGTCACGAACACTGCCTTTCCCGTCCACGACTCACCGCTCTTCGACGTGATGGTGTAGGTTTCGCCAGGATGCTGATTCCACTCGTCCCACGCAAGGGCGATGTAGTTGGCGAGCCCCCTGCGGGTGGAGCGGGCGAAGTCGAGGCTCACGGATGCGTCGAGACCGAAACCCGCCGTACACAGGAAACTCTTGCCGTTCATCTCGGCGACGTCGATGCTGGTTATGCACTGCTCATTCAGGGTCTTCACCGCCATTGCGGTGATGCGGCTGCATCCCAGATGCAGGGCGAGACCGTCGCCGCTGCCGCATGGGATTACGCCCAGGACCTTATCGGATCCGGCCAGCCCGCGGGCCACCTCGCTCACGGTGCCGTCGCCGCCCACGGCCACGACTATGTCGGCCTGGCTCTCGCGAGCCATCTGCTCAGCCACGCCCACGCCGTCAGTCACCAGGTACTCGGGCGTATACATGGAGGTATCCAGATGCCTCCTGATCGAAGAAAGCACCCAGTCCTTGCCACGGCCCCCGGCAATGGGATTGACTATGAAATCGATTCTCTGCATTTCCAGGCCGAATGGAGTGCAAATTTAATCATTATTTTCTAGTTTCCACTTTTCACGAAAAAGACCCGCCATCCGGCAGGTCTCTTTCGTAGCCTATGATGTACTGTTATCGAACAAATTCCTGAGAGACCTAGACCGCCTCTGGGCGATGCGACCTTGGATTCCAGACCCCACGGACCCGACAACGTGGAAATAATAGTTTGTATTAAACCAACTATTACTCTGGAACAGCCACATTATGCTTTTGCAAAAAGGCTTCTTTTACCTCCTTAGGAAACACCTGAGGACCAGCAGCACCACCACCAAACATAAACACAACTCTGTCATTATAGGGAATGAATTGTAGGTCAGACAAAGCCTCTTGTCTTTGCTCAGCGTTCATTGGAGAATAATATACCCTATATGAATACAGCCCCAGTCCTACCTGCCTATAACCTATATCACAATATTCAGGCGAACGAGTATCGATTGATATGCACCGGATACTCTTCAACTTCTTCTTTATGAATTTAAACTCGTCCTCATCCATGCCAGCGCCTGCCGCGAGACTCATCCCTAACGAATCAGCATATTCCCTTTGGGCTTTCGAAAGGAACATCGACACTATTACGCTCTCTAAGTCGATGTCCAGTGTCTGCCCTTCATCCAACGCTGATTGCGCGAAGGTAACAAGTTCCTCAATTTCGGGACCTTTTTTATTATAATGGTCAGCCATCGAATCAGGACTACACCTATACAAAGGTATCCTTACCACAAAAAACATAACAAACGCCAAGACGATAATCCCAGAGAACACAATAACCGCCTTCTTATGTGTACCACCTATCTTGAAACTATGTATCAGTGCAATGATTGCAATAATTGGCATGGGTAGCAATAACCACCAAACCATAAGCAGCAGCAATAAGCCCAGCCACGGCTCAACATATATAATAAGGAGAGCAATAGCAATAATTACCAAAGGTATGTAATGCCACAAATATTGAATCTTTTTCATACTTGAAAAAACAACTGATTATCTTCTGTTGAACTTTCGTGAGGATGTCATCGCGGCAGATTTCGATTCTCCTTGTTCGAGGGTCAAGATCTAGTCCTCGACTCTCAACAATCTCGCGTAACTGTTCGTCAGGAAGTCTGCAGAACAAGTGCATATACATTACATCTTCATTGAAATCAAATTGAACTCCCCTGCTTCTATTGATAAATACTATCCACATCTTTCCCCGTAAGACCAGACGAATGTAATGGTCAATCTGTTGAACACGGATTCTGATACCTTCTTTCACTCCTTTGCCCGTATTGCCTCAACATATCCGATTATTACAAATGTACAACCTGCCGCCTCAAGTATCGCACGCGTAACGGCAATGAAACGATTTTCGATATCAAGATAATCCTCCATCGTAACCACCTTCCCTTCATATTCTTTACCGATGTCGAAGAAACAAGTCCACTCATCCTTCTGGTAAACACCATTATCATCATAGTACTGAGGTTCGTACTTGACAATCTCGTGAGATGCCTTTTGGAAACTAAAGCTGTCGAAGCGCCGTGTTATCAACTCTCTCTGCTTCATAAAATGCCATTATTCGATAATGTTATAATGATGCAAAATAAACAATAATCTTATTAATAATTACATATGTTTAATGATTGTAGTATATCTAAGCAATAAAAGATACAGATAAAGATAAGGGGTTATGCCCACTCACGCTGGCTCGAAGATAACAACGAAGGAGAGGAGCAATGATAATAGGGGGACGGCGAAAGCCATGCAGAGGAGGTGAGGCCCGATAGGGCCGAGGGCGCCATCAGGCGCACTGCAAGGCCTATTTCATTCCGTATAGCGGGCTAAAAGCATCAATTTTTGATGTTTTTAGCCCATTATCCTCACC
>JAEELG010000063.1 GCA_016288775.1 Bacteroidales bacterium | reverse complement strand
TACGGAGTACGAATCCGACTGGGTGGACGTGTGCCCCAAGCCTGTGATCGACGAGCTGCGCTACATACTCGACCGCGACCGCTCCGAGCTGAACGTGGCCCTGAGCATGCACAGCGATACCGACAGCCACTTCCGCTGGTATTACGACGAGACCTGGGAGTACCATGCCGACCTTTGGGCCTCGCATTACCTCAATTACTACGAAATGTTCAACGACAAAGGCGAATACCAACCGGAGCTGGCAATTCACGAATTCGACCGCGGCGTGAACACCTATTACTGCTGGAACACGTTCAACTCTCCCGTAATCAAGATTTTCTCCACTTCCGAGCAGTCCGACAACCGCTTCACCGACCTGGAATTCCACAGGGTGTCGAGTTCGAACCGCAAGCTCCAGATACTGTACAAACTTACCGTGCACCTGGAAGCCATCAGCGAGAACGCCTTCCTGTACTGGCAGAACATCGAGAACAACACCAACAACCAGGGTACGATATTCTCGCCCGTCCCCAGCCAGATGACGGGCAACATCCATTGCATCACCGACCCTTCGATCGAAGTGATAGGCTACATAGGCGCCGCCCAGGCTGCCGATGCGGTAATGTATTACGACAACCACGTCGAGAAGTTCTACAACGGCCCCGACACCGACTGGAAGAGCATTGAGATAATAGAGCTCACCGACCCGTATTACTTTGCCCATTGGTATTCCAGAGGTTATCTCCCTTATACCGTGATTCCGCCGGAAATGGGCTCCGGAGGAATGCTTTATCAGTGGGCCAAGGCAAACTGCGTCGACTGCAGGAGGCTTGGCGGAACGAAGGAAAAACCCAATGACTGGCCGAACGACCACAGATAATATGAAAAGATTACTTATCTGCATACCTGCGCTGCTGGTGCTGTTCCTGTCTGCTTTTGCGTCGGACGGAGAACGCCTGCGCGAGCGTGTTTATATATCCACCGACCGCGACGTGTACGTGGCCGGCGACTGCGTGTGGATGTCGGCGTACTGCGTCGACGCCGCAACGGGCCGTCTTTCCGACTTCAGCCGCATCGCCTACGTGGAGGTGCACTCCCCGGAGGGCACGGTTCAGACCGCCAAGGTCGCGCTCGACGGAGGCCGCGGCGCCGCATCGCTCACCCTGCCCAATTCGCTTGCAACGGGCAATTACCGCCTGCTGGCGTACACCTCCCTGGGCGCGTCGGAGATTGACTACAACCCGGCCTCTGACGGCCGCACCATTTCGGTGTTCAACACCTTCACCACCACCCGCACCGAGGGCGGCGTGGTTGTATCCGGCAGCGCTCCGGAGGCTCCTGCCCGCACGGAATGCGGCACCCTGTCCATATCTGCCGAAGGCGGCAGGATAAAGGTCGTCAACAACGGCTCCGGCAAGGCTCTGTTCAATGTTTCCGTCCGCCACGCCGACGGCATCCCGGCACCCGAAGGGAAGGGGATTTCCGAGTTCTGCGGCGGCATCAGCGACCTTCCCGCCCCCAAGGGATTCCGGCTGTTCGCATCGGAGTACGAGGGCGAGATAATCCGCGCCCGCGTAACCGGTACCGACGCCTCCGGACTCAAGGCGGTGGAAGGCAAATACGCCTTCATCTCATCTCCCGGCAACGGCTCCAACGTGTACACCGGCTCGATTGAGCCCGACGGCACCGTCACCTTCTACACCACCAACATCTACGGCGACCAGGACATGTTTCTGGAGATCGAGGGCGTAGACCGCAACAACATATGCCACCTGGACGTCCAGCGGCCGTTCCTCGACTTCCCGGCGGGGGATATAGCGCCCCTGACGCTGTGCAGTGCCTATGCCGACGCCCTGCAGCTCCGTTCCCTCGGCATGCAGCTGGAGCGCAACTTCGACGCCGACACGCTTTACACGGAGCTCCCCAGGCTGCCCGGCCTGGAATTCGACGGCAGGAACGCCAAAGCCTACAATCTCGACGACTACACCCGCTTCCCCGTGATGGAGGAACTCTTCACCGAGTTCATCCAGGAGATAAGGGTGCGGCGCAACAACTCCGTGAAGGAGCTTCAGGTCAGGACGACGGACGCCCTCGGCAGCTCCTATTTCCCTCAGGGAACCGCGCTGGTGCTGCTCGACGGCGTGCCCGTGCTCGACCACTCCAAGATACTTGCCTACGACCCCCTGCTGGTCCGCCGCATAGAGATATTCCCCGGCGCTTACTTCCTGGGAATCAGGAACTTCCGTGGGGTGGTGAACTTTATCACCTATAAGGGAACCCTGCCGTCCATGAAGTTCGAAGACAACGTGCGTATAGTGAGCTTCCAGGGATGTTCCATTCCCATGGCCTACACTTGCGAAGGGGTGGGGAAGGATTATCCCGACTATCGCCAGACCATCTGGTGGCATCCTCTGCTGGAGCTTGCACCGGGTGAGTCGATGGAGATAAAATACAAGGCCCCGGATTACTCCGGAGCCTTCGAGGTGATGGCCGAGGGGCTCACCGAAGACGGCGAGCCGCTGTCTCAGGCCTGCTTGATCTCTTCGATGTAATTGTTGATCCTCTCGAGTTCGACAGGAATGCGGATGTGTTGGGGGCACGCCTTCATGCAGCGTCCGCAGCTTATGCAGTGGTCGGCCTGGCGCACCGACTCCACGGCCTTGTCGTACTCGGCAAGGTAGCGGCGCCGCTTGCGGGCGAAACCCTTCTGCTCGGGGCCTATTACGTAGGTGCCCTCCAGTACGCTGTTGTCGTAGAACTTGAATATTCCCGGAATGTTTATGCCGTAAGGGCAGGGCATGCAGTACTGGCAGCCGGTGCAGCCCGTGAGAGGGAACTGCATCCTGTTGTCGGCAATCTCTTCCAGCAGCTCGAACTCGCTGTCGGTCAGCGGCTTGAAGTCGCAGAAGGTCTTCAGGTTGTCATCCAGGTGATCCATGTAGGTCATGCCGCTCAGCACCGTGAGCACCTTGGGGAAGCTTCCGCAGAATCGGAAGGCCCAGGAGGCAATGCTGCGGTCGGGTTCGATGGCCTTGAGGCGTTCGGCCTGCAGCTTGGGCAGCGTGCTCAGGGAGCCGCCGCGCAGGGGCTCCATGATTACGACCGGAATGTCGCGGGCCGCCAGTTGCTCATAAAGGTACTTTGCGTCGGTGTTGCGGCCTCCGGCGTGCGTCCAGTCGAGGTAGTTCATCTGTATCTGCACGAAGTCCCAGTGATAGCGCTCGTGTAAGGCCATCATGGTGTCGAAGCCATCCTTCTGGCTGTGGATGGAAAATCCGAGGTTCCGGATGCGTCCGGCTTCGCGCTCCTTCAGCAGGAAGTCCAGTATGCCGGTGTTCTCGAAACGGCTCTTGAAATCGTTCGCGCTGCCGATGGAGTGCAGCAGGTAGTAGTCGATGTGGTCGGTGTTGAAAATCTCCAGCGAGCGCTGGTACATCTTCACCGAGTTCTTGTAGCCTGCGTTGGCGAAGTTGGAGAGCTTTGTGGCCAGCAGCCAGCTCTCGCGAGGATAGCGGTTCAGGGCCACCGCGGTGGCGCGCTCGGAGTCGCCCTGGAGGTACACGGGGGAGGTGTCGAAGTAATTCACTCCGTGGGCCATCGCCTTGTCTACCAGGGCGTTGACGGCCTCCTGGTCAATCACGTCCTTGCCTTTGTCGTCTTTGGTCATGGGCCAGCGCATGCAGCCGTAGCCCAGCAGGCCCACTCCGGGGTAGTGCTGCGGCATGGCTCCGCCGATGCCGTCCGTGGTATTGTCGTTGTCGGCTTTGACGGATCCCGGCAGGCACGCTGCCAGGCCGGCTATCGCCGATGTCTTGAGGAAGTCTCTTCTGTCCATACTCATTTGTTCCTGTGGGTTTCGAGTCCTTTGACGGTAATTGCGCTAACCGGGCGCGACGGGCAGAGGAATTCGCATTTGCCGCAGCCTATGCACTGTTCTTCGGCTATGACAGGACGGCGTTTGCCGTCGACGCGCACCATGGAGATGGCTCCGGAAGGGCATACCTTGGCGCAGTGTCCGCAGCCAGCCTCGCCCTTTGCGGCCAGGCAAAGTTCCGGGTTCACCACGGCGGTGCCTATCCGCACCAGGGTCTTGGCTTCGCGCGCCAGCGGCTTGATGGCGCCGGCGGGGCAGACTTCGCTGCAGGCGGTGCATTCCGGGCGGCAGAAGCCGTTCTCGTAGCCCATTTGCGGCTGCAGGAAGTGGTCGAGGTCGGTTGAGGCGCGCAGCACGCCGTTGGGGCAGTTCTGTACGCAGAGCTGGCAGGCGGTGCAGCGGTCATAGAAGTTCTTTACGCTTCCGGCCCCCGGTGGCACCAGCCTCGGCTCGCGCTCCAGCGGCGTCTTCGTCTCCAGCGGCGCCAACCCTCCGTCCACCTTCTTTTCCTGAGCCGCGGCGGTCACTCCTGCGCCCACCACCATCGCACTGGTCGCAATGAACGCCCTCCGGCCTTTGTCTTCCGGAGTCTGTTTCCGCGAAGCGGAGGCAAGTCCGAAACCAATAGCGTTCTTCTTGCAGGAGCCGATACAGTCGAAACAGTCGATGCAGCGGGAGCGGTCGACGGTCTTGGAGGCGGCGTCGATGCAAGAAGCCTTGCAGACGTGTTCGCAGCTGCCACAACTGGCGCAGATGCTCTCGTTTATGCGGACACCGAACAGCGAGTACTTGCTCACGCAGCCCAGCACCGTTCCGACAGGGCAGACGGTGTTGCACCAGGCGCGGCCCCAGATCCATGCGCATAGCACGATGACCACCAGCGTCACTCCCGCCGCAATGAGCAGCGGAGCTGCGCCGCCGCCGGTGACCACGCTCACCATGCGTCCGTAAGCACTGTACGGCTCCAGCAGGGCCACCACCAGCTGCAGGTCAACGATAACGCAGCCGATGAACGCGGCCGCCACCGGATAGCGCACCCAGCGGCGCTCCTTGTTGAACTTGAACTTCTTGCGAAGGGGCTTGATCCACTTTCCGAGGGTGCGGCGAAGCCAGATCACCAGGTCCTGGAACACACCCAGCGGGCACAGCACCGAGCAGTAGATCCGCCCGAACAGCCATGTCAGCAGCAGGATTGCCAGCACCACGGCGATATTGCCGATGGCAGCACCGGCGATAATCCGCATGGTGGCCGGCATCAGCTGCAGCTTCGGCAGCCAGCCCCACCAGTCCCGGCCTATCCCCACGAACAGCAGCGTAATGCCCACCAGGCACAACGCCGCCAGAACTATTCTGATTTTTCGTAACATAATTCTATTGTGTGGCCGTTATCATGTCGTTTCCAAAATGCGGTCGGCGAGGGCGAGGCGGGACTCGCACCAGGAGCGAAAGTCGCTCCAGCGGTAGAAGTCGGGCCAGTCGCGGCCGCGGGCGTCGCGGTAGCAGGCGATGGGGAAGTGCTGCGGTACCTCGTCGAGCGAGCAGCGCACCAGCACCTCGCCGCCACTGCCGCGATACAGCGCGAACAGCAGCGTGGACGCCATTGGCATGTGGCCGAAGTCGTATCCCTCTTTCACCTTGTGCGGGTCGTCGGCGCACCAGCTCCAGTCCATGGCGCCAAGCAGCACCAGCGCCCCCGAAATCTTGTAATCGTGCCCGAAACGCAGCCTCGCGGCCACGTCGCCGCCGGCTATGTCCTCGTCCCAGTACTTAAGGAAGTCGCGCACCAGCGCCTCTTCCAGCGCCCAGTTGCGCCCGTGGTAAAGCGGCGTGTTGCCGCAGCAGCTGTACATCCGGAAGTTCTCGCACTCCCACATCTTCCACGCGTCATCCGGATCCATCAGGTACATCAGCGATTCTTCCGGCCCGAGCGTCTCGGAGAAGCACAGATAGAAATAGAACATGCGCGCCGCGTTGATGTAGTCCTTGAAGACCGGAAGCACCACGGCGGGGTCGGTGAAGAAACGGCCGAAGAAGCGCTCCGGGTCGAGATTCTCCTTCCAGAGCATGTTGAACGCCGGATTCCAGCGGGCCGTATCGGCCTCGAAGGCCTTGCTCCAGTCGCGTTCCTCCGCCCGCGGGTTGTATTTGCTCGTGGGATTCAACACCCCCATGTCGGCGGCGGAAGCGTCGAACCGTATGTTCAGTTTGCGGTCGAGCATGCGGTACTCGTCGAGTGCCGCGGCCATGGACAGGATGGTCCGGTTGGTCTGGGTGGAACGGGCGTCGATGGTGCGTCGGCCGCGGAAAACTGGTTTCCAGGCCTTCCAGATGCGGTCGGCCACCATCTTGTGCTGCTCCTGGCCGTACGCCGTGAGGTCGTAGGCGCGCCCCCGCACCTTGTGGTACACCGCCTCGCTGCGCTCCAGCAGTTCCCGGCCGAGCGGGGTCAGCTGCCCGGCGGCGTCGGCCCGGGTCATCAGCTTGTGCATCTGGTCGTAGAGGCTTTCCTTGCTGTAGAGGCGCGCTCCGTGACGGGCGTAGGTGCTGATATTGAAGGGCTTGAAGCCTGCAGGGGCCGCAGGTGCAGTGGCGGCGTCCCTGTAGTCGTAGCCGCGGAACCAGTCGGCGGCGCGGCGCACGTCGGCGCGTACCTCCTCCTGAGTAAGGCCCTGGGCGGGCAGCACGACGCACGCAAGCACGCCTGCGAGTATGATGAAAAGTCTTTTCATTGCCTGAAGTAAACTCCTTCTTCGCGGAGCGCGGCCTGCAGTTCAGCCACGTCGAGCTTGCGGGGAGGCACGCCGTCGCGCACCGAGAGCGCCGCCGCCTTGCCCGCCGCCTCTCCGAGGCACATCGCCGGCCCCATCACGCGCACGGATGCGAGCGCCAGGTGGGTTGCGGAGATGTTGCGTCCGGCGCACAGCAGGCCCTCGACCTTTTTGGGCACCAGGCTGCGGTAAGGAATGTCGTAGCAGTCGGGGCACCACATCAGAGTGCAGTCGCCGCCCACGGGGTGATGCAGGTCGACGGGGTACGCCGCCACGCCAATCGCGTCGGGGAAGCGTGCGCAGTCGAAGATATCCTGCTCGGTGAGCACGTATTCGCCCACGATGCGCCGGCTCTCGCGTATGCCCATGAACGGCGCCACTCGGTCAACGTAGGCGTTTTCGAATCCGGGGATGTAGGCCTTGAGATAGCGGGCGATCTCGGCGTTCTGCCGTATGCAGATCTCCTCGCCGCGGGTGTACTGCTCGGGGTCGGTGGCGTCGATGCCGTTCACTCGCGACATGTTCACCCACCATTCGTCGGGGGCCATTCCGGTCATGAAGATGGTGCGCTCCACAGGCAGATTGTAGCCCGCAGCGCGCGCCTGCTTAATCTGGTTGCGGAAGCCCACCATGGTGCAGTTGTCGTCGGCGCGGAAGAACTCGTTGGGGATGAAGTCGATGTCGTAGATATCCGGGTGGTCGGCCACGGCGTCGCGCAGCTTGCGGGAATCCACGCCGCGCATGGAGAACATGAGGGTGGGCGGCTGGGCTATGCCCTTGTCGTTGCCGTACTCCATCGGCGCGCCGGCGCGGAAAGCCACGTCGCCGTCGCCTGTGCAGTCTATGATGCACTTGGCAAGGATGGCCTCGCGCCCCTTCTTGGACTCGATTATCACGCCCTTGACCGTGTTGCCGTCCATTATCACGTCCACGCACATCACGTACATGAGCACCTTCACGCCGCTCTCCTCCATGATTTCCCAGGCGAGGCGCTTGGTGCCCTCGGGGTCTATCATGGTGAGGCTCACGTGGAGCGGGCACGCGCGGTGGTGAGTGGCCTGACCGCGCTCGCGCAGGCGCTCCACGAACCGTAGCGGCAGGCCCTTGATGACCTCGTTGCCCTTGCGCCCCAGGAATCCCAGCAGGGGGAGTCCCTGGGTCATGTTTCCGCCGAGCGAACCTCGGTTTTCTATCAGCATCACGCGGGTGCCTTCCACCAGTGCCGCGGCCTGCGCCGCCATGAGTCCGGCAGGCCCTCCGCCTACCACCAGAACGTCGACTTCGTCGCGTACCGGGATGCTTCTTGCGGGTTCCAGAATTTCTTTCATATCTATGCAAATATAGTAAAAATAATTTCGTATATTTGCAGTGTTCAAGAGTTCTGTCCCGAGGCAGGACTCCTTTTTAATTAACTCTTAATATGGCAGATGTACACTATATGAGCCAGGACGGGCTCGACAAACTTAAGAAAGACCTCGCCGAGGCGCTTGCACAGCGCCCCGTCATTTCGGCCGCTATTGCCGAAGCCCGCGAAAAGGGCGATCTCTCGGAGAATGCCGAATACGAGTCGGCACGCGAGGCCCAGGGTCTCCTGGAAATGAAGATAGCCAAACTCCAGACTATGGTTGCCAACGCAAAGGTGATAGACGAATCGCAGCTCAATGCCGACAAGGTGCAGATGCTGACCACGGTGCGCGTCAAGAACATCTCCGCAGGAGCAGAGATGACTTTTACGATAGTGGGCGAGAACGAGGCTGATTTTTCCAAGGGCAGGCTGGCCGCCACCACCCCCATCGCAAGGGCCCTCATGGGGCATTCCAAGGGCGAGACGGTCGAGGCCAAGGTCCCTTCGGGCGTGATGAAATTCAAGATTCTCGATATTTCGTTATGACAATCTTCACAAAGATCGCGAAGGGCGAGATCCCTTCATGGAAAGTGGCGGAGAACGATGAGTTCTACGCCTTTTTGGACATAAGCCCCCTCGCCGAGGGGCATACCCTGGTCATCCCCAAGAACGTTGAGGACGACTATATCTTCCACCTCGACGAAGGCATCTACGCCCGTCTGTGGGCGTTCGCCCGCAAGGTGGCGCTGGCCCTCAAGGCCGCGGTGCCCTGCAAGCGCGTAGGCGTGGCCGTGCTCGGCATGGAAGTGCCCCACACCCACATCCATCTTGTTCCCCTTCAGACCGAGGGCGACCTCGACTTCCGCAAGAAGCGTCCCGAGGTGACTCCCGAACAGCAGGCCCGCATCGCGGCCTCCATCTTTGCCGAGTATGAAAAGTTATAAGCTTCTTCCCCTGGCGCTGCTGCTCGCAGCCTGTTCTCCCAAAGCCTCGGTCGACATCACCGTGGCCCAGGCCCCCAAAGCGCAGATCGTGGTGGCCCAGCTCGACCTGAACACCTACAACGCGCTGGACACCGTCACCACCGACGCTTCCGGCCGCGCCCGCTACACCATGAAAGTCAAGGCCGGGCAGCCCGAATTCGTATATCTATACTACAAGGGCACCAAGATAGCCTCCCTCCTCATGAGCGAGGGCGAAAAGGCGGTTGTGACCGCCGACACCCTGGGCACCTTCGACGTCGAGGGCTCCCCGGAGTCGCTGCGCCTGCGCGACAACGAACTCGCGTACGCCCGTTTCGGCGCCGCCATGGACGCCGCTACAACCCCTGCAGAGATATCGTCCACCTTCATCAGCCACTACCGCGAAAGCATGCGTTACGTGATGGCCAATCCCACGTCGCTGACCGTCATCCCCGTGATGTTCGAGCAGCTCGACGCGAACACCCCGCTGTTCTGCCAGCACACCGACGCCATACTCTTCCGCATGATCACCGACACGCTCAAGACCGTCTATCCCGAGTCGCGTTACGTGAAGGCACTGGAGAAGGAAACCGAGCGCCGCGAGAGCGGACTGCAGATCAACACCATGATGGGCCAGGCCAAGACCCTCGGATATCCCGACCTGAATCTCCCCGACTTCAACGGCAACAAGACCTTGCTGTCCGGAATCGACTCCCGCGCCATCCTGGTGCACATCTGGGACTCCTCCGACGCCGCCCAGAAGATGTTCAACCTCGACGGCCTGCTGCCCATCTGGAAGCAGTGGCACGACAAGGGCTTCGAGATCTACGCCGTCGACCTCAATCCCGACAAGTCGGGCTGGGCGGCCGTGGTCAAGGCCCAGAAGCTCCCCTGGATCAACGTGAACGACGGCCGCGGCGCCATGTGTCCGGCCGTGATGCTCTATAACGTCAGTGAGACTCCCGCTTCCTTCCTCCTGGTCGACGGCGAGATGTCCACTGCCGCCATCAAGGGCTCCGACGGCCTGCGCAAGGAACTGCAACGCATCCTCAAATGACACGCTACACCATAGGAATCGACTACGGTACCGATTCCGCACGCGCCGTTCTGGTTGACGCCGGCAACGGCCGCATCGTGGCGGGAGCCACCTGCAACTACTCCCGCTGGGCCGAAGGACGCTGGTGCGACCCCATCCGCCAGCAGTTCCGCCAGCATCCGCTCGACTATGTCGAGTGCCTGGAATCCGTCCTCCGCGAGGTGGTGGCCGCGTGCCCCGATCCC
This sequence comes from Bacteroidales bacterium, assembly GCA_016288775.1. GTDB lineage: Bacteria > Bacteroidota > Bacteroidia > Bacteroidales > UBA932 > Cryptobacteroides. The sequence continues at coordinate 12,974 of JAEELG010000063.1, read as the reverse complement.
TCCGCCATCTGCGCCATCTCAGTGGATACCACCGGCAGCACGGTGTGCTTCACCGACGCCGAGGGCGTGCCGCTGTCGCTCCGTCCGGAGTTCGCCGGCGACCCCGATGCGATGTTCATCCTCTGGAAGGACCACACCGGCACCGTGGAGGCAGGAGAGTTCACCGCCGCGGGCGCCCGCTATACGCCCAACTACATCTGCCAGAGCGGAAATCACTATTCCGCCGAGTGCACCTGGGCCAAGGTGCTCCATGTGCTCCGCACCAACGCCGCCGTGCGCGACGCGGCATATGCGTTCGTGGACGAGTGCGACTTCGTCACCAACCTGCTTACCGGATGCCGCAGCTTCGGCGACATGAAGTGGGGGCACTGCATCCCCGCCGCCAAGCAGCTGTGGAACAAGGACTGGGGCGGATATCCTCCTGAGTTCTTCTTCGAGGCCATCGACCCCCTGATGCTTCCGGTGCTACGCCGTATCCCGCAGGTGAATTACGCCTGCTCCGAGCAGGCCGGCAGGCTCTGCCCCGAATGGGCCGCAAAGCTGGGCCTGAGCACGGACGTGGTGGTCGGCGTGGGCAACTGCGACGCCCATTCGGGTGCCGTGGGAGCCGGCGTGCGCCCCGGAGTGGCCGTGCTCAACATGGGCACCTCCGCCTGCTACATGGCGGTTATGCCTGTCGAGGAGATGAAGGGCAACTTCATCGAGGGCCTGTTCGGCCAGGCCGAGGGCACGATACTCGAGGGCTTCATGGGCTACGAGACGGGCCTTTCGGCCTTCGGCGACATCTTCGCCTGGTTCAAGCGCCTCACCGGCAAGCCGCTCGACGAGCTGGCCGCCGAGGCATCCGCCATCGGGCTTCGCGACGACCTGCCGCTGGCCACCGATTTCTTCAACGGACGCCGTGCGCCCAACCCCAGCAACATCGTTACCGCGAGCATCAGCGGCCTGCGCATAACCACCGGTCCTGCAGAGATTTACCGAGCGCTGGTGGAGGCCGCCGCATTCGGCTCCAAGGCCTGCATCGACCAGTATCTCGACGGCGGCATTCGCATCGACAAGATGATCGCCGTGGGCGGAATCGCCCAGAAGTCGCCGTACGTCATGCAGACGCTCTGCGACGTGCTTGGCAGCCCGATCGAGGTCTCCGACTGCAAGGACGCCTGCGCCATGGGCGCCGCCATCCACGGTGCCGTTGCCGCGGGGCTTTATGGCAGCGTGCTGGAGGCCGAGGACGCCATGTGCCCCGGCGCCTGCGCCACCTATACTCCCGATCCTGAGCGGCATGCGTTCTACCTGCGCCGCTACGAAAGATACAATGAATTAGCTCAGTTCGTATTATGACAGTTCACGAGCCCGCAAGGGAAATCAATGTCCGCGCCGAGGTGGATATCCTCGTAGTCGGCGGCGGTCCTTCCGGAATTATGGCGGCCTATGCAGCCGCGCGGAAGGGCAATCACAAGGTAATGCTTCTCGAGAGCCGCGGTTTCCTGGGCGGCAATCTCACCATAGGCCTGCCCATACTGGCCTTCCTGGGCCCCAAGGGCAACCAGGTCATCAAGGGCGAGCCGGAGAAGTTCATCGAAAGGCTGCGCGCACGCAACGCGGCGGCCGGCCCCTTCCCCTGCAAGCTTCACAAGTCCTTCACTATGGTCGACGGCGAAGAGGTCAAGAACGTGTGCGCCGACATGATGGCCGAGGCCGGAGTGGAGGTGCTGATGTACGTTTTCTGCTGCGGCGTGCTGAAGGACGGCGACCAGGTCAAGGGTGTGATTATCGAGTCCAAATGCGGGCGCGAGGCTATCCTGGCCAAGACTGTGATCGACTGTACCGGCGACGCCGACGTGGCCTTCCGGGCCGGCGTCGAGTGCCATAAGGGCGACGCCGACGGCGGCATGCAGCCTCCCACCCTGATGTACCAGATGCGTGGCGTGGACGTGCAGGCGCTGCGGGACGCAATTACGCAGCATCCCGACGTCTACGACATGGACAACATGCCGCACTCGCAGTTCACCCGCCGTCATTTCATCACCGTGGGCCTGCGCAACCAGATCCTGAAGGCGCGGGAAGAGGGGCTTGACATCCCCGTGTCGCGTACCATCCTTATCACCGGCCTGCAGCCCGATGAGATCTGGGTGAACATGGTCCGCGTGAGCGGTACCGACAGCACGGATCCCGCCAGCTACACCCGCTGTGAGCTCACCGCGCACAAGCAGATCAAGGTGATCAACGAGTACCTCCGCCGCTTCGTTCCCGGATTCGAGCACGCCCACATGGAGATCGTTTCCCCGTTCACGGGCATACGCGAGAGCCGTGTCATCGTCGGCAAGTATGTGCTTACCGCAGAGGACATCGTGAGCATGAAGAAGTTCGACGACGCCGTGGTTGTGGCAGGCTATCCCGTCGATATCCACCACTCCAAGGGAGGCGACTGCACCATGATCTTCACGGACGACGCCTACGACATCCCGTACCGCGTGCTTGTTCCCGAGAAGGTCGAGGCCCTGCTGGTAGCCGGACGCTGCTCGTCCATGAACCACGAGGCCATGGCGGGCACCCGCGTGATGTCTACCTGCATGGCCCTCGGCGAGGCGGCCGGAACCGCAGCCCGCATCGCCCTCGAGGACGGCGTCCTGCCTTCCTCGGTCAACGTCGCCAAGCTCCGCGCCGAGCTCCTGGACAACGGGGCGTACCTGGGTTAACACTTCTATTCTTAGTAATACTGTTGCTTCCAGTTTTTCTCTTATTACCTGCATTCAGTTCCCTGGTGCAGGTTTTTTTATCGAATCTGCCGTGGTACACTCCTGCCGGAACCCGCGGCCGGGGCCGCTCAGAACAGTTTCGCATTAGACGACACACACCTTCCTCGGTAATTAAAAAAACGGAGTCTTGCCTCTGCGACCACCTGCACATCCTTTTACGATATCCGTCCACGCTGTAGGGCGTTTTGGGGGATAGACTGTCGTTTTCCGGTCTCCCGTCCACACCAGGGGCCCGTTTTGTGGACGGAGGCGGGAAGTTTTCCTCGGCGGCGCGTGATGGCGCAAGTCCGGAAAAGATGCCATGACCGGCGCCACCTGATTGCGTAGAAAGGCGATTTGCGGCGCCGGTCACCACACTTTTAGGCGACCTGCGCCAGCGAATGACGATAGCGGGTTGATTAGAAGAGTTTTTTACCGACGGTGGCGACGAAGTCCTTCAGATAGAAGGGTTCGAAATAAGCTATATCCCTGAAATTGCCTGCATTCAGTTCTCTGAGTGCGGGCTCTTTCATTGCCTCTGACGTGGGGCATTCCTGGCGGAACCAGCGGCCGGGGCCGGCCAGCAGTTCCTCGCATTTGGCTACGCCGTCGCCGATGAACAGTATGCCCTCGCCGTCCGGAGACTGCGCTCCGCCTCCTGCTGCAAAAACGCCCTGCGTTTCCAAAGTCGGCGGAACGCAGTCTCCGCCCGGCAACGAAAAGACGGAGCCGATGCCTTCGACCACCACGGGGGCGACGTCGGTAAGGCGCTGACCGTCAGCGGTATAGATGGCGGAGTAGACCTCCATACGGCGGGCGTCGATCATGGGCACGATGTAGCGGCAGCCTTCGGGGAGCCCTTCGGCGATGGCCTGCGCCGCCAGCACGTCGAGGGTGCCCACGGCTAGCAGCGGTATGCCGCCTCCGAAGCAGAGCCCCTTGGCGGTCGAAGACCCCACGCGGAGGCCGGTGTACGAGCCGGGCCCCATGCTGAGGCACACGGCGTCGCAGTCGCTCACGCGCAGTCCGCGCTCGTCCAGTATCTCCTTCACGTAAGGTGCCGTCATTGCGGCGTGCGCGCGGGGCTCGGAGCTCCTGCGGCCGGCCACAATCGCTCCGTTCTCCGCCAGGGCGACGGAGCACAGGGAGGTGGAAGTCTCGATGAGGATTATACGCTGGTGCATTCTCCCGAAGCGGCGGCGGGCGCCATGTAATCAGAGATAAACAGTTTCAGCTGGGGCAGGATGCCGGCGGACAGGTCGCGCAGGGCGGGCCATATCTTCAGGTCGGTGAAGGTCTCGGGATCGACCAGGTTCCAGTTGGCGTTCAGGCCTTCGAACACGGAGATCAGGAGGCCCAGCACGAAGGCTGTGATGAATATGGAGAACACGGCGCCGAGGAGCCTGTTGATCCAGCCCAGGGTTGCGAACTTGATGAGTTTGGTGATGAGCCGGCCGACGATTCCCATGACCACGGCGCAGGCCAGGAACAGAAGCGCGAAGCAGATCACGTACATGAGTTTCGGGTCGGCTCCGGAGAACTGGAGAAGGGCCACGTCGGCCACGTCCTGTGCGAAGCGGCTGGCCACGACGGCGCCCACGACTATGGCGAGAAGCGACACGATCTGGAGTACGATGCCCTTGGAAATGCCTCTGACGACACCCGGGATGAACAGTGCCAGAAGTACTATATCTATAGTTCCCATTCCTTGTTGTTTTAAAGGTCCGAAATGATTATCTTTGCAGACTAAACAATGTGCAAAAGTAGCGAAAAAATATGACATTCAAAGAATATAAGGGCCTGGACCTCGTTGGGGCGGGAAATGAGATACTCGAGCGTTGGAAAAAGAACGGCGCATTCGAGAAGTCGCTGGAAGTGAGGGAGGGCGCCCCCGAGTTCATATTCTTCGAAGGCCCGCCCAGCGCCAACGGCATGCCCGGCATCCATCACGTGATGGCCAGGAGCATCAAGGACGCCGTATGCCGCTACAAGACACAGAGCGGTTTCAAGGTCCGCCGCCGCGCCGGATGGGATACCCACGGCCTGCCGGTGGAGCTCGGAGTCGAAAAACTCCTCGGTATCACCAAGGAAGACATAGGCTCCAAGATCAGCGTAGCCGACTATAACGCCGCCTGCCGCCGCGAGGTGATGAAGTACACCGCCGAATGGCGCACCCTCACCGAGCGCATCGGCTACTGGGTGGACATGGACGACCCGTACATCACCTACGACAACCGCTACATCGAGACCCTCTGGTACCTCCTGAAGGACATCTACGGCAAGGGCCTGCTCTACAAGGGCAAGAGCATCCAGCCGTACAGCCCCGCCGCCGGCACCGGTCTCAGCACGCACGAGCTCAACCAGCCCGGCTGCTACCGCGACGTCAAGGACACCACCTGCTGCGTGCAGTTCAAGGTGGTGGGCGAGGACGACCTGTTCTTCCTGGCCTGGACCACCACCCCCTGGACGCTTCCGTCCAACACCGCCCTCTGCGTGGGGCCCAACATCGACTACGTCAAGGTGCGCAGCGCCAACCCCTACACCGGCGCTCCCGCAACATACATCGTTGCCCAGGCACTCGTGGGCGCATGGTTCAACGACAAGGTGCCTTACGAGGTGCTCCCCGGCACGTTCAAGGGCAAGGAGCTCGAAGGCATGCGCTACGAGCAGCTCATCCCCTGGTTCCGTCCCGACGAAGGCGCGTTCCGCGTCATTCTCGGCGACTATGTGACCACGGAGGAAGGAACGGGCATCGTGCACATCGCACCCACCTTCGGTGCCGACGACGCCAAGGTGGCCAAGGCCGCCGGCGTGCCCGCGCTGCAGGTCGTCGACCGCAACGGCGATCCCCAGGCGCAGGTCGACACCAAGGGCCGCTTCTACCGCATCGAAGACCTCGACCCCGCGTTCGTCGCCTCCCGCGTGGATGCGTCGTACGCCGAGTGGGCCGGCCGCTACGTGAAGAACGCCTACGACGCCACCCTTCCCGCCGACGCCCCCACTCTGGACGTCGACCTCTGCGTGATGCTCAAGGCCGCAGGCAAGGCGTTCCGCATCGAGAAGCACGTGCACTCGTATCCCCACTGCTGGCGCACCGACAAGCCCGTCCTCTACTATCCGCTGGACAGCTGGTTCATCCGTACCACCGCCGTACGCGAGCAGATGATGGAGCTCAACGACCAGATAGCCTGGAAGCCGGAATCCACCGGTACCGGCCGCTTCGGCAAGTGGCTGGAGAACATCCAGGACTGGAACCTCAGCCGCAGCCGCTACTGGGGAACCCCGCTGCCCATCTGGCGCACCGAGGACGGCAAGGAGGAGATATGCATCGGCAGCGTCAAGGAGCTCTACGCCCAGATCGACAAGGCCGTGGCCGCCGGATTCATGGCGTCCAACCCCCTGCGCGACGCGGGCTTCGACCCCGCCGACATGAGCAAGGAGAACTACGACAAGATAGACCTTCATCGTCCGTATGTGGACGAAATCTTCCTCGTAAGCGCCTCCGGCAAGAAGATGAAGCGCGAGTCCGACCTTATCGACGTGTGGTTCGATTCAGGCGCCATGCCGTACGCCCAGACGGGCCTGCGCGGCATCGACAGCCCCGACTTCGGCTGCACCGCCGACTTCATCGCCGAGGGCGTGGACCAGACGCGCGGCTGGTTCTACACCCTACACGCCATCCACACCATGGTGAGCGGCACGCCCGCATTCAAGAGGGTGATTTCCAACGGCCTGGTGCTCGACAAGAAGGGCGAGAAGATGAGCAAGCGCCTCGGCAACGCCGTCGACCCCTTCAAGGCGATGGACACCTACGGCCCCGACGCCCTGCGCTGGTACATGATGACCAACGCCCAGCCCTGGGACAACCTCAAGTTCGACGAGGCCGGCGTGGAGGAGGTGCGCCGCAAGTTCTTCGGCACGCTGTACAACTCCTACTCGGTGTTCGCTCTGTATGCGAACCTCGACGACTTCGATCCCGCAGCGCCGCCCGTGCCGTACGCGCAGAGGCCCATGTTCGACCGCTGGATCATCAGCAAGCTCAACACCCTCGCAAAGGAGGTCAAGGCCGCCTACGAGGACTACGATATCACCACTGCAGGCCGTCTGGTGCAGGATTTCGTGTGCGACGACCTGTCCAACTGGTACATCCGCCTGAACAAGAAGCGCCTCTGGGGCTCCGGAATGAGTGAGGACAAGCTCGCCTGTTACCAGACCCTCTACGAGGTGCTGAAGGGAGTTGCGCTGATGGGCGCGCCCATAGCTCCGTTCTTCATGGAGCGCCTGTGGCTCGACCTGGTGCCCGGCAGCGAGTCGGTGCACTACGAGCCCATGCCAGGCTACGACTCCTCACTGGTGGACGAAGCGCTGGAGGAGAGCATGTCCTTCGCGCAGAAGGCGTCCAGCATGGTGCTGGCGCTCCGCAAGAAGGTCGGCATCAACGTGCGCAAGCCGCTCGCCAAGGTGCTGGTTCCCGTGCTCGACGACGAGGTGAAGGCCCACATCGAGAAGGTGCGCGACATCTTCCTCACCGAGGTGAACGTGAAGGAAATCGAGTTCCTGCACGACACCACCGGCATCATCACCAAGAAGATCAAGCCCAATTTCAAGACCCTGGGCAAGATCTACGGCAAGCAGATGAAGGAAATCGCCGCCGCGTTCGGCACCCTCGGGCAGGATGTGATCGCCGGCATCGAGCGCTCCGACGAATACGTGCTGGAGCTCCCTTCCGGCCCCGTGACGCTGCATCCCGGCGACTACGAGATCACTTCCGAGGACATGCCCGGCTGGCTCGTGGCCACCGAGGCCACCCTCACCGTGGCTCTCGACATCGTGCAGACCCCCGAGCTGGTACTCGAGGGAACCGCCCGCGAACTGATTCACCCCATCCAGAATCTCCGCAAGGAGAGCGGATTCGAACTCACCGACCGTATCGACACCGTGGTGTATGCCGACGGCGCCGCTTACGACGGTATAGCCAGGGCGCTCGAGGCCTGGGGCGACTATGTCGCTTCCCAGACCCTGTCCGTGAGCCTTGGCCTGAAGCCGCTTTCCGAGGCCCCCGAGACGGCGCAGGAGATTGCCTGGGAAGATACCACAATAAAACTAAACCTTACAAGAAAATAATTATGGCAGAAGAAGTAAAGAAGCGTTATTCCGACGAGGAACTTGCTGAGTTCAAGGCCATTATCGAGCAGATGCTGGCCAAGGCAAGGGCGGAGTACGACACTCTCCGTCAGGTTATTATGCACAACGGCTCCAACGACATCGAGGACACTTCGCCTTCGTTCAAGACGGTGGAGGACGACGGAGCCAACCAGCTTTCCAAGGAGGAGGCGAGCCAGCTGGCACAGCGCCAGTACAAGTTCATCCAGAACCTTGAGGCCGCCCTCGTGCGCATCGAGAACAAGACCTACGGCATTTGCCGTGAGACGGGCAAGCTCATCCCCAAGGAGCGCCTCCGCCTCGTTCCCCATGCCACCCTCACCGTTGAGGCAAAGGAAAAACTCGCCAAAGCCGGAAGGAAATGAAAATTTCCAGAGGGGCTTGGCTTGTGGCGCTCGGGATTTTCCTGGTGGTCGTGGATCAGGTAATCAAGTACCTGGTCAAGACCAACATGGAGCTCGGGCAGCAGATCTATGTGCTGGGCAACTGGTTCCGGCTGTGCTTCGTGGAGAACGAGGGCATGGCTTTCGGAATGAAGTTCGGCGGCGCGGTGGGGAAGTTCCTGCTGTCGCTGTTCCGGGTTGTGCTGTGCGGCCTCCTCATCTGGTGGATATCTTCGCTGAACCGCAAGAACAAGGCTCCCGTGGGCGTGCTCGTGGGGCTTACGCTTATCACGGCGGGCGCATTCGGGAATATCATCGACTGTCTGTTCTACGGCATGATCTGGGATTACGCTCCGTTCATGTTCGGGAAGGTGGTGGATATGTTTTATTTCCCTCTGATCTACAGTTCTACGGGGCAGGTTCTGTTCTTCAGCCCGGTGTTCAATTTCGCCGATTCGTGCGTGACGGTCGGCGCCTTCTACATGATTCTTTTCCAGTGGAGATTCTTTGCCTCCGATGACAAAAAGAAGGAGGCAAAGTAGCCACGTCTGCAGGATGCAGTGTACCCGGAGTGCCGTAGTATTAGGGAAAGTGACACTCCGGGTACACTGCATCCTGATGGCAGCCCTGCTGGTTTTCGTCTCGTGCCTGCGGGCCGAGCCGTCGGATCCGGTTTTCCTCACCGCTGACGGCCAGGAGGTTACGGGGTGGATGATGGGAACGAGCAGGCTGTATCCTTCTTCGGTCGCCGAACTGCCCAAGCCGCCGGCAGGCTACAAGCCGGTGCATATCAGTCATTACGGCAGGCACGGGTCCAGGTATCTGGTGAATCCGGAGCAATACGCTTTTGTGTATTCGGTGCTGGAAAAGGCGGCCGCCGCAGGCATGCTGACCCCGGAAGGGGAGCGTGTCTGGCGCGACTACGTGGCGATGTACCCCGGGTTCCAGATGCACGAGGGCGAGCTTACGCCGCTCGGCGCAGCGCAGCAGCGGGAGATAGCCCGGCGCATGGTGGAGCGGTATCCGTCGCTGTTCCGGCGCGGCGCCCTGGTGGAGGCGAACTCCACCAGTTTTGAGCGCACCATGCTCTCCATGCTCAACTTCACCGGCGAACTTCAGGCGCTGCGTCCTGGCCTGTTCGTTTACGCCGACGCTTCCAGGTCATATCAGGGTCGGATCAACCAGCACATGCTGGAGAATCCCCGTGCCACGGAGTACGACATCCTCTGGAAGAAGGGGACTGGCCTCTGGCGTCCGGCCTTCGACGAGTATGTCGCCGGCCTGATCGATCCGGAGCCGTTCTGCCGCCGGCTATTCTCCGACTATGGCTGGCTCTCCGGCGTGTGCGACCCCCTGGGCTTCGAGCGCGATTTCTTCGACGTGGCGATGAATATGCCGAGCTGCGGCTTCGGCGATGAGCTGATCCGGGCGTTCACCTTCGACGAGATGACGCTGCTCGGCCGTCTGGACAATTATTCGTTCTATGTGGCCAAGAGCCGCTGGCCTGGCTACGACAGGCGCGCCTGCTATCTGTCGGAATCGGTGCTGGGCGATATCCTCGAAAAAGTGCCCCAGGACCTCATGACTGGCGTGACCGTGCGCCTGCGTTTCGGGCACGACGGCTGCATGATGGCCTTGTTCGCGATGCTCAGGCTCGACGGCTGGAACGCCGAGATCGACGACCTCTCCCGCGCCTGGGAGGTCTGGGACGTGTCGCGTATCCCCATGGCGTCCAACCTTCAGCTGGTGCTCTTCCGCGGCCGCAGGGGCGACCTCATCTTCGTCCCCCTTCTCAACGAGGAACCCCTGAAAATGCCCCTCGAAGACCTCGGCGGAGGCTATTACCGCTGGGACGACTTCGTCTCCTACTCCGCCCCCATCCTCTCCGAAGCCCGCGAGGCGCTCTCCGAAGGCTGAGAGGCCCTTTCTGAGGACTGCGAGGCGCTTTTGAGTGCGGAGAGGCGCTCTCTGCGACCCGCGAGGCCCTTTCCGTCCTCAAATCCGGCCTGTTTTGAGGACGGACGCCCGATTTTCCCCGGTTCGATCACAAAATCGACGTTATTTGTGACCGAAAGCCCGACTTTCCCCGGTTTAGTCACAAAACCGGCGTTATTTGTGACTAAAAGCCTGATTATTCCAGGTTAGGTCACAAATCCGACCTTTTTTGTGACTGAAAGATCGGTCTGGTTACGGCAGTTTGGAATCAGCGATATTTTATCTATCTTTGCAGTCCCGAATGGAGGAATGGCCGAGTGGTCGATGGCGGCAGTCTTGAAAACTGTTGAACGGCAACGTTCCGGGGGTTCGAATCCCTCTTCCTCCGCGCTATGCAATCAACGGAAGGCGCCGCACGCGAGTGCGGCGTTTTTGCGTACAGGCGTGTCCGTCGTGAGCCCGCTCACGTAAGGATGTGCCTGTACGCAAAAAGTGTCGGTTTCCGACACGCCTTCCTGTTGATTGCTCCCGGAGCCCAAGGGAAAAGGCACGGCGCAGCCGTGACTAATCCCTTCACCGCGGAGCGGGCTAATCCCTCCCCTTTGCCGCGTAATCCATCTGGAGCCCTTCCCATGTATCTCGCGTCACGATTTCACCCCATTTTGCCCAAAATACCGCCGCGAAATCCATCAGAAGCCGCCGCCATGTATCTCGCGACAATGATAGAGTTGAAATCACTAGGTTTTTATTATATTTACACCGTACTGACAAAGCCATCGAATATGGACGAATCACTGAAATACACATATGAACAGCCTGTGACGAGGGTCATCGAGATCAGGCAGGCGGGAATGGTCTGTGGCAGCGGGGAAGTGCCCGATATGGGGCACGGATGGGATCTTACTTTCTAACCGTAACAATGACAGCAAGATGAAACGCATCATAACATTTATCGTAATGACTGCCTGCGCGGCCGTGCTGATGAGCAGCTGCCAGATCTCAAAGCCCGAGGTGAAGGTGGGCGTCCCTATGACGATACAGGCGTCAGTCGTCGCCCCGCCGGAGACGAAGACGGTCTATGATTATAACTCGTCCGAGAAGTCGCTGGAAGGCTCCTGGGACTCGGATGAAGCCATTACCGTGGTTTCTTTCGACGAGAACGGCATCACGGCCGTCGACAGGTTCACATCTACCGGGGAGAGAGGCCGAACGAAAGCTGAATTCTCCGGCTGCTGGACCGGAAACGCAGGGGACAGAATCATCTGCCTGTATCCGGATGTGGACTCGTACGCAGGCGTATCAATCTTCGAATGCGTGACGGTGGGCGATCCGTTCATTTACATACGAAACCTTTCGACCCCTTCGAGCCCCCTGCAGGACAATAATTCTGATGCTGTCTCCGACGTCGATCTGATGTTGGGCGAGGTGACGCTCTCCGGCGATGTCGCCCACGTGAACCTGGAACACCTGTTCGCCGTGTTCCGCATCGAGGCTACCCTCCAGAATCTGCCGTATGACGGTGAGCCTTACTACGGGGCAAATATCAATTCCATCCGCATCAAGTGCGTGGATCCTGAATCGAACGATTATGACGATTATCCGATGATGGATCCGGTATTCGTCCGGAGATCCTCCCTGGACGTGACCACCGATAGCTATACGGGGAAACCTAAAACGGAGGAGAAAGGACCGTTGGACTATTTCCTTATCTCAGCCGGCTATTACAGCAATTTCCAAATGAATGAGGATACCCCTGTCACGAAAACCTTCTTTGTGCCCGTCCGCTTCGACAGGAACCTCGAAGCTGGTTATAAATTGTGCCTCCAGTTTGGCGGCTACTATTACGATTATCATACCGGGAACCCTACGCAAATCGACGTGTTCCCCGCCGGTGACAAGCAGATAACCCTCCCGAGCACCCTCCCGCTCGAGAACGGCAAGGTTTACTGCATCAATGTAACCATATAAGGCAACCCCAACCGGAATCTGCTGGAAAATCGCTAAAAATGGGGATTTCATAAACACTGAAGGTTTCGTACCTTTGTGTCATGAATCCTGTATTCACTGCATTGATGATTCCGTTCCTGGGGACCGCCCTGGGATCGGCCTTCGTGTTTTTCATGAAGCGGGATATGCCCGCGCTGCTGCAGAAGGTGCTGCTGGGGTTCGCCTCCGGCGTGATGGTCGCAGCATCGGTGTGGTCGCTGATCATTCCGGCCATCGGGATGGGGGAGGGCGCAGCTGCCGTCGTGCCGCCGACCATCGGCCTGCTGGCCGGATTCGCCTTCCTGCTGCTCATCGACTACGTCACCCCGCACATCCATCCGTCAGGCAGCACAGAGGGCCCGAAAAGCCGCCTGTCACGTACCGCCAAACTTGCGCTGGCCGTCACCATCCACAACTTCCCGGAGGGAATGGCCGTGGGCGTGGCCATTGCGGGCGCACTGACGGCCGATTTCAATATGGCCGGAGCCCTGGCGCTCTCGCTCGGTATCGCCATTCAGAACGTCCCGGAAGGGGCCATTATCTCCATGCCTTTGAGGGCGGAAGGGAACGGCCGCTGGAGATCCTTCGGCATCGGCTCGCTGAGCGGCATTGTGGAGCCTATCGGCGGCGCGCTGGTCCTGCTGTTGGCCACTTCTATCATCGGCATCATGCCGTACATGCTGGCCTTCGCCGCCGGCGCAATGCTGTACGTAGTGGTTGAAGAGCTTGTTCCGGATTATTCCCAGGGCAGGCACTCAAACATTGGCAC
>JAEELG010000062.1 GCA_016288775.1 Bacteroidales bacterium | reverse complement strand
TGACTTCCGTCCTCGTCAGCCCGGACGGCAAGTACGAGTACGAGGCCGCCCACGGCACCGTAACCCGTCACTACTACAAGTGGCTGAAGGGCGAAGAGACGTCCACCAACCCCATGGCTACCATTTTCGCCTGGAGCGGCGCCTTCCGCAAGCGCGGCGAACTGGACAACCTCCCCGAACTGGTGAATTATGCCAACCAGCTGGAGCAGGCCTGCTTCGACACCCTGAACGAGGGTCTGGAGACCAAAGACCTGGTGAACCTTTCCGAAGGTATCACCCCTAAGGGCCTGACCTCCCTGCAGTTCCTCCAGGAAATCCGCAAGCGCCTGGCCGCCCGCCTGGGTGCCTAGCCCAGCGGATAGAAAAGAGGGTTATATCTGCTTTGCCAGCTCCTGTCATAGTGCTTTCGCACGGTGCGGGCGCTGGCAAAGTTTACAAAGTTGGCCCAGGCTTCCAGGAAGAGCACGGCAAAGTCTGTACGGCCGTGAAGGGCCAGGGCAAAGAGGGTATAGACTGCGACGATGTAAACGTCTGCACGTTCCCTGTCGTCTGCCTGCGGGGAAGACGGGGTGACCAGCGTCAGGCGTTCAGCCTGCGCAAAAGCGAGGTCTGCGATGGCATCGGCCAGCAGCGCTTCGCCTGTAGGGGAGTAGAGCTGGCTGCAGTAACGTTCTGCGGCATATTTTCTGGTGACGGCTTCTTTTTCCAGCGCCGGCAGGGGATTCGGCAGGGCCGATTCGAAGTAGCGGGCAAAGTTGGCCTGTCCCCGGAGGAACTGGAGGGCCAGCACGCAGTAGTCCCGCACGGAGGCTTCCACCACCATGGAATAGGGCGCTTTCTCGTCTATCTTCGCCAATATTTCCGATACCTTACTCATTCGAGGGCATAAATATACAAATTTTCGCTAAATTTGTATCCATGAAGATTGTATTTTTGGATGCCATAACCATGGGCGACGCCTCGCTGGCAGAAATGGCCGCGCTGGGCGAATTAACCTGCTATCCCAGCTCCACCGCAGAAGAAGCCCGCCAGCGGGTGAAGGAGGCAGATGTCGTGTGCCTCAACAAAGTAATTGTGGACCAGGCTTTCCTGGACGCCGCGCCCCGGCTCAAACTGGTCTGTGAAGCCGGCACCGGCATTAACAACATAGACGTTAAGCTTTGCGAAGAGCGCGGCGTCGCCGTGCGGAACGTAGCTGCCTATTCCACGGATTCCGTGGCCCAGACCGCCTGGATGCACATCCTGAACCTGGCCGGCCGGGCTTTCCATTATGAGGAATTCGTCAAGGGAGGGCAGTACAGCCTCAACAAGGTCCACGTAGATTACCGGCATCCTTTCGTGGAGCTGACGGGCAAAACCCTCGGCATCGTGGGCATGGGTGCCATCGGCCAGAAAGTGGCGCATATCGCCAAGGCTTTCGGCATGGAGGTCATCTACTATTCCACTTCAGGAACCCGTCACTGCACGGAGTTTCCCGCCGTGGAACTGCCGGAACTGCTGGAGCGTTCAGACGTCATTTCCATCCACGCGCCGTACAATGAACGTACCGCCGGACTCATCGGCTACGAGCAGTTCAAACAAATGAAACAGAGCGCCTTCCTGGTGAATACCGGCCGCGGCGGCATTGCCGTGGAAGAAGACCTGGCAAGAGCCCTGGACGAAGGCCTCATCGCCGGCGCAGGCCTGGACGTATACGTAAAGGAGCCGCTCCCGAAGAGCAGCCCCCTGATGAATCTGCAGCACCCCGAAAGGCTGCATCTCACCCCGCACATCGCCTGGTATTCCCTTGAGGCAAGAGCCCGTCTGGCCCACGAGATGGCGGAGAATATCCGGAAATACTTCTCCTAGTCTTTCAGGCGAATCACGGCCACTCCGGCGCGTTTGGTCTCCACGGCTTCGCAATCCAGGTTGCGGGCGTCAATCATGCCGGCGCCGTTCACTTTGAAGAACGCGGTGTCGGAAACGCCGGACACCAGCACGTCGCCGGCCCCATTGACCGTAATGGCCAGGGTATCAACGTCCAGCGAGGCTGCATCTACGTCTCCGGCTCCGTTCACCACAATGGAAAGGGCCGGTACGGATACCCCGCCCAGCTCCAGGTCTCCGGCACCGTTCACCTTGATGGCCATGTCCTTCTCCGAGGTGTAGGGCGATTTCCATTTCACGTCGGCAGCCCCGTTGACCGTAATGGCGGTGAGGGAGGGAAGGCCGATGGTGATGTCGTAGGTGTCGGCTGTAATATTCACCCGGTCTTTGTTCTGGATGTACAGCGTGCCGTCCACCACCTGGTAGTCAAGATACTGAAAGACCTCTTCGTTGGCGCGGACGGTCACCTCGAATGCCGCCTGCTGGATGAGAAAGAGGTCCGCCGCCCCTTGCACCACAATGCTGTTGAAGCCGGTGATTTCTTCCAGGGTCTTCACCTGGATGGGACCTTTGCAGCGGACAATCTTTCCGCTGGTGGTGTTCACGTTGAAGGTGCAGGAGCAAAGGGCTGCGGCAAGCACCGCAATCAAATACTTTTTCATATTGGCATTGTTTGGTTTTTAATTGATATTTGTTTCCGCTGAATTACCAAATGGCAGCCCGCTCTTCGGGATCAATAAACATCTTGCTACCTTCCGGAATGTCGAAGGCTTCGTAGAAGTGCGGCATCGAGCCGAGAGTTCGGTTAACCCGGGCTTCGTGGGGCGCGTGCAGATCTTCTACCATCTGAAGCTCGAGAGCCTCGTTACGAATCAGGCAGCGCCATACAGTAGCGTAGCTGATGAAGAAACGCTGAGCGGGCGTAAAGCCGTCAATGGGTTTGCCCGCTTTCGCCTCGTCGGTCATCTGGTAGGCATCCCAAGCCACATTGAGGCCTCCCAGATCGGCGATATTCTCATCCAACGTGCGTTCTCCACTGACGTGATAGCCGAAAAGTTCGAACTCGTCGAACAGTTTCACGAATTGTCCGGCCCGTTCAGTGAACTTGGCATCGTCGTCTTCTGTCCACCAATTATTGAGGTTGCCGTTCTCATCATACATTCGCCCGGAGTTGTCGAACCCGTGGGTCATCTCGTGAGCGATAGCCTGGCCGATGGCTCCATAGTTGACGGCATCGTCAGCATCCAAATTGAAGAATGGGGGCTGAAGGACAGCCGCCGTAAGCGTGATCTGGTTCTTTTCCGGCCTGTAATTGCCATTGACGGTTTGCGGAGATAGATCCCATTCATCCCTATCGACGAGAGTGCCGATCTTGGCCATGTCTATCGCGTTCTCGAAGCGAATGGCACGGTGCACGTTCTGGAAATAGGAATCCGGCGTGACTTCGAGCTCGCTATAGTCCATCCATTTGTCGGGATAGCCTATTTTCATATTCATACACGCAAGCTTGTTGAGGGCTTTGGCTTTGGTCTCTTCGCTCATCCAGTCGAGATGCTTGATGCGTTCTCCAAGAGCCAGACTCATGTTTTCGACAAGTTCCTGAGCATGCTCTTTGGCTTCATAAGGACAGTATTTCTCGACATACAGCCTGCCGACAGCCATCTCCAAATGATTGGATAATCTGCTCTGTACGCGGCGCCAACGGGGTTTTTGCGTCTCTTGACCATAGAGGAAGTTGTTGAAGAAGTTGAAGTCTTCGGTGACCAGATCGTCGCTGAGCAAAGGGGCGCTATTGGTGATCACTTTCCAACGCAGGTAGTCTTTTATGGTGCTGAGGTCCGCGCTTTGAATGACCTTGTCCAGTGCGACGAAGTAGTCGGGTGATGCTACATTGAGACTGTCGAAGACCGGCGCGCCAATGGCGGCGAAGTAATTGTCCCAGTTGAAGTTGGGCGTTGAGGCCTGGAATTCTTCACGGCTCTTGAAGTGATATAGGTTCTGAGGATCAAGCATTTCCTCCATAGGCATTGATATTCTGGCGAGTTCCGTCTCCATGTCAAGAACATTTTGGGCATTGATCGTTGCCAAGGTGGTATCTGTGCCGGTAAGTCGGAACATGTTGGCAATGTGCTCCAAATAATTATCGCATATTACCTTAGCCTCTTCTTCAAGATACAGATCGCGGACTGGAAGGCTGAAGCCGTCTTGAAAGGCCACCATAATATATCTGTCGGCATTCTTCCAGTCAACGATGAGTCCGGCAGTAAAGAAGGGTTTAAATCCATCATCGTGAAACTGTCCGATAAGTGCGGCAAGTTGTGTTTTATCGCTCAACCGGTCTATCTTTTCGAAGTATGGAAGCAGTTCGCTGTAGCCTCGATTGTTGATGGCCACTGAATCCATGCCCGAGTTGTAGAAATCCCGAATCTTCTGGGCGATGCTGCCTTGACGGGCGTGTTTATCTTGAGAGACCTCCTCTATGATTTCTTGGATTTGTAGCTTGGTACGGTCACCGACCTCCTGAAAAGCATCATAGAGATAGTTATCTTCAGGAATCTGATTGCTTTTTAGCCAATTGCCATTA